>CAYRZN010000056.1:0-7586 GCA_964428825.1 uncultured Aeromicrobium sp.
GGCTGCGATCAGGGCGACGCGCAGTCCGTACTCGACGGCGGTGGCGCCCTTGTCGTCGCGCTTCGGAGCGGCGACGAACGACAGGATGGTGGCGTAGAACTTGGTCATGATGACTCCCTCAGATGTGTAACCGCCACCGGGATGGTGACGTTCTCCCTGAGAACCAAGTTAGAGAGCAACGACCCTCTTGTCATGGAAGTTACGGGCCATTTTTGAGTAGTACTTTCGGACCATTTTCCGTCCCCCCGGATTGGCACGGAGGACGCCACACCCCTGAGACGCCGCTCGAGCGGGTTCGTGACGCCATTTCGCCGCGGGTATGCGCGGGACCAAGGTCCTGGACCGCACCGGCAACGTGATCATGTCGTCAGAAGCTGACGTCGGACAGGGCCGGCAGGCCCTGTCCGAGCAGGAGCACCGCACTGAAGATGACGAGGGCGACGAAGGCGACGAGCAGCGCATACTCCACAGCGCTCGCGCCGCGCTCGGCATCTGGAGGTCGCACCGAACGACCACGTACGGCGCGACCACCGGCACTCATCCCTGGGTCTCCACCAGCTTGACGGAGTCGCACGAGGGTCGTCCGAGCATCGTCACCTCCGTGACCCCCAGCTTGATGCCGAGAGATCGCAGGAGCGGAACGACGAGCGCCGACAGCAATGGGCTGACGACCAGGTTAATCAGCGGTTCCAGGATCCCGGCCGTCAAGGCGGTCAGCAGGGGCGCCAGGAGGGCATCGACGATGCCGAGCACCCCACCGTTGGCGAGCCGCACCTTCGTCCCGGTGAGACCGACCTTGAGCAGCTGGTTGCCGGAGACCTCCAGGCTCGGCAGGCCCGGCGCCGGTGGGTAGGAAAGGACCCGATCGAGAGGGCCAGCCCCGCCAATTGCCGTGGTCAAACCGGCGGTGATCTTGATCTCCGGATAACCCACCAGGAAGAACACGAGGTCGAGCGCCGCCTTCAGGACTCCCCCGAGGAGGTTCTGGCTCTGCCACTGCGAGCCGAGCAGCCTGACCTCGAGAGCAGGCTGCGCTGGATCGGGATAGCCGGCGATCGTGGCCGCGGCAGTCGTGACCTTCATGCCCACGGACGGTTGCCCACCGGTCGTCGAGCAGGTCAGGCTCTCGAGCTTCGCCGTGCCGGCTCCGACGTTGATCCCGAGTCCGAGGTGGACGCCCGCGATGTTGAGTCCGGCAGCGGCGAGCACCGCGGAGCTGACGTTGGAGTCGATCCCGATCCGGACCTGGGCGCTGCGCGCCGTCGTGCCGATCGGCCCGCAGGCGATGACCGGCGGCTCGATGATGCTGATGGTGCTCGACGAGTTGACCAGATCACCTGGGAGCGTGAGCTTCAGACCATCGACGCGGATCGCGTTCGTGCCGTTCGCGGCCACGATGGCCGCACCGATCAGGTCCAGCGCGTTGATGTCGGCGTTGAGGCCTGCACCCGACCCGGTGGCCAGCGAGAGGATCTTCCCGAGCGAGACGTTGACACCCTGCAAGCTTCCGCCGAGCGTCTTCAGCAGGCTGATGGTCACCGCGTTGCCCGCGGTCGGCATCACCTCCGCCGTCGCGATCATGAGACGGCCGAGACTGAGGCCTGACAGGTTCAACAGCTCTTGCGGTGTGCCCACGTTGAGCTTGCCCGCCAGAGCGAGCAGGGGGACCTGCACGTCCTTGAGCGCGGCGATCCCCTCATAGCCCACCACCTTCAGGTTGACGCGAAGGATGTAGTCCAGGATCGGGCCCAAGGTCCCGTCGGACGTGTTCAAGGTCAGCGTCTTGGTACCGACAGAGAAGCACACCTCAGGCGTGCCTCTGGTGCCTACGGCCGACCGGACAGCGTCTCCGTCGCCGGCGGCGAACACGCGCGTGACGGTCGTCGCCGACGTGACCCGCACCGCGTCGCAGACACCTCCAGCTTTCGAACCCGCGACGAACTTGCCGGCCGCGTCGAGGTGCCCGGCGAAGGCGATCAACGGGTCGTCGTCGCCGATCACGCTGCCATGGCGCTGCTTGCTCTGATTGGCCTCGGTCGTCAGCTTCGCGTTGTCGCACGAGGGCAGGATGCGGGCAGCGTCCATGGCGGCTGCGTCGGCGATCGACTGCATGTCTCGGATCGCCGAGCGCTGCAGGCCGAGGTCGACGGCAAATGCCGCGATTGTGATGATGACGACCGTCAGGAATGCCGTCATGGCGAGAACCGCCCCGTCCTCCTCGTCGCGGCGTCGGGGACCGCGGAGGAGATTCCGGAAGGCCCGCGAGCCGGACATCAGTTGGCTTCCATGACGGAGGCGTAGGTGACGGTCGAGGGCAGCGTGATGCCGAGGCCAGGGAACGACGGGATGAGTGGCTTGTCGCGATAGTTGTGGGTGATGCGCACGGTCACGCACGGCTTCGAGGTCGCGTTGGCGCAGGCCGCAGTGGCCGACGGAATCGTGCAGGTCCCGACGGTCGTGCCGTTCCGTGACAAGTTTCCAGCGGCCGTGCAGGTGACGCCGTAGGGGTCAAGGGAACGGTTGACCGCGTTCCTGGCACGCGTGGCGAGGTCCGCACCTTGGGGAGCCAGCGCCGCAGCCCGCGCACCCTCGGTGGCAGCCTGCGTGATCGCCTGGCGATAGCTCAGCATGTAGCCGTAGCTGATGATGCCGAACAGCAGCGCCAACAGGATCGGCACGATGAGGGCGAACTCCACCATCGCGGCTCCGCGGCTGCGGCGCCGCTCAGAGCGGTTGCTGGCGGCGCGCCGAGGCATGGCCGGGCGTAGATCCTGCATGTTCCACCACTTCTCCCGATCGAGGCACGAAGGCGACGACCAGCGGTGCTCAGGCGGGGAGGTCTCCCTTCCACCCCGCGGTCCGGCGAAATTACCATCACCCACTTCCCGCCGTCTGTAGCCCGAACGGACTAAGAAGCCGACGGGGTGGCAGGCTCCTGCCTCCTCAGCAGCGCGGCACACGCCGCGATGCCCAGCGGCACACCCACGACGATCAGACCGCCGACGTAGTAGCCCCAGTACCAGGTGTCGTCACGGCCGCCGATCGACAGCAGGACGGCGTAGAACACGACGGCAGCGGCAACCGGGTCGAAGACCGGCCCGCGGCGCATGATCCAACCGAAGACCCCCAGGGCCAGCACGACCGAAGCGACGGCGGCGGGGACGACCACCAGGATCGAGCTCGACCCGAACGCATCCACCGCACCGGGCCAGCCGCGCCAGGTGATCCAACCCGGCGACTCGATCTCGACCGACGTCACCTCGGTCTCGACCCGCCAGACGTGCCAGCCGTAGAAGATCGTGAAGACTGCGGTCACGGCCAACCACTCGACCGACTCGCGCCGGCGACCGGCTCGCCACGCCAGCACCGCCATGATCGGCATGATCGGCGCCGCGAGCTCGCGGACCAGGCTCGCCGCCAGGACGGCACCCATGCTGATCCGGCCGGACCCGAGTCGGGCGGCGAGCAGACCGACGGCCAGGAAGAGGGTCGTCCACACCTCGTGGAAGGTCTTGGCCTCGTTGCCCCCGTAGACGACCATCATCGTGGCCGACAGCACCACCATCGAGACCCACATCGATCGTCGGCGCTCGGTCAGGTCGAAGGTCCTGAGCGCCAGGCCCATCAGGAGTACGCCAAGGCCGACGAACACCACCGTGGTGGCGACCGGCGGGAATGTCGAGAGGAACCACGCGAGAGTGGGTTCGCGCACCGTCACGAACGGCGTCGTCGGGAATCCCCGTGCCGCCTGTTCGCTGTCGATGACGTCGTAGTACCCGCGGCCGTCGCGCATCTGCTCCACGATCACGGAGTAGAAGTCGACGTCGGCCTTCCCCTCGGGTGCCTCCGGTCGCTCGACGGGCGACATCACGGCCGCGACGGCTCCCCACGTCGCAAGGGCGACGAACATCAGGAGCACGGCGATCCGTCGCCGTCGCGACCATTCCGCGAACCGCCAGGACCAGTCGGTCGCGCCCGGGCGACTCATCGCTCCGCCTCGACCTGCACCGGCAGATCCGGGCACGAGTCAGCGACGCGCTCAGACAGGTCGGCGTCACGGGTCAAGACCGTCAACGGGCGAGCCCACTCCTCGGCCACCTGGCAGACCCCGTCCGGCCCAGACAGCGGGATCGTGCCTTTCACGCGGCGCAGCGACAGCGCCGTGCCACGCGAGCTCTCCGTCAGGTCGAGGTCATTGACCCACTGCTCGCCCGCGGGACCACCGGCATTCGACACGACCACCAGGTCCTTCCGCGCCAGGACCTCTGCAGCGAGCGCCTCCTGGTCCTCAAACGCACGAAAGGAGTCCGCGGCGTCTCCCGCGGGCGTCGTCAGCGTCAGTATCGGCGCCACACGTGCGACCCCGAGCCAACCCTGACCGACCAGGGGCGAGGCCTGGGGCGGGAGATTGAACAGGAGAGCGCCGCACGCGATGGCCACGACGACCGGCGCGAGAGCGACATCGCGGCTCGAGACGGCGTGGAACGCCAGGACCCGCGTCAACAGGGACGCGACGATCGCAATCGCGATCACTCCAGCCATCCAGGCCAGCTTCTGCGGGTAGTAGTACCACCACTCCCCGTCAACCGACACACGCTGCCACGACAGGAACGCCAGGCCTAGCGCGCTCGCAACGGCAAGCACGACCAGGCCCGCGGCTCCCCAACGCGCGTCGGCGTCGACCCGCCACGCCAGCCCGGCGACCACCAGGGCTGCGACGACGTAGGCCAAGGCGTGGAACGGGCGCAGGTCGACGAACGCGCCGTCGACCAAGGCGCCGCCCACGGAGGCGGGCCGGGTCACGATCGGCACCGCGACCGCACCTGCGGCAATCACGGCGACCAGGAGAAAGACCGCCGCCGCAAGACCTGAACGCGCGCCCACCGATGCCAGTCGATGCCGCTGGCAAGCAACGACGACCACGGCCAGGCACGCGGGAACCACGGCCAGCACGGGCCAGGTGCCCAGCATGACGACCGTGCAGATCACGAGGAGCGCTGCGGACTCGACGGGACGCGCCGTGGCACCGACCCAGGTCAACCAGCACGCGGCCAGCAGCACCAAGGCGAAGAGGCTGTTGACGAATCCGTAGGGCACGGCAAATCCCGAGACGAACCAGCTGAAGGCGAGGAACGACCCAGCAGTCGCCATCCCCACGCGGAGCCGAGGCCGTGCGGGCGTGACACCCCCACTGACGACGAGGGCGAGGACGATGCCGAGCACCGCCGTCGTCACGAAGGTCACCACTGCCTGGGCGCTGCCGTCGTGCGGCAGGAGCGCCAAGCCCTCTCCAGGTCGGCCGGACGACATGGCCCAGCCGAGCACGGTGGAGACCACCGGGTCAGGTTGACCGTCACCCAGGTCGACTCCGCCCCGGTCGACGACCTCCCGTGCTGCAAAGAGCTGCATGACCCCGTCGTTCCAGACGGCCCACGAATAGCTCGTGCCGCGGACCAAGGCCGCGGTACCGACCAGCACCGGGATGAGCGCGGCCGCGGCGATCACGCCGGTCGAGGCCCGGGCCCGCGACAGAGAGGCCATCAACGAACCTGGTCGCACCATCGAGCACAGCACCACGATGGCCGTCTGCGTGGCGGCGCCGACCGCAAACAGCCCCCAGGGAAGCAGCCCCGCCACGACTCCGACGACAAGTGCACCGGCCGACCACACGATCACCCCCGCAGCGACCGCGGACTCAGCCCGGCGACCGACCCACAGAGCGGCGACGAGGGCCCATGCGCACACCACCAGCAGCGGCCACGGGGTCCACAACGACGCGACGGCACTGACGCCTGCGAGCGCGACGGGCACCACGTGGGGCCGGACGGAGGAAGGCACCCGCACATTCTGCGCCACAGCCGTGTCACGGTCTCCGCTTCCGACGAGACGATCCAGTCGGTCTCGGACATCTACTGTCAGGACGACCTGACGGAAGGTGTGCTGTGGACGACGACGTCACTGACGCGACGCTGGTGGGTCGCGCCCGCACGGGCGACCGCGCCGCGTTCGGCCTGCTCTACGACCGCCACGTGCGGCCGGTGTACTGGCAGGCCTACGCCGTGCTCGGCGACCCGACCGCGGCGGAGGACGCCACCCAGGAGACGTTCGTCACCGCGTGGCGGCGGCTCGCGGCCGTCACCACCGCCGACTCCGCGCTCCCGTGGCTGCTGGTCACCGCGCGATACGTCGCCCTCAACGCCCGGCGTGGCGCGGTCCGCCGCGAGCGCCGCACCACCGACCTGTCCGACGACGTGGCCGGGGCGGACGACGTGGTCGCCGCCGTCGAGGCCGCCGATGTGCGCGCCGAGATCGACCGCGCCGTCGCGGCACTCACCGACACCGATCGCGCCCTCTACGAGCTCTGCCTCGAGGACGGCCTGACCTACGCCGAGGCCGCCGAGCGACTCGGCCTGACCCACGCCTCCGTCCGTAACCGGCTCTCGCGCCTGCGTGCCCGGCTGCGTTCCGACCTCCGAGCCCTCAGGGAGACCGCATGAGCACCGGCACCGTTCTCGACGACCAGCGCATCGACGACATCCGCAGCCGCGTCATGGCCGGCGTCGACGCCGACGTGCGCCGGCGCAGCCGTCGGGCGCGGCTCGTGGCGGGAACGGCCGCCGCAGGGGCCGTCGCCATCGGCCTCGTGGTGGGCACCGCGGCGATCACGTCGGACCCGTCCACGAGGTCCGACTTCTCCTCGGCACCCGCTTCGGACTTCGGTTCCAGCGGATCGACCGACGGCGGCGCCGTCGAGGTCGCCCCGGTGCCCGAGACAGCGGTCGGGCCGGACACCGCGAGCCCTGACCGCGGCAACGGCGGCGTGACCGACCCGACCGAGGACGCAGATCGCTCCGTCGTGACGACAGGGTGGGTCGAGGTCACGGTTGACGACCCGACCGAAGGTGCGAGCCGCTTCGGCACCTGGGTCGAGTCGATGGGCGGGCGGATCGATCAGCGCTCCGACCAGGAGGGCCAGACGCAGATGACGGTGCGCGTACCGGCTGACCGAGTCGCCGCCGCGATCGACCAGCTGCGCACCTACGGGGAGGTCGAGGCGACGTCGATCTCGAACGTCGACGTCACGGCGCAGGTCGTCGACCTCGACGCCCGGATCGCTGCACTCCAGGCCTCGGTCGCACGGCTGACCGAGATCCTCAGCACGGCCGCCACGACCGTCGAGGTCGTGGAGGCCGAGAGCACCCTGACCCAGCGTCAGGCCGAGCTCGACGGGCTGGTCGCCCAGCGCACCGCCCTGGGTGACCAGGTCGACCTCTCGACGATCGACGTGACCTTCACGGCCACCGAGTCGGCCGCCAGCGTCGAGCCGGACGGCTTCCTCGGCGGACTTCGAACGGGGTGGAACAGCGTCGTCGAGACCGTGAACGGCGCGGTCACGGCGGCGGGGGTCGCCGTCCCCTGGCTCGCGATCGTCGTCGTCCTGGCTGCCGGGGCCTGGGCCCTCGCCCGCCGCCGGCGGAGAAGCTGACCGAGGTCTCGCGGCTCGCGCCGCAGGGAGCGGGCGAAGCCCCGCCCCTTGAGGTGCGAGGAATGAGCCTCGAAAGGGGGACCGCCACCCAGCCGGTGAC
>CAYRZN010000056.1:7596-13773 GCA_964428825.1 uncultured Aeromicrobium sp.
ACAGGCCGAGCGAAGCGAGGCTGAGCCGCCCGTGGCTCGCTCTAGCGAGTCACGGAGATGAGCGCGAGGACCGAGCGCGCCGGCTCACCACGAGGACTTCGTGATGCCGGGGAGGTGACCGGCGTGCGCCTGCTCGCGGAAGCGGATGCGCGACAGCCCCGTCTTGCCGACGTGCCCCCGAGGGCGGCCGTCGACCTGGTCGCGGTTGCGGACCCGCACCGGCGACGAGTCACGCGGCAGCCTCGCCAGCGCCCGCGAGGCCGCCAGGCGATCCTCCATGGTCAGCGACTCGTCCTTGCGGGCGGCCCGCAGCTCGGCGCGGCGCTCGGCGTACCGGGCCACGACCTCCTTGCGGCGCTCGTTCTGCACGATCTTGCTCTTTTTCGCCATCAGCGCTCCTCCTTGAACTCGACGTGCCGACGCACCACGGGGTCGAACTTGCGCAGCACGATGCGGTCGGGGTCGTTGCGCCGGTTCTTCCGGGTTACGTACGTGAACCCGGTGCCGGCGGTCGACCGCAGCTTCACGATCGGGCGGACGTCATTGCCCTTCTTGGCCATCAGAGCTTCTCCCCTCGGGCGCGGATCTGGGTGACGACGGCATCGATCCCGCGCTGGTCGATGGTCTTGATGCCCCGGGCGCTCAGCGTCAACGTGACGTGCCGGCCGAGGCTCGGCACCCAGTAGCGCTTCTTCTGGAGGTTCACGTCGAAGCGACGCTTGGTGCGCCGGTGCGAGTGCGAGACGTGGTGGCCGAAGCCCGGAGCGGCCCCGGTCACCTGGCAGGTTCCCGCCATGTTGATCCCTTCTGTACTATGAGACTCATTCTCATTAAGCATACGGGAGACCCCATGAAGAAGAACATCCACCCGGAGTACGACCTCGTGGTCTTCCGGGACCACTCCGCCGGCACCACGGTCCTGACCCGCTCCACGCTGGGCGCCTCGAGCACCCAGACCATCGAGCTCGGCGGCGCCACGTACCCCGTCGTCGACGTCGACGTCTCCAGCGCGAGCCACCCGTTCTGGACCGGCCGTGGCCGGGTCGTCGACACCGAGGGCCGCGTCGAGGCGTTCAACCGCCGGTACGGCAGCGCCGCGAAGAAGACCGCCCAGGAGACGGGGAGCCCGCGCCGATGAAGCGCACCCCCGTCATCCTGGTCACCGGCATCGACGCCGCCGCGATGGACGTCGCGACGGTGGGCCTGCAGTTCGACCTGCCCCACGCCGCGGTCATGCGTCACACCCTCGACGTGCCGAACCAGGTCCTGACCCGACGGGTCAGCGACCTGACCGGCCTGGTCGAGGCCGAGCAGATGGACCTCGATCACGCCTGCGTGGGCTGCGCGCTGCGCGAGGACATCGTCCCGACCCTCGAGCGGCTCGCCGAGACCGGACGATGGGGCGCGATCATCGCGCACCTGCCGGTCTCGGCCGAGGCGCTCCAGGTGTGCCGAGTCATCGCGATGGACAAGCGCATCGCCCCGCACGTCCGCATCAGCGCGGTCGTGCACGCGCTGGACGGCACGCAGGCGCACCACGACCTGCTCGGTGACGACCTGCTGGTCGAGCGGGGCGTCCACACCAGCGAGGAGGACACCCGCGGCCTGGCCGAGACCCATTGCGCCCTGGTCGAGTACGCCGATGCGATCGTGGCCGTGGGCGAGCTCACCGAGCCCGACGCCGACCTCGTGCGCGCCCTCGCCCGGCCCGACGCCGATCTCGTCCACGACGCCTCCGCGCTCGACCCCGAGCCCTGACCGGCGACCTGCACCAGCACGGCCGAACCGAGCGCTGGGTCGACGTCGTCCGGCGCGGACAGCTGCCGGCGCTGGAGTCGGAGCACGTCTGGCGGCTCGACCTGCGCACGACACGACCCCTGCACCCCGGCCGTCTCCTCGACGGCATCGAGTCGCTCGGGGGTGGCCCTCGGCGGTCGCGCGGCTGCTTCTGGCTCCCGACCCGGCCCGGCACGATCTGCGCGTGGGACGGCGCCGGCGGGCAGCTCAGCATCGGACCCGCATCGCCGTGGGGTCGCAGCACTCCCCTGACCCGCATCGTCGTGACCGGGGTCGACGACGAGCGCGACGCGCTCGCCGAGGCGTTTCGCAACGCGCTGCTGTCCGACACCGAGACCACCGACCGGGGTCTCTACTGGGAGGTGGCGCACGACGGGCTCGAGCCGTGGCTCGGACTCATCTCGCGCGCCGCCTGACCTCCCGCCGCCGACCGAGCCACACCCACCTCGAGAGACAGGACCACCAGATGGCCGTACCGAAGCGCAAGCTCTCCCGCAGCAACACCCGGCACCGACGGTCGCAGTGGAAGGCCACCGCGCCCGACCTCGTGCCGGTGACCGTCGAGGGACGCACCGTGCGCGTGCCCCGCCGCCTCGTCAAGGCCGTCCAGGGCGGCTACATCGAGATCGACCGACTGCCCACCACTCGAACCAGCACCACGAACAGGAGCACCCCGTGAAGGTCCGCAACTCACTCAGGTCCCTCAAGAACCAGCCCGGCTCGCAGGTCGTCCGCCGCCGCGGCCGCACCTACGTCATCAACAAGCAGAACCCACGGTTGAAGGCTCGGCAGGGGTAACCCCCGCCGGACGACGAAGGCCCCACCGAGACTCGGTGGGGCCTTTCGTCGTGGGTCACCGACCCCCGTCGTCACGACGCGGTGACGTGGGGCCGCGACCCATCGCCCGCCTCGCGGCCTCGTCGGGGCTGACGTCCCCGCTCTGCCCCGCTCGACGCATGTGATCGTGCGAGGTGTCATCGGGACCGACGAAGAACCACGCCGCGATCGCGCCGAGGACCAGCACGGCGAGGAAGACGATCAGGAAGACGGTCATGGGGCGAGTGTGCGCTGTTCGGTGATGCAGGACAAGACGATGGTTCCAATCACGTCAGCGATCGGTGGAGCATAGGAGACTCCGTCGCTCGCTCCTCCCCGAATCGCCATTCTTGATTCGCAGCTGAGGGCCCCACGCCTTCGGACGAAAAAAGCTGAGGGCCCCAGATGTGTGGGGCCCTCAGCTGCGAGTGGAGCATAGGAGATTCGAACTCCTGACCTCTTCGATGCGAACGAAGCGCGCTACCAACTGCGCCAATGCCCCAAGGTCGTACTTCTCGGTGCCGCGAACGGCGTGTCCGAGAATAGCACCCCCGCCTCGGTCAGTGACCGACGGCCTTGCGGGTGTCGTGGCCCTCTCCGGCCTCGTCAACAGCCCCGTCGGCGTGCCCCGGGAGCTCGACGCCCTCGGCCTCGACGTGGCCCGAGGACCAGGTCCCGGCCTGCGCGAAGTCGATCGTGCGGACGGTGCGACCGACCCGCGGCTTCGTGACGTACGTGGGCAGCGTGACCGGCAGCGGGTCCCACAGCGCCTCGCCCGTCGTGGCGACCGAGGGCACCGCGATCTGCAGCTGCTCGTCGAGCGCGTCGACTGCCAACGGCTCCTGCTCCATGACCCGCGGACGGTTCGGCTCGACGTCCTCGAACTGGTGCGAGACCACGAGCGTCGTGGCCTCGTCGGCGGCCGTCCCACCGCGGCGGGAGGACGCGGGAGAGGCGACGGGGCGCGAGCGGATCTTCGGCAGGTGGATCCGGGGAGCCCGCACCGACCCGGGCGTGCTGAGCCCGAGCTCGCCCCGCACCTGCACCCGGCAGGCCACGAGCCAGACGACGAGCAGTGCTACGGGGGCTGCGGTCCACACCTGGCCGATGACGGACGCGAGCCCGAGCCCGGCGACGACCACGAGCGTGACGAGCAAAGTGATGAGCACCCGGCGACGGCGCTGCGCCGCGAGGCGAGCGGCCGCCCGGTTGACGGGACGCGGCTCCGGGACCTGCTCGGCGACGGGCGCAGGCTCCGGCGCGGAGGCCTCGGTCGTAGCCGGGGCGGACTCGCGGGTCGAGGACTCACTGGTGGAGTCGTCGGTGCGGTCACGACCGGGGCGTGCGATGACACGGCTGAGCGAGGTGAACGAGCCGAGGGACGAGGTCTTGGACGCCTCGTCGTACCGGCGCAGCATCAACGGCACGACGTACGCCACCCACAGAATGACGACGACGGCAAAGATGACACCGCTGGCTCCTCCGATCACGTACAGAACGGTAGGTGCCCGGAGTGGTCGAACGTGGGAGCCCGCGCGTGTGTCGTGACAGAAGTTACGCGTGTGACGACGAGACCCGATCGACCACGGTCCCGCGAACGTCGTCCGACAGCAGCTGGAAGAGCCGGTGGTCGGCCCACTGCCCCGCGATGTGGAGGTAACGGGGCGCCAGGCCCACGTCGGTGAACCCGAGGCGCCGGACCACCGCCAGGCTCGGACGGTTCTCGGGCCGGATCGCGACATCGACGCGGTGCAGGCGCACGGCCGAGAAGAGGTGGTCGCAGACCAGCGCGACCGAGGTGGGCGTGATGCCGCGCCCGGCATGGTCGGCAGCGACCCAGTACCCGATGCTGGCCGAGCGCGCCGAGCCCCAGACGATGGAGCTCACACTGACCTGGCCCACCATGACCCCGTCCCAGGTCGACACGAACGGCAGGCTCTCGCCCCGCCTGGCCCGGCGTCGCAGCACCGCGACCATCTGCCGGTACGACGTCGACTGCTGGCCGCCCTCAGGCGGGAGGGTGGCGTCCCATGGACCCAGCCAGGGGCCGTTCGCGCGACGCAGCTCGGCCCACCGCGTCGCGTCGGACCGCCGCAGGGCGCGGACCCCGATGCGCCCGTGGGTCAGCTCGACGTCCCACGGGATGCTCATCGGCGGGGATGCCGGGCCGTGGGCGGCGAGGTGAGCTCGCCACGGCGGGGATGCCGGGCCGTGGGCGGCGAGGTGAGCTCGCCACGGCGGGGGTGCCGGGCCGTGGGCGGCAAGTTCAGCACGGCCCTAGAACGGGCGGTCGAGCACGAGGGTGCGGACCGTGTCGCCGAGGTTGAGCGCGGTCTCGTCCTCGCCCACCACGACGAGGGCGTTGGCCTCGGCCAGACGTGAGAGCCGGAGGTCCTCGGCGTCGGGCAAGGGGGTGACCTTGGCGCCGCGGTGCGTGACCTCGAAGACCGCCGGCACGTACTGGCGTCGCCCCGACTCGGAGCTGATGTCGGCGGCGAGGACCGCGTGCACCATGGGCCGCCGGTACGGCGTCCGACCCATCAGGCGTCGCAGCGCCGGCAGCACGAACACCTCGAACCCGACGTAGGCCGCGACACCGTTGGGCGGGAGGTTGATGATCGGGGTCTCGTCGTCGAACACGGCGCCGAAGCCCTGGACCCGACCCGGGTGGATCGCGACCTCGCTGAACGAGACCGTGCCGAGGGCTCGCAGCGTCTGCCGGATCGCGTCGCGCTGACCCATCGAGATGCCACCCGTGGTGACGACGAGGTCGGCTCGGACCAGCTGCTCGCTGAGGACCCGGCGGAACTCCTTGGGGTCGTCGCCCACGGCCCCAACGCGGAAGGCGATGGCGCCCGCTGCGCGAATGGCCGCGGCGAGCATGTAGCTGTTGCCGTCGAACGAGGAGTCGTGGGAGACGTGGTCGCCGGGCTCCCGCAGCTCCGAACCCATCGAGATCACGACGACCCGCGGACGGGGACGCAGTGCCACGCGGTGCGCTCCGAGCGAGGCGAGCAACCCGATCTCCCGTGCACCCAGCACGGTGCCGGCCGCGACCGCGGTCGACCCGGCGAGCACGTCCGAGCCAGCGCGACGGACGCCCTGACCGAGGTCGGGCGCGACCGTGACGGAGATCTTCGACTGGCCACGGTCGGTGTGCGAGATCGGGACGACGCAGTCGGCCCCCCGCGGGAGCGGCGACCCGGCGCTGATGCGCGCCGCGGTGCCTCGGCTGATCGCGAAGGGGCGGGACACGCCCGCGCGGATCTCACCGGCGACCGGCAGCACGGTGGGGGCGTCGGTCGTGGCCGACGTGGCGTCGCCGGCGGCGATGGCGTACCCGTCGACGAGGGCCTGGTCGAAGCGCGGCAGGTCGATGGGGCTGACGTAGTCGGCGTAGAGCGGCAGTCCGAGCGACTCGACCAGCGGCTGGTCGTACGGCGCCAACGGGCCGAGCCCGCGGAGGATCCGCTCGAGATGGTCCTCGACCGTCAGCACGCCCTCGGGGATGCTCGCCGAGCGCGGACGGGGGCGGGGCCCCGCAGGAGCGGGCTCGGCTCGAGG
>CAYRZN010000056.1:13873-15169 GCA_964428825.1 uncultured Aeromicrobium sp.
CGGCAGCTCGGCGTCCGACGGATCGGCCGTGGAGACGGGATCGACGTCGGGCAACGGGTCCTGTCCCGTCACGGCAGCGTCGCTGTCTCCGGAGACCATGAGGGTCAGCCTAACCGGGTGCCCTCCGCGACACGCGTGGCCCGACCGGGCGCGTCGCCCGTTTTCGCGGCGCTCCCGTCGACCTGCTCGGCGTCGAGCGTGACCTCACCGGCGACCACGACGTCGGCGCCGAAGCTCCAGTCGCCGCGGACCGTCAACCGCTCGGCACCCGCGAGCGAGGGCACGTGCGGGATGCGGGCCTCGAAGTCGGCGATCGTGCCGAAGTAGCGCTTGTCGAGATCGATCAGCGGCGGCTCGACCGTCGCCCGCACGCGGAAGTCGTCACCCACGCCGTACACGTCCGAGCGGAGCAGGAGCAGGTCGTTGGTGGTCTTGACCGGGAGGAAGCGGGACCGGTCGACCTCGATCGCCGTCGCGCCGTCGAAGACCTGCACGGCGGCGCCCATCGCGGTCTCGATCTGGATGACCTCCGGCGAGCCCGGGTCGGCCGGGTCGACGACCTTGCGGTTGCGGATCAAGGGCAGGCCGAGGATGCCGTGACGCTCGTCGAGCGTCTTCTTCAGCACGCGCAGGTCGAACCACAGGTTGTTGGTGTGGAAGTAGCGGTGCCGGGTGAGGTCGGAGGCCTGCTCGGCGTCCTCCGCGGGCGTCTGCGCCGTCTCGCGGAGCACGAGCCGGCCGTCGGAGCGACGCACCACGAGATGCCCACCCTTGACGTCGGCCAGCGTGCGGCGACACACCTCGGCCGCGTACGGAGCGCCCGATCCGGCGAACCACGCCATCATCTCCGGGTCCGGTGCGGCACCGAGGTTGTCGGAGTTCGAGACCGTCGCGTAGAGGTAGCCCGCGTCGAGCAGCTGGTCGAGGATCCCGGACGTCTGCAGGGCGGTGTAGAGGTCGCCGTGGCCCGGCGGGCACCACTCGAGCTCGGGGTCGGCCGGCCAGTCGACCGGGGTGAGGTCGTCGACCAGGAGGCGTGGCTCGAGGTTCTGCACGAAGTCCATCGGCAGACCCGGCACCTCGATGCCGGGATGCTCGGCCAGGGCCGCTCTCGTGTCGCCCGCGGTCCGGAACGAGTTCATGAGCACCAGCGGAAGCCGGACCCCGAGCGTGCGACGCACGTGCTGGACCTGGCCCACGATGATGTCGAGGAAGGTCTGTCCGTGACGCACCGGGAGCAACGACTTGGCGCGGTCCATGCCCATGGAGGTGCCGAGGCCCCCGTTGAGCTTGATG
>CAYRZN010000057.1:0-6240 GCA_964428825.1 uncultured Aeromicrobium sp.
CGGCTTCTTCGCGAACAACATCTTCTGGCCGAAGGAGCACTACATCCGGCTGATCAACTTCTACCGCCAGCGCTACGCGCACTACGGCCACGGCGAGCCCCACCAGGCCATCGTCGGCCTCGGCGGTCAGTTCTTCATGCGCAAGAACAGCCAGGACGCGGTCAACGAGTTCCGTCCGTACTTCGACAACGCGCCGGTCTACGGACACGGCCCGTCGATGGAGGACTTCACAGAGCAGACGCCGCTCACGGTGGGCAGCCCGCAGCAGTTCATCGAGAAGACCCTGACGTTCGCCGACTTCTTCGGCGACTACCAGCGTCAGCTGTTCCTCGTCGACCACGCGGGCCTGCCGCAGAAGATCGTGCTCGAGCAGCTCGACATGCTCGGCGAGGTCCTGCCCACGCTGCGCGCGGAGTTCGACGCGCGTCGCCCGGCCGACGTGCCGGACGCGCCGACGCACGCCGCCCGCGTGGCGGCGCGCGACGCCGCCCTGGTGTCGGCATGACGAGGATCGTCGTCGTCTCGGCGGGCGTCAGCGACGCCTCGAGCAGCACGCTGCTCGCCGGGCAGATCGCCTCGGCGATCACCCGGGCCGATGCGGCGGTCTCGATCGAGACCGTCGAGCTGCGCCCACTGGCGCACCACGTGATCGACGCGTCGATCACCGGGTTCGCCTCGCCGCGGCTGCAGCACGTGCACGACCTGGTCTCGCAGGCCGACGGTCTGGTCGTGGTGTCGCCGGTCTACAAGGCGTCGTACACGGGCCTGTTCAAGGCGTTCTTCGACGCGATCGACCAGGACGTCCTGGTGGGCAAGGTCGTGCTGCTCGGTGCCACCGGCGGCACGGCGCGCCACTCGCTCGCCCTGGACTTCGCGATGCGACCGCTGTTCGCGTACCTGCAGGCCGTGGTCGTGCCGACCGGTGTCTTCGCCTCGCCGCACGACTGGGGCAGCGAGGGCGCCGGCGCGCTCGAGTCACGGGTCGAGCGGGCCGTGGGCGAGATGGCGTCGCTGCTCGGCGGGTCCGGCTCGGGCCGATCAGCGAGCGACGACATCGACCTGTTCAGCGAGACCATGCTGAGCATCTCGGACCCGCGCCGCGACTGACCGGTTGCCGCGGGCCGGAAGCATCTCTGGTTCGGGTGCGTTGAACCCCGACGTACCCGAACCAGAGGAGCACGCATGAACCAGCCCACCGCGTCCGCCGCAGGAACCTTCGCCCTGGGAGGCGACCTCACGGTCAACCGCCTCGGGTACGGCGCCATGCAGATCACGGGCGACGGGGTGTGGGGATGGCCGAAGGACCGTGAGGGCGCGGTCGCCGTGCTGCGCCGCGCGGTCGAGCTCGGCGTCACGCTGATCGACACCGCCGACTCGTACGGCCCCACGGTCTCCGAGGAGCTCATCAAGGAGGCCCTGCACCCGTATGCCGACGACGTCGTGATCGCGACGAAGGCCGGCCTCACGCGCACCGGCCCCGGTGAGTGGATCCCCGTCGGCCGCCCGGCCTACCTGAAGCAGCAGGTCGAGCTGAGTCTGCGCCGCCTGGGCCTGGAGCGGATCGACCTGATCCAGCTGCATCGCATCGACGCCGAGGTGCCGATCGCCGATCAGGTCGGTGCTTTCAAGGAGCTGCAGGACGAGGGCAAGGTGCGGCACATCGGCCTGAGCGAGGTCGACGTCGCGCAGCTGAAGGACGCGCAGCAGACGGCCGAGATCGTGTCGGTGCAGAACCTCTACAACCTCGCGCACCGCGACTCCCAGGAGCTGCTGGACCACTGCACCGCCGAGAACATCGCGTTCATCCCGTGGTTCCCGCTCGCGACGGGTCAGCTCGCGGCCAGCGACGGACCGCTCACCGAGCTCGCGAAGGAGCACGGCACGAGCCCGTCGCAGCTCGCGCTGGCGTGGCTGCTGCACCGCTCGCCCGTCGTGCTGCCGATCCCCGGCACCAAGAGCGTCGAGCACCTCGAGGACAACGTCGCCGCCGCGGCGCTCGAGCTGAGCCAGGACGAGGTCGACGCGCTCACCGCCGCCGTCTGATCCCCACCGCGAAGCGCTCCCTGACCATGGGTCGGGGGGTGCTTGGCGTTTGGTTCGGTCGGTGGGTCAGGCGTCCGACTGCGCCGAGCGCTGCTCCGCCCGGCGGTGCGCGTCGAGCGCGATGATCGCGCCGGAGGCGACCGAGGCCATCAGCGTCGTGCGCAGCGGGAGCTCGCGGCGGCTGCGGCCCCACCACGACGCCGCCTGGTCCATGAGCTGCACGGGCAGAAAGGCGTCGCGCGCCGTGTGGCTGCCGCGCGCCGCCAGTACCGAGAGCGTTGCGGTGCGCACGGCGAACAGTCGCCATCCGAGCCTCGACGAACCGGTCGGCTCCTCCGCGAGGCCGAACGTGCGGTGGAACAGGACTGGCGCCAGGGCCGAAGCGGCGGAGACGCCGAGACCGATGGCGGCCATGGCGCGGGTCTGCGGCTCGACCGCTGCGTGAGTCATGCCGTGATCGTGCCAGAGCCTCGAGCGGGACGCGTCTGTTGCAATAGTGTGTGACACACAGTAATGTCGCACGCATGATAACGGACGACGTACTCCCCGGGCACCTGCAGGAGCTCCGCCGCGGCACCGCCGTCATGGCGAGCCTCGCGGCGCTTCGCGAGCCCGGATACGGATACGCGCTGCTGCAGACGCTCGGTGACGCCGGCATCAACGTCGACGCCAACACGCTCTACCCGCTGCTGCGGCGGCTCGAGGAGCAGAAGCTGCTCACCGCCGAGTGGGACACGACGGCGTCGCGTCCGCGCAAGATCTACCGCACCAGCGCCGAGGGCGAGCGCGTGCTCGCGGCGATGCTGACCGACCTCGACGACCTCCGCGCCTCCGTGAACCGCCTGACGAAGGGGAACGACTCATGACGACCACGACGCTCACCGACCGCTACGTCCACGCGACGACCCGATGGATGCCGGAGGCGCGACGCGACGACATCGCCCGTGAGCTGCGCGCCTCGATCGACGACATGGTCACCGGCCGGGTCGACTCAGGCGAGCCGGAGGCGGAGGCCGAACGTGCGGTGCTGACCGAGCTCGGCGACCCCACTGCGCTGGCCGCCCAGTACCGCAACCAGCCGCTGCACCTCATCGGCCCGCGCTACTTCCTGCTGTGGTGGAAGATCCTGCTCATCGGCCTCATCTGGCTGCCGGCGCTGGCCGGAGCAGGTGCCGCGATCGGCCAGCTCGCCACCGACGGTGATGCCGGTGACGTCATCGGCACGGGCATCGGCACGGCAGTCCAGACCGCGTTCCAGGTGGCCTTCTGGGTCACCGCCGTCTTCGCGGTCCTGGAGCGGACCGGCGTCGACGCGAAGCTCCCGGGCTGGTCGGTCGACCGGCTGCCGGAGCTGCCGCGGAAGCAGCAGGTGCCCCTGTCCGACATGGTCGCGGGCGTCGTCTTCATCGGCTTCGTGATCGGCGTCCTGGTGCTGCAGCACTTCCGCTCGTGGGTCGAGGGCCCGGGCGGCGACGACGTGCCCGTGCTCGACCCGGACCTGTGGTCGTTCTGGCTGCCGCTGCTCATCGGGGTGCTGGTGCTGAGCATGGCGCTCGAGGTCTACAAGTACCGGGTGGGGCACTACTCGACGGCCGTCGTGGCGGGCACTGTCGTGACCTCGCTCGGGTGGGCGGTCCCGTTCGTCTACCTCGCGGCCAACGGCATCCTCCTCGCGCCGGAGCTCGTGTCGGCCCTCGACATCACACCGACGGTGCTCGACCGGATCAACATCGCCATCGTGGTCGGCACCATCGCGATCGAGGTCGGCACCGTGATCGACGCGGTCGTGAAGAACCGCAAAGCCCCGGTGGTTGAGGTGTGAGGAGCCCTGGCGACGAGCCTCGAAGCCACCCGCCCCGACCAGGGCCCCCGTTCAGCCCACCGGACCGGTGCCGAGCGTGACCGTCGCGGTCTGCTCGGCTCCGTTCCCGTCGACCCACGTCACGGTGACGTCGTCGCCCGGCGCGTGCTGCGCGATGAGGTCGGACAGCTCGTCGGCCGTGGCGACGGGGGTGCCGTCGAGCGCCGTGAGGGTGCTGCCGGCCGAGATCTGTGCCTGCGCGGCGGCGCTGTCCTCGATCGTGCCGGCCACGAGGGGCACCTGCGACTGCGGGTCGAGCTGCACGCCGAGGAAGGCGTTGTCGCCGATGTGGATGGTGTCGGACGCGTCGCCGGCGAGGACCTTTCGGACGATGGTGACGGCATCGTCGATCGGCACGGCGTAGCCGACGATGTCGGCCTGGCCGGACGATGCGGCGGTCGTCATGCCGATGACCTGGCCGTCCGCGTCGAGCAGCGTTCCACCGGAGTCGCCACCCACGACGTCGGCGTCGACCTCGATCAGACCGGTGAGCTCGTCCGCGCCGGACGCGGACTGCGCGGTGATCTCCTGGTCGAGGTCGGTGACCACGCCAGCCGCAGCGCTTGCCGCGCCGCCGTCGCCGTTGGCGTTGCCCACGGCCACGATCTCGTCGCCGACCGCGACCTCTTCGCTCTGGTCAAGGTCGACCGTCGCGAGGTCGGAGGCGTCCTGCAGCTGCAGCACCGCGACGTCGGCGGAGTCGTCGTAGCCCACGACGTCGGCCTCGTAGGTCTGGCCGGTGCTGACGACCTCGACCTCGATGCTCGTGGCGCCCTCGATCACGTGATGGTTGGTGAGGACCGTGCCGCTCGACGTGAGGATCATGCCGGTGCCCGCACCGCCACCGTCGCCGTAGCCAACGACGGTGTTGATGTAGACGAGGCCTTCTTCCTGCTCCGCGGTCGCGTCGACGGCGACGGAGCTGGCGTTCTCGGTCCGGCTCTCGTCGCTCGGCTGCAGCTCGACCAGCCCGGGCACCGCGACCGTGTCGCCGTCGTGACGGGCCTCGGTGATCGCGAAGCCGACCCCCGTGACACCGAGCACCATCGCCGCGCCGAGACCCACGATCGCGGCGGCCATGCCGGCGCGGCTCGAGGTGCTGCTCGGCGGCGTGTCGAACGGCGGCGGCGGGGGCGGGGCGGCTTCGGCGAGTGGCGCCGGGGGCGGGGGGATCGGGGCGGCGTTCTGCTCGCCGTGCGGCTCGGGCCTGGGTGTCGTCTCGTCGCTCACGTCGGGGCTCCTTCTGGTCTGTGCTCCCAGAGAACCGCGCTGCACTGTGGTCAGCCTGTGACGATCCGCAAGATTCGCCGCGAATAGACCCGGTTTCTGCTGAGAGGCCGCGCTGACGTAAGATCCTCGGCGGTGGCGTGTCCGAGCGGCCGAAGGTGCATCACTCGAAATGATGTGTGGGGTCAAACCCACCGTGGGTTCAAATCCCACCGCCACCGCGTGACGAAGACCCCCGATTCTCGCTGGGATTCCAGTGTTATCGGGGGTCTTCTCTTTGCCCCGGAAGCCGCTTTGGGCACATTTTGGGCACACATTTCTCAGCATCCTGATGAGACGCGTAGATCATTCGTCCTGCTCGATGCTCCCCTGGACGTCGCCTTCGTCTGCTTCGTCGTCAGACTCTGGGTCCGTTACGTGGTCGGCAACTACCCTGCCGCTTAATCGGTCGCCCGTCACGTTGAGGGTCAAGGCTGTTCCGTCGGCGGTCCAGAGGCTTGGATCCCGAGGTGCCCCGCCGCCGGGTGGAGTTGTGATGGGAAACCGCATACCTACTTGGTGCCCACCCAGCCTCGGTTGAGGGAACTCACCGCCTACAAGACCGGGGTGGGGTGCAACGCGTAACCCGTCGGGCACAGGCCTGCTGGCAAAGTGCCTCGATGCAGCAACATGGAATAGAGCCCCGTGCGCGAACGCCAGCATTGCGGATTCGGCCAGCAATGATCGGTAGTCGAGCCGGAGTTGAGTGACCTCCAACCCTTGCTTGTGCGATCCGGGAAGCTTCGGGCGCGACATGAACTCGAGCGTCGGCCGGTCCAGGATGTCGAACGAGTTGTCTTCGTTGAACGCAGAGATCGGGACGTTCCCGTCTTCGTCAGGACCGACCGTCGAGAACGAGACTCTCAGGTCTGCACGCCCACGAACGGCCAGACCGTGCTTGACCTTGTTGTGTGCAGAATTCGCGTCCAACCCTGCGGGCGAGAGCAGTTCCACTGCGTACTCGATCCATCTCGCGCAAAGAAGCTTCAGTTGGTTGATACGAGGTAGATCCGTCTCTTCTAGGACATTGGCCGGAACGACGAGAATGCCAAATCTAGCCTCGTCGAGAT
>CAYRZN010000057.1:6250-12953 GCA_964428825.1 uncultured Aeromicrobium sp.
CCCTGCTTGCTTGCGCAGCGGCGGCAATGAGCTGTTGTGTCTGCAGGTTCTTGTCGTCGGTCATTCGAGACCAGAGGCTTGTCGTTGTCTGTCCACCCGAAATGGATCGTTCGGAGCACGCGACGAAGAGTCGAATCAACGCTTCAGCGATGTGATGGCGTAGCGCGAACGCATCGACCGCAACCTGTGCCGAGACGATCATCGGACTTGGTGGATCGGCTTGCTCGTCGCGCATCACCGCTTCGACAATCGGAAACAGGTCGGGCCTACCGATCGCGGTGTCCGAGTCGCCAGGGTCACCCGTGGCGGTCCTCGGCTCCGCGACGGGAACATCGTTCCTGCCGCCGATCCGGGCCCAGGTATGCAGCATCCCTATCCGCGATACGAAGTAGCCGAACGGATCCGAGAGAAGGAACGTGGTGTCCAGCTCCGTGACCTGCTCCGCTGACTCCGTCGGCCCAATGGGAGGTGGGTACAAGTTCAAATCCTCTCGGTGACGCACCACTCGACGGCCTGTATTGCCAGTCGCAGTAGGTGCTTAAGCGCTCCTAGCAGTAGATGTCGGTCGTTTCGGCCATGCTGTCCTCCATCCCTACAGGTGACGGGTCAACTTTGAACCCACGAGGATGTGAACATGGCAACTGATGACGCGGGCGAGTCGGCAACCGGTAGAGCGATGCTGAAGATCGTCTACTTTGACGAGCAGTCCGCATCCGACTACCTGGACATCTCAGCAGGAGGTGCGGCCGAATCCAAGAGCGAGTTCATCAAGAACCGGACGGCAAACACTCACGCACAGGTCGAGTCCAAACTCACTGCGAAGTTCAGCTGGCTCCCGTTTCTTGGAGCTGCTGGGGAGGCAGGCGGTGGATTCGACATCTCACGTGTAGGCCAGAGCATCCTGAGCAAGACATTGTCCAATACGATCCTGACCGATTACCTGGAGGAAGTTGCCAAGGATGATCGGGTTCGTTCCTTGCGTGGGTACCGGGTTTCAGCGCCGAAAGACTCGATGGCCTTCATGAAGATGTACACGCCGTACATGGTGGTCGCGAAGACTGAAGAGACCGGCCTCGATCTTGCTCGCATGGACGAGGCCCTCGAACGTGCCAAGGGTTACTACGAGTTGCTGGCGGACAGCGCCACCGACTCGTCCGAGCGCTGCGTCCTGCGATTCAACATCGGCGCATTCCGCAACAACTATGGCTTGGCGGACCTTGGACGGATGAATCTCGTCTATCACGCGATTCTGGTCGGAGAGACTGCAGAGGATAGCCTCAAATTCGACCCCGAGCAGGGGGAGAGCAGGGAGCCGTCCGGCAAGGCTCCAACGGCGAAAGAGATCCTTGACGGACCACAGACCGACAAGAGCAACACCCTCCTGAAGGTGTACGACGTCGTCCTCGCAGGCGTTGAGCATGGCAGTTGAGACCGAAGTGGCCATCTATTACGGGCCGCCGTCCTGGTTCCACCAGATTGTTGGGGATGCCGAGGCCAAGAATTTCGTCACGCTGGTAAGCGAGGCGGACGAGATCCGGAGACGTCTGAGAGTGGTGGTGCCGGGCGAGGCTGAGGATCAACCGGCTCCGAACCCAAGCGGACCCGACCTGGCCGTCGCTGAGTCAAGCGACTACGCGAGTTTGCAGGAGCACGTCATCACCAACTTCGCCAACCTGGTGGCGGAGCTTCGCCCGAAGAAGCTGATGTTGAATAACCCGCCGACGCGAGTGCACGAGCAGCTAATGAGGACGTCGGCTGGCACGAGCGTCGAGTACTACACCTACCCCACGGTTACCACTGAGACGCTTCGCAACTTCGTGGATGGATTCGCGGAGCATCTCGTCGGACAGGAGGACGTGCGAGACACGATGTTGTCGACGCTATATCCACTCACCCGGCCTGGTCGGAAGGAGCCCGTCGTCGTGATGTTGTACGGACCGTCGGGCGTCGGGAAGACGGAGACCGCGCTTTTCGTGAATAGCCTCTTGGGCGGGGAGCTGATGCGGAAGCAGTTCTCGATGTTCCACAGTGACAAGTTCACGTCCTACTTGTTCGGCGGCGGTCATTCGGAGGCATCTCTCGCGCGTGATTTTCTCGACCGGGAGTCCGGCGTCATCCTTATCGATGAGTTCGACAAGGCTCATCCGGTCTTCCACAGCGCTTTTTACCAGCTGTTCGACAGCGGGCAATTTGTCGACAAGAACTACACGGTCGAGATCGGGCCCTCATTGATCATCTGCACCTCGAACTACGGATCCGAGGACGAGATCCGCGGGGCTTTAGGTGACGCCTTGGCCTCGCGCTTCGATGCCCTCATCGAGTTTGTCCCGCTCACCGCTGCGGAGATCTCGCAGGTGATCGAGCGGATCCTTGCGAAGCGGATCGGTGAGTTGAGCCAAGACGAGATGGTCCATATTGATCACGAGCTCATCAGGAAGCAGTTACTTGAAAGTCTGGGTCATGCCACCAGCAATGTTCGTCAGCTTGGCAAGATCATCGATTCCACGATCTCACTCGTCCTGGTCCGCGCTGTGATCGAGAACTCTGCTGGCGCCTCGAGTTAGCCGCGCTGGCCCAAGGTCTGCGGTCGCCGCGTGGCAGTCAGGAGAAAGGCTGGAGCGCGCGCACGGCGGCCTCGTTCATCGCTATGGCCACCGCGTCGAGGTCGTCTTCGAAGAGGTCGGCGTAGACGTCGAGGGTCATGGCAGCGGACTTGTGGCCGAGCATGCGCTGGACAGCCTTGGCGTTTGCGCCGGAGGAGATCGCGAGTGACGCGGCCGTGTGGCGGAGGTCGTGGGGCGTGACACGCGGGATGCCCGCGCGGCGGACGGCGCCGGCGAACCAGCCACCGGATGAGCCATCCGTACGGGTGCGGCGTCGAAGCTCGCCGTCCGGTCCGGGAAACAGGAGAGCTTCGGGAGGCTTGCCGACGCAGGCCTGCTCGAAGAGTGAGTCGAGCATCTGGATGTACGGCACGGAACGCCGCTCGTGGTTCTTCGGGGAGCCGACGTGGATGTCGGTGCCGACCTCGACGGCATTGCGTTCGATTGAGAGTCGGCGGCGTGAGGTGTCGACGTCACGGACGCGGAGCGCGATCATCTCGCCCCACCGGATGCCGGTGTAGGCGAGGACGAGGATGACGCCGGCGGAGTCGCCGGCCTCCGTCGCGAGCCGGTCGACCTGGCGGTGGTTGAGGTAGACGCGTCCGCGCATGACCTTGCGCTTGGTCTTCACGCCCTTGGCCGGGTTCGCGACGATGCGCCGGTCGTCGACTGCGTCATCGAGGATCGACGACAGCACGCCGAACGCGCGCTTCACCGTCGTGGCCGAGCGGTCCTCGCCGAGCGCCGCGACCCAGTCTTGGATCTTCGTGCGGCTGATGTCGCTGACCCGCACCTCGCCCCACCGCGGCAGGACGTGCACGCGCCATCCGACCTCGAGCGCCTTCATCGACGACGGCTTGAGGTGCGCGCGTTGTCGTGAGAGCCAGCCCGGTCCGAGCTCGCCGATCGTGGTGAGGCCGGCCTGGTGGGAGATGAACTCACCCCGATACTTCTGCACCTCGACCGAGGCCGCGAACTGCTCGGCCTCACGCTTGGTCTTGAACCCGCGCTTCTTCGTCTGGGTGCGTTCCGGCGTTCGGTAGCGGACTTGGTAGCGCTTGCCGTTGGACGTCTCGTACGACTCGATCGTGGCCACGGTCGATCACGCTCCTTTCGCTCCGTGACTACCGCCGGCAGCCGCGGGCTCGCCAGAGGTCGGTGGCGAGCTGTGGAGAAGATCGGCCGACATCAACTCTGTGGACAGGCGAGCTCAGGTCCGAGCGCGGCGCTGCTGGTCGAGCCACGTCCGCACGTCCGACAGTGCGTAGCGCACACGGGTGCCCACCTTGACGTACGCCGGGCCCGTTCCGAGGTAGCGCATCTGCGCGAGCTGTCCGGTGGTCACCGACAGCAGCTCGGCCAGGTCCTCCGGTGCGACGAGTCGCTCCATCACTTGATCACTCATGTCCGTCCTCCGTCGTCGTGGGATCACATGACCACAAGGCCCTCGCGCGGCCCTCGGTGATCACGGAACGCCGAAGTTTCGGGGGTGCGTCGGGGGTACGAGGTTGGGGGTACGTAGACGGTGACGTTGGTCGGCGAGGGGGTACGTACCCCCGACTAGGCGCTCAGGATGGTTTCGAGTCGAGCCAAGCCGTTACGAGCGTCAGGGCTGATCTCCAGCGCGACGGCGTCGTCGCGGGTCGCCGCGAGCATGCGGGTGAGGTACTTCCGCTCGCCCCTCGTCAGGTCCGCAGCCCGCAGGTCGTCGGCGCGGAGCATGGACGCGAGCATCGCGAAGTCCTGCCGGTGTCGGTCGCGGCCATCGGCCACGGAGTGGGCCGCCCCCTTGGCGATCAGTGACCCGAGCAGAGTGGGTCGACGGACCGTCCCGATGCGCCCCTCGACCTCGATGGTGAGGTCGTCCGAGCGGGCGAGGACCAGCGCCGCGGCCGGCGTGCCGACGGTCGGGGCGCCGGTGATGGTGCGGTAGGTCTTGCGGTCGCCGAGCTTGTCGCTGATCAGGACGTCAATCTGCGCGTCGCCCTTCCTCCATCTGTGCTGATGACCGCTGCCGCTCGTGACGGGAGCGAACCCGGCATCGACGAGCCCGGCGGTGAAATCCTCGAGCACCGAGGGGTGGGCCTTCACGTCGAGCAGAGCGTCGGCGTCATCGGTTGGCCGAACGGGGAAGGCATCGCGCTCGGCGCAGTGCAGGTGGACCATCTGCCCGCCGACGATCGTCCAGCGCCCGGGCAGTGACTCGTGCAGATCCATGAGCGCGTGCCACGACGCGACCTGGGCTTCGGTGGTCACCGGCAGGGAGACGGTCATGGGCGGGCGCGTCCGAAAAGGAGGTCGGCGTCGTAATTGCCGGAGTCGAACCAGTCCTTCAACAGGGATCGTGCCTGGCGGTCTTCGCGGCCGCCGCGGTAGTCGGCGAGGTCGGCCGCTACCAGCACAGGAGAGGCCGGGGGTACGACCTCGGCGACGTGGACGATGAGGTTGGCACGGCTGCGGTCGTCGGACTCGACGGCGAGGTGGTCAGCAAGGAACTTCGGAGCATCCACCTCGGCGACGTACCCCTCAGCCAGGTGTGACGACGACATGGCGGCAAGCCTGTCGGAGGCCCCCGACGGGGCGAGCCGATCGTCGGTCAAGACCCCGGCCAGGTCGGCTTCGGCCACGGACATCTCACGACGATACGCGCGCCCCGGCAGCCACGACCGCAGCAGCCCTGCGGGGTCACCGCCGGAGCTCGCCTCTCGTGCGAGGCGCACCATGTGCGCGCGGAGTCGCGAGACGTCACGCGGGCTCAAATCGGGACGGGAGCCCGCGGCCAGTTCGAGGAGGCCGCGGGCCATGCCGGTCGACAGGGGTCGACCGACGGGGACACGACGGCGGGCCACATCACTCTCTTGGATCGACCAGGCCCGGCCGATCCGCTCCGCCGGAAGGCGCTCGTCGGAGATCATCTGCAGCACGCGCTGGCGAGAGACGCCCAAGCGTTGTGCTGCTTCTACGACTCCGATCGGCATGATCTCAGTCTCCCACTTCTCTTGCCTTAGGACAAGAGAAGTGGATATCTGTCGTCCCGGGTCCTTGCTGCGGACGTGCGCTCTTTCCGTCAATGCAAGAGGTGTGTGACGGAAAGTTTGTGAGGGTCGGTTGATCACTGAGGGTGGGTCTGGGGCCTTGTGGGGGCAGGAGGTGCTGACGATGAGCGATGAGCGCATATCGGAGCCGGTGAAACCCAGGTTGTGCGAACGGTGCGGGAAACGGATGCCTCCGCAGAAGCGGGGCCGGCCAAGGAAGTGGTGCTCGCAGCAGTGCCGGCAGTCGGCATACGAGGAACGGAATGGCCTGCCGAGCTGGAAGGACCAGCAGCCGAGGGTCGAGGACCTGTCCGACGTCATCGAGGTCGAGCAGAACCGAAGCGCGAGGCGTGCAGCAGTCGGAGCGGCGGCGCGTATGACTGGACCTGCGGCACATTTCTCCGGCGACTGTCTCGCGGTGGTCTGGGCCGACCAGACGCTCTTGGCCATGTCGCTGGATCGCGTCATTCAACATGTGCTCGATGGAACGATCATGAACGACTTGCCTGGACGCTTCCTCGCCAATCGGGTGATGCATCTGGCGAACGCGCTCGGCGTGCTCCCGGACCGTCCCGAGGATGAGCCTTACTGGCAGTGGGGTCCGGTGCGGTACTCGTGAGCCGGCGGCGACCCGGTCGCGCCGTGCGATCGGGAGGTGCGGGCTGCATCTTTTGAGGCGGCTGCCGCCTGCTTGCGCGGCCCGCATGTCCGGCCGTACATGGACATCAGGCTCATGCAGGGGGTGTCGGAACCCTGCTCGTCAGTCGGGCACCGGTGGCGGCTCGGATGCTGTCGAGCGTCTCGCCGGGTGCCGTGGCGACGAGGACGAGTCCGTCGTGCGTGACGTTGAGTACGGCACTATGACGCGGTCGACAACGCCGCGCCCGGTGAGGGGAAGCGTGGTCTCGGCAACGATCTTCGGGCAGGAGCTGGACTCCTACGTTCCGCGGCCGTATCAGGTCGACTGGAAGGTGCGCAGCGCCGCCACGCGCAGGAACTCGAGCTTCCCGGCGTCCTCGGTCCCGTGAGCGGCGGTGTAGACGACGATCTTGACGTCCGAGTCGG
>CAYRZN010000057.1:12963-14843 GCA_964428825.1 uncultured Aeromicrobium sp.
TCAGCACGTCGCAGTCGAGGGTGATCTCGCCGACTAGGCTCGTGCGGATGCTCTTGCGCTCCGATCGATGGACCGCGACGGCGCCGCTGTCCCAGATGGTCGAGAAGCGGTCGCTCCGTGTCCGCAGGTCGCTGACCAGGTTCCGGAGCTGCGGGTCGTCGGGGTGGACAGATGATGCGTGGCGGAGATCGGCGACGAGCGCGGTCTCGAAACGCGCCGCTGCGTCGGCGTCGGCGGCGAGGGGAAGTGCGGACTCCGGGTTGTCGAACGCCGCTCGTGCCAGGTTCAGGTTCGGGCTAGAGGCGGGGAAGAGCGCGTCCCACGGCCCGGACGACCAGAGCAGCGTCCAGTCTCCGGCGAAGGCGGCGACTGGCAGGTCGCCGAGGCGGATGGCGAGTCGTTGGACGCTGGGTGGCATACGCCGCGTGATCAGACCGGTGGCGGGCGGGAGCAGTCCGGCGCTGCGGTGCAGCAGGTCGGTCTCGGCGGTGTCCAGCTGCAGGGCCCGTGCCAGCGCCATGACGACCTGGGCCGACGGAGACGTGGCACGACCCTGCTCGAGTCGGGTGATGTAGTCGACGCTCACTCCCGCGAGCGAGGCGAGCTCCTCGCGGCGCAGACCCGCAGCTCGGCGCCGACCGTGGTGGTTGATGCCGGCGTCCTCGGGAGTCATGCGGTCGCGCCAGGCGCGCAGGAGGTCTCCCAGCTCCCCAGCCGCACGTGGTTCCATGACTTCAGTGTGCCCGCCGGCGCACCGGCGTGCCTGGTACTGGCGTTCCTACCGTCGGGCAGGGTTCTGGTTCCGATCCAGCCGAGCGACGACGGTGATAGTGGCACCAGCTGGTGCCCTCCACGACAGGATTCGAGCCTTGCCCACCCACACCATCGTCATGACCGGCGCCACCCGCGGCATCGGTCGCATCGCCGCCCAACACATCCTCGAGGAGGACCCCGACGTCCATCTCGTCCTCGTGTCCCGCGGGACCGCCCCGACAGCCTTGGCTGCCGATCTCGAGGGCGAGGGTGGAACCGTGACCGCGGTCTCCGCCGACCTCGACTCGCTCGCGAGCGTCCGGGCTGCGGCGGACGAGATCGCCTCCAGGCTCGAATCTGGGGAGCTCCCACCGTTGCGCGGCTTCGTCGGCAACGCCGGAATCCAGCACACCGACGACCTGACGGAGACGGCGGACGGGATTGAGGCGACCTTCGCGGTCAACGTCGTCGCCAACCACCTACTCGTGCACTCCCTCGGCGACAAATTCCAGCCCGGGTCCCGCATCACGATCACCGTCAGCGACACTCACTTCGGCGACTTCGCCCACAACATGGGCATGGTCCCGGCGCCGGTCTGGAGCAGCCCCGAGGAACTCGCCCGGGTGGGGACCTTCAAGCGCCCGTCCTCCACCGCGGCAGGTCGCGCGGCCTACTCGACGAGCAAGCTCGCGGCCATCTATTGGGTCCACGAGGCTGCCCGGCGGATGTCGGAGCGGGTCGAGGTCGTCTCCTTCAACCCGGGCTTCGTCCCCGGCACCGGTATCGCGCGCCATGCCGACCCCGTGTCCCGCTTCGTGATGCGGCGGGTCATGCCCGTCCTGACGCTGACCTCGAAGGCCACGTCGCCCGCAGCCGCAGGTCGCGACCTAGCCGACGTCGTGCTCGGGACGACCCCTGCCCCGTCGGGTGCCTACGTCGACCGCACCGCCGTGGCACCGTCCTCGGACGAGTCGTACGACCCGGCCCGCGAGGCTGAACTGTGGGAGGCGCTGGAGCGCATCACGGCCAGCTGACGATCCTCGGCGACCCGGAGACCGATGTCTTGTGGGTCCAGTGGCCGAACCGCCGTAGGGTCCGAGAGTAGCGCCGCCCGTGGGCACATTCTG
>CAYRZN010000058.1:0-10825 GCA_964428825.1 uncultured Aeromicrobium sp.
CGACTTGGCGCGGTCCATGCCCATGGAGGTGCCGAGGCCCCCGTTGAGCTTGATGACCACGGTGGCGTCCGCGGCGGCACGGACCTCCTCGGGGGCGACGTCGAGCGCGGCGGCGCGGTCGATGCCCGTGAGCGGCTCGACCTCCGACTCGGGGATCATGCCCGTGGCGCCGGCGCTGAGCTGGTCGTAGTAGTGCGAGAAGACGTCGATGGCCTGCTGGGGGACGCCCCTCTCGAGCATCCGTCGCTGCGCCTGCGCCAATCCGTCCACGCGCACACGATAGCGTCGCGACGTGGGTCACACCTCTGGAGCGAAGGATGACCTTCGTCGCACGCTTCTCGCAGCCCGGCGACGGCGCAGCGACGCGGATCTGCAGGCCGTGGGGGCCGCCCTCGCGGCCCATGCCGCGGGCGATCCCGCGCTGCACGGCGCCCGCCACCTCGCCGCCTACCTGGCCATGCGGGGCGAGCCGCCGACCGGTGACCTGATCACCGACCGCCTCGCCGTCGGCGCCACCGTCCTCGTGCCGCTGACCCGCGACGACGGCGGGCTCGACTGGGTCCTGCACGACCCGGAGTCAGGGTTCCGGACGTCGGCCATCGGCGTCCCCGAGCCGGTCGACCGCCCGTTCGTGCCCGAAGGCCTGGGGTCGACCGAGCTCGTCCTGGTGCCGGCGCTCGCGGTCGACCATCACGGTCACCGCCTCGGCCGGGGTGCCGGCTACTACGACCGCGCCCTGGCGGGACTCCAGGACCGGTCGCGTCGACCCACGACGTGCGCGGTGGTGTTCGCCGACGAGCTCCTGCCCGAGGTGCCCACCGAGCCGCACGACGTGCCGGTCGACCTCGTGCTGACCGAGGCAGGGGTCTTCCGGCCCCAACGCTGAGGGAGCGTCAGTTCGCGCGCTCGACGTCGCGGATCTCGCCGACGAGCTCCTCGAGGACGTCCTCGAGCATCACGACACCGACCACGTGGCCCTCGACGTCGGCGACCCGCGCCATGTGCGAGCCGCGCGACTGCATGAGCCGCAGCGCATCGAACAGCCCGGCACCCACCGGCACCGTGACGAGCGGGCGGACCCATTTGTCGGCGATGACGCGGTTGCGGGCGTCCTCGTCGGTCTCGAGCGCGTCCTTCAGGTGGAGGTACCCCGTGAGCTCGCCGGACTCGTCGCGCACCGGGAAGCGGGAGAACCCCGACTCGGCGCACGCCACCTCGACGTCGGCCGCCGTGGCGTGGCGGTCGATCGTGACGAGGACCGCCGTGGGGAGCACGACGTCGTCGATCGTGCCGCCCTGGAACTCGAGCGCACCCTGGACGAGCTCGTACTCGTCGTCGTCGAGCAGGCCTTCGCGACGCGACTCCTCGACGAGGTCGGCGACCTCGTCGTGGGTGAAGGTCGACGCGACCTCGTCCTTGGGCTCGATCCGCATCGTGCGCAACGAGATGTTGGCGACCCCGTTCAGCGCGATGACGAGGGGCTTGAGCACCGCGACGACCGCCAGCATGAACGGCCCGAGGATCAGTGCCGCCTTGTCGGGCGCCGCGAGGGCGAGGTTCTTCGGCACCATCTCGCCGATCACGACGTGGGCGTAGACGACGAGGGTCAGCGCGATCGCGAACGAGATCGGGTGCACCAGGAAGCCCGGCAGGCCGACGGCCTCGAAGACCGGCTCCATCGCGTGCGCGATGACCGGCTCGCTGACCGCGCCGAGCAGGAGCGAGCAGATCGTGATGCCGAGCTGGGCCGCCGCCATCATGAGCGACACGTTCTCCATCGCGCGCAGGGCCAGCTTCGCGGTGCGTGAGCCTTGGGCGGCCGCGGGCTCCAGCTGGGTGCGCCGTGCCGAGATCAGGGCGAACTCCGACGCGACGAACAGCGCGTTGAACGCGAGCAGGAGGAAGGTGACCGTGAGGCCGAGCCAGAGGTTCATCGGGGGGCCTCCGCGCGCGAGGAGATCGGTCGCGGGGAGTCCGCGAGGGGGGCCGGCGGGTCGGCGGTCATCGTGACGCGGTCGATGCGCCGACCCTCCACCCGCTCCACCGTGAGCGTCACGGGGACCTGCTCCGGCTCGTCGTCCTCGTCCTCGGGGGTCGGGTCGACCAGGATCGTGACGGCGTCGCCCCGCTCGGCGAGGCGTCCGAGCTCCTGCAGCACGAGTCCGGCGATCGTCTCGTAGTTCGAGCCCTCGGGCAGCGAGATGCCGGTCTCCTCGAAGACCTCGTCAGGCCGCAGGAGCCCCGACAACGACCACGTGCCGTCGGTGCGGTGCCGGCTGGACGCCGCGACCCGGTCGTGCTCGTCGGCGATGTCGCCCACGATCTCCTCGACCAGGTCCTCCAGCGTCACGACGCCGTCGGTCCCGCCGTACTCGTCGAGGACGATCGCCATCTGCATGCCCTGGTCGCGCAGGAAGGCGAGCAGCGGGTCGAGCTCGAGGCTGTCGGGAACCGTGGCCGCCGGGGCGCAGATGTCCTCGATGCGGGTCGAGCGCCGCCGGTCGACCGGGACCGCGACGGCGTGCTTGACGTGCACGACGCCCACGATGTCGTCGGGCGTGCGACCGATGACGGGGAAGCGCGAGTGGCCCGTGGTCCGGGCCGCGTCGATGACCGAGGCGGCGGACTCACGGCCTTCCAGGAACGTGACCCGGACCCGAGGCGTGCGGACGTCGGCCGCGGTGCGGTCGCCGAACGTGATGCTGCGGGCCACGAGCCGCGCCGTCTCGTCGTCGATCGCGCCCTCCTGGGCCGAGCGCAGGACGAGCGACCGCAGCTCCAGCGGCGAACGGGCCGAGCGCAGCTCCTCCTGCGGCTCGACGCCCCACGAGCGCAGGATCGCGTTGGCGGTGCCGTTGAGCGACCGGATGGGCCAGGCCATGGCGGTCGTGAACAGGCGTTGCGGGAGCTGGGTCCACCGTGCCGTGGCCATCGGCACGGCCAGGGCGATGTTCTTGGGGATCAGCTCGCCGATCAGCATCGTCGCGAAGGTGCTGATCGTGAGCGCCGAGAAGTAGGACGCGAAGCTGGCGCCGCCGCCGGTGAGCCCGAGCGACTCGAACGGGCCACGAAGCAGGCTGCCGACCGCCGGCTCGGCGAGGTAGCCGATCGCCAGGTTCGTGACGGTGATGCCCAGCTGGGCCCCGCTGAGCTGGGTCGAGAGGGTCCGCAGGGCCTTGAGGGTGCCGTCGGCGCCGGGCTGACCCTCCTCGGCCGCCCGCTCGACCGAGGCACGGTCGACGGTGACGAAGGAGAACTCGGCGGCCACGAAGATGCCGCACGCGAACATCAGCAGGACGGCGACCGCGAGGAGGAGCAGCTCGGTCATCGGCGGGGTTCCACCGTGTCGGCGCGGGTGGCGAAAACGGTGGGGCCAGGACTCGGAGGCTCGTTCACAGTGGCGCCAACTGTACCCTTGTGCGGCAACGTCCACGAGTCGTCATCGATGTCGGAGTCAGGCCAGTGCCCACGTATCAGTACCAGTGCACCGAGTGCGGAGAAGCACTCGAAGTCCAGCAGTCCTTCAGCGAGGATGCGCTGACCGAGTGCCCCGCGTGCCACGGCCGTCTGCGCAAGGTGTTCAACGCGGTCGGCGTCGTCTTCAAGGGGTCCGGCTTCTACCGCAACGACTCCCGCGCGGGGAACGGATCGACCTCCGGCGACAGCTCGGGATCGACCGCGGCGTCCTCCTCCGGCAGCGCGGGCACCGGCACCGGCAAGGCGGACTCGAAGGGTTCCTCGAGCCCGGCCTCGACGTCCTCGAGCGGCGGGTCCGGCGCGCCCGCCTGACCTGCGCCGTCCCTGTGGACGGACCTCGGCGATCCCGGCCGAGGCCACCTAGCCTGCCGGGATGGATCGCCTGGACCGCCTCGTCTTCGCCCATCGCCGCCTCCTCGCGGCCGTCTGCGCCGGCCTCGCCGTGCTGCTGACCATCGCGGCCCTCGACGACGGATCGAGCACCCGTCGCGTCGTGGTCGTCACCGCCGACCTCGACGCCGGCACCGTGCTGGGCGCCGAGCACGTCACGACGCGGGACGTGCCGGTCGACGCGGTCCCCGGCGGCGTGCTCACCGAGACGCGGGACGCCGTCGGCCGCACGCTCGCCGGTCCCGTCCGGGACGGGGAGGTCGTGACCGACCGCCGCGTCGTGGACGCCCGCGACCTCTCCGGGTTCGGCGTCGACGACCCCGCGCTCGCCACCGTGCGGGTCGCCGACCGTGCCGTGCTCGGTGCCCTGCACGTCGGCTCCCGGGTCGACGTGGTCGCGGTCGACCCCCACGGGGAGGAGGCACCGTCGGTCATCGCCCGGTCCGTCGTCGTCGCCTCGCTCCCGACCGGTCAGGGCGACGACGCCGACACGCTCGGGCTCGTCGCCCCGAACGAGGTCGCCGCGACGCTCGCCGCAGCGGGCCTGGGCGCTGGTCTGACCGTGATCGCCTCCTGACGGGGGTGTGCTGGTCGAGCGGGCGCGGGTAGTTTGGCTGATCGAGCCTCAGTGGCTCACCCGCCTCGATCCCAACCACTCGGAGGGCACGTCATGATCCAAGGCTTCAAGGACTTCCTGCTGCGCGGCAACATCGTCGACCTCGCGGTCGCCGTCGTGATCGGCACGGCGTTCACGGCGCTCGTCGCCGCGTTCACGAACTCGTTCATCAACCCGCTGATCGGCCTCGTCGGTGGTGGCGGTGTCGACGGAGGCACGTTCACGATCAACGGTCAGACGTTCGACTACGGCGGATTCATCAACGCGATCATCACGTTCGTGCTGACCGCTGCCGTCGTCTACTTCGCGGTCGTCGTGCCCATGAAGAAGCTCAACGAGATGCGCTCGCGTGGCCAGGAGCCCGAGCCCGAGGGCCCGTCCGAGGACATCGCGCTGCTCCGCGAGATCCGCGACGCCCTCGTGACGCGTCGCGACGTCTGAGCCCCGCCGCAGCTCAGCCGTGGTGCGGCGGGACGTTGCGACGCAGGTCGTCGTCGTTGCCGCTCGCACCGCGGCGGGGCTCGTCGCCCCACCCCACGTCGGAGTCGTCGCGCGAGCCGGCCGTGCCCGGGTCGCCGAGGATCTCGGCGGCGCGACGCAGACGCTCCCGCCGCTCCCGCGCCGTCTCGTCCGGACGCTCAGCCATGCGAACCCTCCCGGGACGGATGGGCGAGCCACTCCGGCGACAGCACCGGCCGCGCCGGGCTCCAGCCGGTGACGTCGGCGAACCTCTGGGAGCTGATGCGGTGCGAACGCGTCAGGATCTCCAGCTTCTCCGCGCCCATCCGCTCGACCCACCTGGGCAGCGATCGTGGTGCCGGACCACCGGCGACCGCGGCGATGACGGCGGCGTAGTCGCTCCGCCTGACCGGATCGGACCCGACGTTGTAGATGCCGGACGGCGCGGTCAGGGCGTGCTCGACGGCCGTGCCCGCGTCGTCGGGGTGCACGACGTGCATCCAGGAGCGAGGCCGGCCCAAGGTGAAGGCGCGGCCGGCCGCAGCGCGCCGGACCTGCCACTGGGTGTTGGGGTCGGTCCCGGTGACGAGTCCCAGTCGTAGCGAGACGGCCCTGCCGCCGTCGCGGGCGAACTCGGCCATGTGGTCCTCGGCCACCACGATCGGCTCGGTGGCGCTGGACACGTCGACGATGCCGTCCTCGTCGATCCAGTCGTCGCCCGCGTCGGCGTACACGAAGCTCAGGCTCTGGTGGACCACGACCTCGACGCCCGCGCGTGCGGCAGCGGAGGCCACGACACGGGACCCGCGGATGCGCAGCCGGTCGATCTCGCGCAGCGACCCGGGACGGAGGGCAGCCGAGCCGACGGGAACCTTGGTGGCGAGGTTGGCCACGGCGTCGCAACCCTGCATCGCGGCCGCGAGGTCGCCCAGGTCGTAGAGCTCCGCAGCGACCGGGGTCGCGCCCAGGGCCTCGACCGTGCGGGCCGCCTCGCGCGAGCGCACCAGTCCTCGGACGTCGTGCCCGGCGTGACGCAGCGCGGCCACGGCGGCGCGGCCGACGACACCCGAGGCACCCGTCACGAACACGTGCACCGGGCCCACCTCCTTGCGACGACGCGCGTGCAGCACACCGACTCTACGCTCCCTTGCGGGGTCAGTCCGCCCGCACGAGGTCGAAGAACCGCAGCATCTCGGCGGTCGCGCTCACGGACTCCGTCGTGTAGCCCTGGCCACCGACGCCTTCGGACCCGGGCCACGTGTGACCGCCGCCCAGCACCACGTACGTCTCGATCGTGGAGCTCGGGCAGCTCCACGTGAAGTGCTGCAGGTCGGCCGCCGGCTCCTCGTACGCCTGCGGCTCCCCGCACTGGTCGTGGGCCAGCCACCCCGTCAGGGAGTCGATGACCGGCTCGACCCGGCCCAGCGGCGTCGCGCCACCGGTGTACGGGACCGCCGGGTCGGACGTGCCATGGAAGTAGATGAACGAGGTCGGCGGGGCCGAGTCGCACCCGTCGTAGGTCATGTACGCGACACCCCCATAGGCCGCGAACGGGTACTCGCCCGTGCAGGCGAGCTCGAAGGCGAGCGCCGAGCCGTTCGACATGCCCACGGCGTACTCCCGCTCGGGGTCGGCACAGTGACGCTCGACGACGGCCTCGTTGAGCGCGGCGATGAACGACGCGTCGGCGCTGCGGCCCTTGGTGCCCACGGTCCAACCCGGGCCGTCGACGCTGCCCAGAGGTGCCACGACGATGAATCCCTCGTCAGCGGCCGCCTGGTCGAAGCCGGTGTAGGCGACGGCGTCTGCGGGCTCCTGGCCGAGACCGTGGAACACGAACACCACCGGGAGCCGTTCGTCGGTGGGGAGCCCCTCGGGGGCGTAGAGCAGGTACGACCGCTTCTCGCCGCTGACCGTCAGGGAGTGGACGACGTCACCGCGTTCGGACTCGACCTTGCACGGTCCTGTGGGGGGCACGCTCGGCTCGGCCGACTCGTCCTTCTTCTCGGGTTCCGTCGTGCAGGCCACCAGGACCGTGGCCACCAGAATGGCCCCGAGCCCGCGCGCCAGCCATCGCCTCGTCCGCATGCGGCAAGTCTGCCGGACCCGGTCCAGCGCGACATCCGGGAGTACCCGGAGGTGCGCCTGGAGAGATTGCACGGGTGCCCCCGAAAGGATTCGAACCTTCGACCTGCGGTTTAGGAAACCGTTGCTCTATCCCCTGAGCTACGGGGGCGGGGAATCACTGCCCCGGCAGGCCGGCGACGTGATCGCCTCATCTTCCCATGGAGGGGCCGGCGTCCAGCACCGCACGCGCCGCCGACTCGGGAGAGGCCCCCGCGGCGATGAGCTCGGCCATGGTGCGCACGCGGTCGATGTCGGGTGTGGTGTACCGACGATGCCCTCCGCCGGTGCGTTCAGCGGGTCCGACTCCGTAGCGTCGGTCCCACGTCCGCAGCGTGGCCGGGGCCACGCCCACCTGGTCGGCCGCAGCGCTGATGCTCCACGTCAGACCGGCCTCGGCCGGATCGATCTGTTCGGTCATCGGCGCCCCCTTTCGCGCTTCGACCATAAAACTTGTTCAACAGACTTGCATTTCTGAACAAGTTTTGAGTAATTTGTGAACCGGTTTCGAACACGACGGAACCCGGCCACACCGGCCACGGCGCAGTTTCGAGTCCAAGGGGCCTCACATGCCGAATCTCAAGCGTCTTCCCATGCCACTCATCGAGGTCTACGAATGGCAGCACTCCGGTGCCTGCGTCGGTCTCGACTCCTCCGTCTTCTTCTCTCCCGAGGCCGAGCGCGGCGCTGCCAAGCAGCTGCGCGAGCAGGGAGCCAAGGCCGTCTGCGGTCGCTGCCCGGTCATCGACGAGTGCCGCGACCACGCACTGAAGGCCCGCGAGCCCTACGGCGTCTGGGGCGGGCTCACGGTCGACGAGCGTGAGCACGCCATTCGCGAGCGTCGCGCCAGCTAGTCAGCCGCGAGTCGCGCTCCACCGAGTCACGCACGGGCCCTTCGGGGTCCGTGCGTGTTCAGCACCAGGACGGGTCCGGCGGTGACCGACGCGAGGTCACGCACGGCGGCGAAGGCCTTGGCGGTGTAGACCGGCTCCAGCTCGAGCCCGTCCGCTCGCGCCGCCTCGAGCGCACGCTGCCCCTCGACCGTCGTGGACCCGTAGGTCTCGCCCAGGTACTGGTGCGTGACGTCGAGGTCACTGGCGTCGATGTCGGCGTCGATCTCGGCGCCCCGGTCGCGCAGGAGGTCGACGGTGCGGTTGGCGAGGCGCGCGATGACGACGTCGTCCAGCCGGAACGCGTCGTTCACCACCACGCCCACGACGCGCGAGCCGAGGCCGGCCAGGCGGAGCCCGAGCGCGAGACCGGCGGCCGTGCCCGCCGAACCGACGGCGGTGACCACGAGGGCCGGTTCGGGCAGCTCCCCGGAGCGCACCTGGGCCGCCAGCTCGAGTGCCGCGTCGACGTAGCCGAGCGTGCCGACGGGTGAGGAACCCCCGGCCGGCAGGTAGTAGGGAGGGCGCAGGCCGTCGCGATGGCGCAGCAGCAGCCCCGGCGCCGCCAGCTTGAGCCGGCGGACCGACGCGTAGCGGTGGACGACGGCCCCGCTGGCGTCGAGCCGGCGCAGCTGGTCGAGCACGTGGCCGTCGACCGGTTGCTCGACCAGGCCCAGGACGGTGCGGATGCCGTGCTCGGCCCCGTAGAGGGCGGCCGCCAGGCCCCAGTGGGTGCCGATGCCACCGACCGTGAGGAGGGTGCGACTGCCCCGGCGGTGGGCCTCGGGGAGGATCCACTCGAGCTTGCGAACCTTGTTGCCGCCCCAGCCGCCGTCGCCGAACACGCTCTCGTCCTTGAGCCAGACGTCGGAGCCCCAGCCCGGCAGCGGCCGGACCGGCGTGGGCCGGCTGCCGAGCGCCACGTGCGGGAGGTCGGCGCCGGGGTAGAGCTCGTGGAGCAGCGTCACGTGCCGGAGACCTCGACGGGCCCGACAGGATCGATCACGGGCACCGCGGGCTCCGCATGCTTCCACCGGACGACGCTGTACGCCAGGAGCCCCCAGGCCACCAGCGACGAGACGATGACCCCGACACCCGTGACCCACCCCTGGGCCGGCAGCTCGGGACCGAAGCCCACGTTGAGCACCTCGAACTCCGGGATGTCGGGCCCCACGATCCAGACGACCCCGGCACCGAAGAGCCACAGACCGCCGAGCGCGCTCAGCACGATGCGCGGCCAGGTGGCGACGCCGTAGCGAGCCGCCTCGATCGCCCTGACCTGGAGGCGGTCACGCAGCTCGCGGGCCCACGTGTAGTGACGGGCCAGCAGGGCGAAACCGCCGACGATGATGAGCATTCCGGGACCGGGCAAGGGCATCAGCACGACGCCGACAGGGATCAGGACCCAGCCGAGGATCTCCGAGCCCGTGCGATCGACCCAGGCGCGCAGGCGGCCCGCCCACGTCCGGTGGCCGGAGGGCCGGCGCTCCCCACTCATGCGCCCAGCATGCCACTCGGGACCGACGACACGCCGGGGACCTGCGGAAATTCAAATGGCGTGAACCGCTCGCACACGATGAAATGGTGCGGTGACTGCCGCCTCCCGCCTGCTCTCCCTCGCCGAGGACGTCCTCGGCCTCCCCCTCCCGATCCGGCTGCGTGCCTGGGACGGCTCCGAGGCCGGCCCCGCCGGCGCCCCGGTCGTCGTCATCCACGACCGGGCTGCGATCCGCCACGTGCTCTGGCAGCCCGGCGAGCTCGGCGTCGCCCGCGCCTACGTGCAGGGCCACCTCGACATCGAGGGCGACCTGTCCGACGGGCTCCGGGCGATGTGGGACGCGGTCCGCGTGGCCCGCGAGTCCGATCCCGACGCCGGTCGGCCGCGCGTGCGGCCGAAGCACGTCGCCCGTGCCCTGGGCCTGGCGGCGCGGTACCGCCTCGTCGGCCGCCGCCCGGCCATCCCGCTCTCCGAGGCCGTGCTGACCGGCGACCTGCACAGCCGCGAGCGCGACCTCGCCGCGATCAGCCACCACTACGACCTCTCGAACGAGTTCTACGAGCTCATCCTCGACCCGAACATGGCGTACTCGTCGGGCTACCACCGCGAGCCGTCGTGGTCGCTGGAGGAGGCCCAGACCGCCAAGCTCGACCTGATCTGCCGCAAGCTCGCCCTCGAGCCGGGCATGCACCTGGTCGACATCGGCTGTGGCTGGGGTTCCCTGACCTTGCACGCCGCCGAGCGCTACGGCGTCCGGGTCACCGGCGTCACCCTGTCGAGCGAGCAGCGCGACTACGTGCACAAGCGGGCGGCCGAACGCGGTGTGGGCGACCGGGTCAACGTGAGCCTGCGCCACTTCCGCGACCTCTCCGGCGCCGGTGTCGGCGACGGCGAGATCGACGCCGTCGCCTCGGTCGAGATGGGTGAGCACGTCGGCGACGCCGAGTACGAGGTGTTCACCTCCGCGATCTACCGCTACCTCCGTCCCGGCGGCCGCGTCATGATCCAGCAGATGTCGCGCAGCAACGGGGCCAAGGGCGACCGCCCCGGCGGCGGGCCGTTCATCGAGACCTACATCGCCCCCGACATGCACATGAAGCCCCTGCATCGCACGCTCGAGCTCATCGCCGGCGCCGGGCTCGAGATCCGCGACGTGCAGGCGATGCGGGAGCACTACCCGCGCACCGTCGAGGGCTGGGCCGAGAACCTCGAGTCGAACTGGGACACCGCGGTCGCCCTGGTCGGCGAGGAGATGGCACGGGTCTGGCGCCTGTACCTGGCCGGCGGGTCGCTGGCCTTCGAGGAGAACCGCATGGGCGTCGACCAGATCGTGGCCGTCAAGCCCTCTCCGTCGGGCGTCAGCGGCATGCC
>CAYRZN010000058.1:10925-14786 GCA_964428825.1 uncultured Aeromicrobium sp.
TCGGTCAGCCTCACCGCGCTCGGCGTCGGCCTGGCCGTCGTCGTGGCGGTCATGGCCGCCGGTCTCACGAGCGCCAAGCGCACCGAGCGGCTCACGATCGTCGACACCCTGTGGCCCCTCGGCTTCGTCGCCGTCGGCCTGGCGAGCGCACTCGTCTCGCTGACCGGCGACACCGATCCCGTCCTGCCGTGGATCCTGGCCGGCCTCACGGCGGTCTGGGGACTGCGTCTCGCCGGCTACCTGCACCGCCGCAACCACGGCAAGGACGAGGACCCGCGGTACGCCGAGCTCGCCGAGCAGGACGGCCGCTCGTTCGCGGAGGTCGCCCTCAAGCGCGTCTTCCTGCCCCAGGGCATCGCGATGTACCTCGTGGCCACGCCGCTCATGGTCGGCGCCGGCACGCAGGACCCCCTCTGGTGGCTCGTCGGCGTCGGGGCGGCCGTCTGGCTGCTCGGCTTCGTCTTCGAGTCGGTCGGCGACGCTCAGCTCGCGCGGTTCAAGGCCGACCCCAGCAACAAGGGTCAGCTCATGGACCAGGGCCTGTGGCGCTACACCCGCCACCCGAACTACTTCGGTGACGCGTGCGTGTGGGCCGGCCTCTGGCTCGTGGCCGCCTCGTCCTGGGCCGGCGTCGCGACGGCCTTCAGCCCGATCGCGATGGCGTTCTTCCTGACGAAGGTCACCGGCGCCGCGAACAACGAGAAGGGCATGAAGAAGTCCAAGCCCGGCTACGACGAGTACGTGCGTCGCACGAGCGGCTTCATCCCCTGGTTCCCGAAGAAGGCGTGAGGCCCGCAGGTTCCTGAGGGCTCACGCTCGGGCGGGCTGACGAAGACCGATGCTTCGTGGTCGCCATGGCGACCACGAAGCATCATCTTCGGTCCCCGCCCGCACCCGAGGCGTGGGCCACGACCGCTGGACCAGGACGTCAGAGCGAGACGAAGATGTGCACCGCTGCGTCGTGGTCGATCTCCGCGGACTCGCCCTGGCGGGCGATGACGACGCCGTCGTGACCTCGGCTGACCAGGACGTCGTTGCCGGGCAGCGCGCCGACGCGACGCAGCACCGACATGACCTGGGTGTCCTTCTGGATCTCCTCGGCGATGCGACGCACCACGAGGCGCACGGGGTCGTCGCCGGCCGTGACCGCGCGAGGCAGCGACTGCACACCGAGCAGGAAGTCACCGTCGTCGACGTCCTCACCGAGCTCGGCGAGCCCCGGGATGGGGTTGCCGTACGGCGACTCCGTGGGGTGCTCGAGCAGCTCGATCAGGCGGCGCTCGACCTGCTCGGAGATGACGTGCTCCCAGCGGCAGGCCTCCTCGTGCACGAACTCGAACTCGAGTCCGATGACGTCGGTCAGGAGGCGTTCGGCGAGCCGGTGCTTGCGCATGACGCGGGTGGCCAGCTGACGGCCCTTCTCGGACAGCTCCAGGTGACGGTCGCCCTCGACGCTCAGCAGGCCGTCGCGCTCCATGCGCGCCACGGTCTGGCTCACGGTGGGGCCCGACTGGTGGAGTCGCTCGGCGATCCGGGCACGCAGAGGGACGATGCCCTCCTCCTCGAGCTCGAAGATCGTGCGGAGATACATCTCGGTGGTGTCGATCAGGTCGCTCACGGGGCTCATTGTTCCATGACGTGCAATGCGACGAGCAAGGCCGCACGATGGGCCCGTGACCCGTTCCGTGATGTGGTTCCGCCGCGACCTGCGCCTGCACGACAACCCGGCCCTGCGCGAGGCCGTCACGGCCGGCCCCGACGGGGTCGTGCCGCTGTTCGTCCTCGACGACCGCCTGTGGGAGTCGGCCGGTCCCGTGCGACGCGCGGGGCTCGCCACGATGCTGCGCGACATGTCGGAGCGGATCGACGGCCTCCACGTCGTCCACGGCGACCCGGCCGTCGAGGTCCCCCGTGTCGTCCGAGCCGCCGAGGCGACCTCCGTCCACGTCAGCGGCGACTTCGGGCCGTACGGGTCCCGCCGGGACGAGGCCGTGGAGTCCTCCCTCGCCGAGCTCGAGGTCCCCCTCGTCCGCACCGGCTCCGCGTACGCGATCTCGCCCGGTCGGATCACGAAGGGCGACGGCACGCCGTATCGCGTGTTCACCCCCTTCTTCCGCGCCTGGCAGGAGCTGGGCTGGCGGGCGCCCGCGCCGCAGGTGCGCGACGCCCCGTGGATCCGTCCGGAGGGTCGGACGCACCGTCTCCCCGAGGCGTCGCCGCCGGAGGGCACCGAGCTGCCCCCGCGCGGCGAGGAGGCCGCGCGCCGACGGTGGCGGCAGTGGATCGACGACGTCGCGTCGTACGACGACATCCGCGACCTCCCCGGACGCGACGAGACGTCCCGCATGTCGCCCCACCTGAAGTGGGGCGCGATCCACCCCCGCACGATGCTCGCGGACCTCACGCCCCTGCGATCGCGGGGCTCGGAGGCCTACGTGCGCGAGCTCGCGTTCCGCGAGTTCTACGCCGACGTCCTGCACCACCGTCCGGACTCGGCGAGCGGGTACTACGACCGCAAGTTCGAGGCGATGCGGTACGACGAGCCAGGCGACGCGTTCACCGCCTGGCAGGAGGGCACGACCGGCTTCCCGATCGTCGACGCCGGCATGCGGCAGCTGCGCGCGGAGGGGTGGATGCACAACCGCGTGCGCATGATCGTCGCGAGCTTCCTCGTCAAGGACCTGCACGTGGAGTGGACGCACGGTGCCGCGCACTTCTTGCACTGGCTCGTCGACGGGGACCTCGCCTCGAACCAGCACGGCTGGCAGTGGACGGCCGGGTGCGGCACCGACGCCTCGCCCTACTTCCGGGTCTTCAACCCGATCACACAGGGCAAGAAGTTCGATCCCGGCGGCACGTACGTGCGTCGCTGGGTCCCTGAGCTCCGCGACGTGCCGGACCGGTACGTCCACGAGCCGTGGACCGCCCCCGAGCCGGTCACCGGCTACCCCGCACCGATCGTCGACCATGCCGAGGAGCGACGCGAGGCCCTCGCGCGCTACGAGGAGATCCGCTGACCCGTGCTGCTGCCCCACCGCCTAGCGTGGGGACATGGTGACGATCCCGGCACGTTTCAACGGGCCCGAGCACTCCGGCAACGGTGGCTACGTCTGTGGACTCCTCGCGGCCGAGGTCCTGACAGACGGACCGGTGACCGCGACGCTCCGGCTCCCGCCGCCGCTCGACGTGCCGCTCGCGTGGGAGCGGGCAGGCGACGAGGTCCGCCTCGAGACCCACGGCGGCGCCCTGATCGGCACGGCCAGGCCGGGCACCTTCGAGCGCGAGCCGCTGCCGTTCCCGGACGCCGACACCGTGGCCGCCGGGCTCGAGTCCTACCCCGGGTTCCGCTCCCACCCGTTCGACCGGTGCTTCACGTGCGGCACGGCGCGGGACGAGGGCGACGGGCTCCGAGTGTTCACGGGCCCGGTCGGGTCCGACCGCACCGCCGGCCCGTGGCACGTGCACCCCGGCCTGGCCACGCATGACGTCGTGTCCACGCCCGTCGTGTGGGCAGCCCTGGACTGCCCCGGTGGCTGGGCGGCCGACTTCACGGCCCAGACCATGGTGCTCGGCCGGATGACGGCACAGCTGATGCAGGCGGTCGACGTCGACGAGCACCTGCACGCGAGCGGTCGTCTGGACGATCGGCAGGGTCGCAAGTTCCTGACGTCCACCGCCCTGCACCGCCCCGACGGCACCTTGGTGGGCCGGTCCGAGCAAGTGTGGATCGAGGTCGACCCGGCACAGTTCGCCTGACCCCGGCTAACCGCTTCTGGTCTGTGGCCGCTTGTCCGCCACGACGGCCCGGGGTCAGCCGACGGGGTCTCGATACGGGATCGGGCGCGACCGCCCTCACCCACT
>CAYRZN010000059.1:0-14490 GCA_964428825.1 uncultured Aeromicrobium sp.
GTTCCACGCGGGGCACTGGCTCTGGCAACGACCGCACTCGGTGCAGGTCGAGAAGTCCAGGAGGCCCTTCCAGGTGAAATCCTCGACCTTGCCGACGCCGAGCTTGTTGAAGTCGTCCTCGTCGAGGTCCTCGAGCTTCTCCAGGTCGATCGGCTCGCCACCCACGTACAGCGGTGCGAGGCCGCCGAGGGCCGTGCCGCCGTCGGACTCGCGCTTGAACCAGATGTTGAACCAGGCGGTGAAGCGGTGCCAGGCGACGCCCATCGTGATGTTGCGGGCGATGACGATGAGCCAGACCATCGCGAGCACGATCTTGAACATCGCGACGAAGAAGATGATGTTCTTGAGGCCGTCCTCGCCGGCCGACCCGTACAGCGCATCGCCGACGTACCCGCTGAAGGGGAAGTGGAAGCGTCCGCCCTTCTCGGTGTCGCCGGTCAGCTCGAAGAGCTTGTACTCGGCGCCGCGGACGAACAGGATCGCCGCTCCCTCCAGGAGCGCCATGATCTCGACGAAGTAGGCCTGCCAGAACGTGGAGCCGTAGAAACGGCTGCCGCGCTCGAGGCGACGCGGGTGGTTCCGCTGGCGCACGGCGATCAGGTAGATGATGCCGATCGTGCTCAGGACTCCGAGGCCCTCGGAGATCCACTCGTAGAGGAAGAAGTGCCCGATGATCCACCAGGCGAACTCCGGGTCGGCGAGCTGGAAGTACGCCTGGAGGACGGCGGTGGCGAGCACGAGGAACGCCGCGTAGACGAACCAGTGCATGATGCCGACGACCGTGAACTGGCCCTGCGTCATGCGCGTGTGGAGGAAGGTCTCCTTCAGCATCGTGAGCGTGCGCTTGACCGGCTCGTCACGACGTCCGACGACCGGCTGACCGGCCTTCAGGACGCGCACGAACTTCCACGTGGCGAGGGTGATCATCGGGACGGCGACAGCCGTCACGAGAACCGACACGATGATGGCGACGAGCTGCATCAGGGCCCCACTCTCCATGCTGACAGTTGGGCTGACATTAACTCGCGAGTAGCCAGCCCGCGCAGTAAGGCATGCCATACCCGCAGGTCACGTGATCGATGCCTCACGGGCGCCGGAGGGGCGGGACGCGTCGGCACCCCGTCACCGCGAGGGTGACGGGGTGCCAGGGACGTCGGTCAGGCGGTGCGGCCGATCAGCCGGCGGGCGCCGTACGCCGCGCCGGAGAGGCCGACCAGGCTGCCGCCGAGGAGCAGCCACTCCAGGCCGTTGCTGCCGTCCACCGGACCGATCCCGGCGTCGACGCGGGTCGGGGTGGGGACGGAGGCCAGGTCCTGCGCGACCTCGGCGACCGGCTCGGTGACCTCACCGGGGTCGGCCGGGGTGGGGTCGCCGTTGGTCAGGTCGCCCGGACCGTCGAGCGGGTCGGAGCCGCAGCCGCCATGGGTCGGGCAGGGCGCCGGGTTCGTGATCGTGTCGGGACCGTCGGGCACGTTCGGGTCGACCGGGCCGGGCTCGGGGATGCCGATCACGACGGGGCCGTTCGGCAGGTTCGGGTCGACCGGGCCGGGCTCGGGGATGCCGATCACGACGGGGCCGTTCGGCAGGTTCGGGTCGACCGGGCCGGGCTCCGGCTGGCCGAGCGTGGTCGGGCCGAACGGGACCGGGTCGGCCGAGGCGGCGCCGGCTCCGAAGGTGAGGCCGCCGACCGCGAGGGCGGCGACGAGGGGGGCGGAGGTGACGAGGGTGCGGGCGATGCGGTTCATGGTGGTGCTCCTTGCAGGTGGTGGGTGTGTCTGTCAGAGGTAGGAGCCGGGGCCGGAGGATCTCTTGCGCTTTTCTGGATCTTTATCCGAGATCTTTTCTCCGGGGCGCCGGGGACGGGGCGAGGACTCAGACGAGATGCGCGTAGACGACCGTGTTGTCGCGGTACCGGCCGGTCGCCGGGTCGACGCTCCCGCCGCACGTGATGAGGCGCAGGAGCGGGCGTCGGGTGTCGACCCAGATGTCGTCGACCGGCAGCGCCTCCTTCGCGGTCTGGGTCACGCGGTCGACCACGAAGGTCGACGTGCCGGCCGTGTGGTCGACCGTGACGACGTCGCCGGGTCGCAGCTCGCCGAGACGCCAGAAGACGTCCGGACCGTGGCGGCCGGCCACGTGGGCGACCAGCACGGCGCCACCGGGCTCACCGGGTCGGGGCCCGGGGGAGTACCAGGCGGCGTGGCCGGTGCTCGGCGTCTGCATCGCGCCGTCGGGCTTCAGGCCCACCGTCCCGAGCGGCACGTCGACCTCGATCGCCGGGATGTGGACCGCCAGCGGATCACCGACCGGTGCCGGGGTCGTGCGGGGGGCCGACGACCCGAGGTCGCCGGGACTGGTCGTGATGGTCGTCGCGGACGCGACGGGGGGTGCCGCCGCGGTGGCACCGGTCGCGGCGGGCACGGCCAGGGCGGCCAGGGCGAGGGAGAGCATCAGGTGGCGGCGCAGCGAGGGGACAGGACGGGACATGGCAGGACCTCCGGTGGTGGGTGGACACCGGTGGGAGCCGTCAGGCGCCGATCTCTTGCAGTTCCTGCGGGCCTATCCGGGGCAGGGAAGCACGTCGATGGTCGACGCGGGGCCCGTCGTCTCGCTGCCGCTGGCGTCGACGGCCGTGGCGCGGAAGGTGACGGTGCCGCCGACGGGGAACGGACCCATGACGCCCGACCACGTCGAGCCGCCGCCACCGAGGGTCGCCGAGCCGGGACCCGACGGCCCCTGCCAGTCGAGGCGGACACCGGTGACGTCGGTGTCGGAGACGTCCACGCTGACGGGGACCGGGGTGTTGCACGTGCCGGGACTGGCCACGGGAGCCCCCACGACCGGGGGACGGTCCTGGTCGAGGGTGACCCTGACGCGGCCCGACCCGTCGGCCCAGCGCACCGTGACGTCGGTCGTCGAGGTGCCTTCCGGGACCGCGCCGCGGTCGACGCGCACGGTCACGTCGCGGGTGCCCCCGGCCGCGACCGTGACCGATCTCGGGACCGACGCCCACGGGGCCGGGGTCGAGAGGGAGGCCTGGACGTCGGTGCCGCCCGCGTTCGTCAGACGGAAGGTGCCGGTGGTCGCGGTGGCGCCGAGGTCGAGAGCCGTCGTGGACAGCGTGAGGCTGCCGGCCGTGACGACCGTCGGCGGAGCCGTGCTGGGCGCGGGTGCCTCGGTCGCGGACGCGCTGGGCGTGGCGTCCGGCGTCGTCGGTGAGCTCCCGTCCTCGTCGGCCCCGCTCGGCCAGACGAGCGCCGCGATGATCGCGACGGTCGCGACCATCCCGGTGCCGATGAGCACCCGCTTGGTCGTGACGGGTCCGGACGGCACCCCGCCGCCCGTGACGAGATCGCCCGACGCGGTCCGCGTCATCGTCGACGAGGCGACCAGGTGGGTGTCGGTCACGCGGTCGCGCAGCGCCACGGGTGCAGCGAGCAGCGGCACGCCGGCGAGCAGCGCCCACGGGCTCACGACGATCCTGCGGCGCTCGCCGCACACGTCGCAGCCGTCGACGTGCCGGGCCACCCGTTTGCGGATGAGTGGTGAGAAGCTCCCGTCCCAGTCGGCCAGGAGCGTGTCGAGCTCGTCGCAGTCGTCGCGGCCGAGCCGCGCGATCAGCAGGGCACCGAGGGACCGCTCGACCTGGTCGCGCAGCCGGCTCAGCAGCACGTACGCCTGCGACGTGCTGACCCCCATCGCCTCGCCGAGCTCGGCCCCCTCGAGACCGTGGCGCAGGTGGAGGTTGAGGATGCTCTGGTCCCGCTCGGCCAGACCGGCCGAGGCGTCCCACACGAGCTGGCGCAGTGCCGTCAGCTCGGCCTCCTCCTCCGGGGTGCGGTCGCTGTCAGGCATCTCGACGAGCCGTTCGTCGCCGCCGAACGCCACGCGCTGGCGCGACCGCAGCCGGCGCAGGCACTCGCTGCGGACGATCGCGTAGAGCCAGGGCCGGAGTCGCTCCGGGTCGCGGAGCTGGACCAGTCGCTCGGCCACCAGCACGAAGCCGTCCGCGACCGCGTCCTCGGCCTCCTCCCGCTGCCGCAGCATCGAGTGCGCGTAGTCGTAGAGACGGTCGCCGTACCGGTCGTAGACCGCCGCGAACGCCTCGCGGTCGCCCGCCAGGACGCCGGCGACCAGCTCGGGGTCCGAGGGTCCGGCGACCGCAGTCATGGCCGGATCCTAGGGCCGAACGGGCCACCGTGGTCCACATCGCGCATCTCCGCTCCTCGAGGTTCGTCGAGGGTGGGAGTCGCGAGGGGCCGAGATCTTGCAGGTTCTGGTCAGACTGCCGCGGCGGGGGCCGGGTCGCTGTGCTCAATCACGGGGTATCAGCGGGATCGCCAGGACCGGGAGCACCGCGACGGCGATGAAGGCCGTGGCGTAGCCCTGGTGGGCCACGAGCGTGCCGATGACGGGCGGCACGGCCGCGCTGACGAGGTACTGGCCCGTGTTCTGCCAGCCCATCGCCTTGCCGGCCCAGTACGGCCCGCCGATCTCGGCCACGGCGGTGAACGCGAGGCCGTTGTCGGCGACCGTCACCCCCGTCGCGACGATGATCACGACGACCGCCACCCACGTCGACTCGACGACGCCGAGCAGCAACATCACGAGCGCCGCGGCCACGGCGACCTGGCGCATGGGGCGCAGGCGGCTCCCGACGTGGTCGGACCACCAGCCCACGCCGATGCGCGCAGCACCCCCGACGAGCTGCGACGCCGCGACGAGGCCGCCGGCCGCGGTCGCGCTGAGGTCCTTCGTCTCGATGAGCCAGACGAGCATGAAGCCCCACACCGTGAACTGCGGCACGACGAGCAGCGTGGAGGCGAGGTGGATCCGCACGAGTCGGCTGTCGCGGCGGTACGGGTTGTCGAGCTGGCCGGTCGAGCGGGCCTCGACGCGGTCGGGGCGCGGCGGGTCGACGACGAGCAGGACGCACCCGGCCGTCGCGACGGCGCAGATTCCGGCGACGACCAGCATCGCCGTGCCGATGCCGGCGGAGGTGGCGAGCGGCGGGACGAGCAACGCGGTCGCACCGATGCCAAGGGGCAGGCCGGTCTGGCGGATGCCCATCGCGGTGCCGCGACGGTGCGCCGGGAACCAGCCGACGACGAGCCGGCCGCTGGCCGAGTTCGTCGACCCGGCGAACAGGCCGATCACGAAGAAGCAGGCGCCCAGGGGCACGTAGCCGTCGACGAGTCCCGCGGCGAGCGCGCCGGCCGTGACCCCGGCCAGCCCCAGCGACATCGCAGCGCGTTCGCCGAGGCGGTCGACGAGTGCGCCCCAGGCCACGAGCGACACCGTCGTGCCGACCGCCGGGGTGGCCGCGATGAGCCCGGCCTGCGTCAGGGTCAAGCCCTGCTCGAGGTAGAGGTACGGGATCAGGAACAGCGGGGCGTTCGCGGCGATCGTGCCGGCGATCTGGGCGACCATGCCGACCACGAGCATGAACCAGGGGCTCGGCGCACGCGTCACGCCCTCAGTGTCCTCCGGCTGCTCGCCGGTGGGGTCGGAGGCCCCTCAGAGGTACTTCTTCATCCCCAGGTGGCTGGCCTCGTAGCCGAGGCGCTCGTAGAAGCGGTGCGCGTCGAGCCGGCTCCGGTTGGTGGTCAGCTGGATGCGCGCCGCGCCCCGGTCGTGCGCGGCCGACTCGATCCAGGCCATGAGCGCGCCGCCCAGTCCGCGTCCGCGGTGGCGCTCGTCGGTGCGCACGTTCTCGACCTGGCAGTACAAGCCGCCGTCGGCCGACAGCATCCGGAGCCACGTGACGTGCGCCGTGGCGACCACGGTGCCCTCGACCTCGCCGACCAGGACCTGGTGCGACGGGTCGGCGACGAGCTCGTCGAGCGCGTCCCGCTGACGAGGGGTGGCGACGGCCGACGTCGGGGTCGTGGGACTGCGGGCGTCCTGGACCATCAGCGCGAGGATCGCGTCGAGATCGGCCGGGGTCGCGTCGCGGACGACCAGGCTCGTCGCCGCGGCCGGGGTCACTGCAGGACGCCGAGGTGCGCGAGCGCCTGCTTCACGAGGGCGCCGCGTCCCCCTTCGAGCTCCTCGAGGATGCTCGGGGTCAGGACCTCCGCCGGGGTGAGCCAGGAGAGCTCGAGCGCGTCCTGGCGCGGGTTGCACTCGCCGGTGACGGGCACGACGTAGACCAGCGACACGGCGTGCTGGCGGGGGTCGTGCAGCGGGGTGACGCCCGGGAGGGGGAAGTACTCCGCGACCGTGAACGGCGCGGTGCTGGGGGGCAGCTGGGGGAACGCGGTGGGGCCGAGGTCCTTCTCGAGGTTGCGCAGCAGCGCGTCGCGGACCGACTCGCCGTGCATGACCCGGCCGGACACGATCGTGCGCGACATGGCGCCGGTCGTGACGGAGCCGCCGAGCAGCAGGCCGACGTGCTCGACCTGTCCGAGGGCGTCGACCCGGACGGGGATGGCCTCCACGTAGAGGATCGGCACCCGCGAGCGTGTCTCGTCGAGGGCGATGTCCGAGAGCCAGCCGGGATTGGGATCGGGGGTGCGCACGCTCATGCCCGCCATTGTCTCCCACCGACCGAAGCGGACGCGGGACCGGAGCCTCACGAGTCGTCGGGACGGGACGCGCTGGGACGCCTCGCTACCGTGAAGTGGTCCCTGGACGATCGCCCTGAACGAGCCCGTCGACCGAGAGGTGCCGTGTGATCCGTCACTGTGTCGCGGTCGCCGTCGTCGTGGCCTCGGCTGCCGCGCAGTCCGGCTGCTCGCACGACTCGCCGGAGTCGTCGCACCACGACGTGCACGTCGACCCGGGTGGGGACGCACCCCATCTCCCGCCCATCCCCGAGCTCGACGACGCCGTGGGGGCTGTCGCCGACGCGACGTTCGACGACTGCGCCACGTCAGCCGGGCCCCACGTCGTGCGGGGCACGGTCGAGAACTCCTCGGACGAGGCGATGACCTACGTCGTGGCCGTGAGCTGGATCGACGAGGAGTCGGACGTCGCGCAGCGCGGCGTCGTGGAGCTGCCCGACGTCGCTGCGGGCGACTCGGCCGACTTCTCGGTCAGCGCCGACGTGCCGGCGGGCGCCACGTCGTGCACGTACTACGTGCTGCGCGCCCCCGCCGGCTGATCGACCCTTCGACGCCTGTGCGGTGCGGGTGGATGCGCCGGTAGTGTTGCACCACCAGACAGGGGAGCGCCGGGCCTTCGGGCAGGGGCGCTGAGAGTGCGGGCCAGGCATCTGGCACAGCCGCAGACCCTCCGAACCTGCCCCGGTTAGCACCGGCGAAGGGAGTCCTTGATGAGTGCTGCACCCGTCACCCACGACACCGCGGTCTCGCGTCTCGTGAGGTACCGCACGATCGACCTCGTGACGATCGCGACCCTGGCGGTCGCGCTCGGTGTCACGTTCTGGGCCTGGGGGAAGGCGTACGCCGGGCTCAGCGGCGTCGCCGTCTTCTCCTACCCGCCGAGCGTCGGCCTGCTCGGCGGACCGTGGCTGCTGGCCGGCGTCATGGGTGGCCTGATCATCCGTCGCCCCGGCGCCGCCCTCGCGACCGAGGTCGCGGCCGCAGCCGTCTCGGGTCTCGTGCCGGGTGGCACCGAGTGGGGCATGAGCGTCTTGGTGTCCGGCTTCTGGCAGGGCCTCGGCGCGGAGGTCGTCGTGGCGATCCTGCTGTACCGGCGCTTCGGGCTACCGGTCGCGGTGCTGATGGGCGCCGCCGCCGGAGCGATCGAGTCCGTCTACGAGTGGTTCGCGTACTACGACGGCGTCTTTGACACCAGTGACCGCCTCGCGCACCTCGGATTCTTCGCGCTCTCGGGGGCCGTCGTCGCGGGGGTCGGTGGTTGGCTGTTGACCCAGGCGCTCGCCCGGGCCGGTGTGCTGGACTCCTTCGGGCCGGGACGGGACCTGCTCGCGCGGCACGAGGTCTGAGGCCGGAGGCCCCGGTGAGGGGTGAGGTCCAGGTCGAGGGGCTGACGTGGCGACCACTGGGTCGCCGCTCTCCGGTCGTCGCGGGTCTCGACCTGCACGTCGAGCCCGGCTCGCGGGTGCTGCTCGCGGGTCCGAGCGGCGCCGGGAAGTCGACGCTCCTCCACGCGCTCGTGGGGGCGCTCGGCACGACGCTCGCGGGCGACCTGGGCGGCTCGGTGCGGGTCGACGGCCGGGTCGGGTTCGTCCCGCAGCAGCCCGGCGACGCCGTGGTCGCCGAGCGCGTGGGACGCGATGTCGCGTTCGGTCCGGAGAACGTGGGGCTCGACCGGGAGGCGACGTGGCGACGGGTCGACGCCGCGCTCGAGGCGGTCGGGCTCGGCCAGGGCCGTGACCACCCGACGGTCGCCCTGTCGGGCGGGGAGCTGCAGCGGCTGGCGCTCGCCGGGGTCCTGGCGCTCGAGCCCGACGTCGTGCTGCTCGACGAGCCGACGTCGATGCTCGACCCGGTCCACGCCGCGGCCGTCCGCGACGCCGTCGGACGCACGGTCGGCGACGGTCGCGCGACGCTCGTCGTGGTCGAGCACCACCTGGAGCCGTGGCTCGACCTGGTCGACCGCGTGGTCGTGCTGGGGGCCGACGGCTCGGTCGTGGCCGACACGACCCCGGCGGAGTTCGTCCGGGACCACCGCGACCGGCTCGGCGATCTCGGTGTGTGGATGCCCGGGCTGGCGGCGCCGCGACCGATCGCGATCGACCCCGGCCTGCTCCGTCCGGAACGGCAGCTGGCGGCCGTGTCTGCCGTGGACCTCACGGTGCGCCTGCGCTCGCGCTCCCTGCGAGGCTCCACCACGACGACCGCCCTGCAGGGTGTCGACGCCACGGTGGCCCCCGGGAGCCTGACCGCACTGACCGGCCCGAGCGGAGCGGGCAAGTCGACCCTCCTGGCGGCCCTCGGCGGGCTGCTCGCGCCCGACGAGGGCGCGGTCAGGGGCCCCGAGCCGACGCTCGCGCGGCGGCGCTCTCGCGACCTCGCGCGCGACGTCGGGTGGTCGCCGCAGGTGCCCGAGCACGGCTTCCTCGCCCCGACGGTGGCCGAGGAGGTGCTGCTGACGGCGCACCGGTGCGGGCGGACCGCCGACGCGGGAGCGTGGCTCGAGCTCGTGGGGCTCGAGCACCTCGCCGGAGCGCACCCGTACCGGCTGTCGGGGGGCGAGCAGCGACGACTCTCGGTGGTGGCCGCCGTCGCTCATCGCCCAGGACTGCTCCTGCTCGACGAGCCAACCGTCGGGCAGGACCGGATCACCTGGGCGGCGGTGGCGGGCATCGCGGTCGCCGCCGCCGAGGCCGGCGGCGTCGTCGCGACCGCGACCCACGACCGGCTCCTCGTCGACCTCGCCGACGAGCTCGTGACCCTGCGGGCCGGGGTGCGGGCATGAGGTCGGCTCATGAGGTCGGCGCCATGAGGTCGGGGGTGCACCGGCTCAACCCACTGGTGCTGCTGGCGTTCGGCTTCGCCTCGCTCGCGGGCTCGTTCGCGGTGCGCGACCTGCCGTCGGCGCTCGCGGCGACGACCGCCTACGCGCTCGCTGCGGTCCTTCTGCTGCCGGGCTGGCGCTACCCGCTGGCGTGCCTGGCCCTCTGCGGCGTCTCGGCCGGACTCGTGGCGTACTCGGCCTGGCGGCTCGGCAACGGCGACCACGCGCCCGTCGCGGCCTTGCGCATCCTCGTGCTGGCGTGGCCGGGTGCGGTCATGGTCGGGTTCGTCGACCCCGCGCGTCTGGGCGACTACGTCGCCCAGCGGCTGCGCGGGCCCGACCGCTTCGTCGCGGCGTTCGTCGCGGCCCTGCAGCGGGTGAGCGGGCTGACCGGGACCTGGCAGCAGCTCGCCCGGGTCCGGCGCGTGCGGGGACTCGGGCCGACCGGCAACCCCCTCATCGCCCTCCGGTACGCGGGATCGATGACGTTCGCTCTGCTCGCGGACGCCTTGCGCGGCGCGAGCCGCACGTCGATCGCGATGGACGCCCGGGGCTTCGCCTCGGCACACGACCGCACGTGGGCCGAGCCCGCCCCCTGGACGCGTGCCGACACGGTCGGCCTCGTCCTGGCCGTAGGACTCGGGTCCGTGGCACCGCTCGTCCTGCTGCTGACCTGAGGAACGGCCGGGGAAGTCCGAGGATCCTGCGGCGGGGGTGGTCAGGAGTGGCGTGGGCCACTAGGGTGCGAACTAAGCAAGCGCTTACCTACCAGCGCTGACCTCATCTGATTCCGGGAGGAACTCCATGCCCCGCGTCTTCTCCAGCCTCGACGAGTTCAAGGCCGCCGTCGGCTCCGAGCTCGGCACCAGCGACTGGGTCACCGTCACCCAAGAGCAGATCAACACCTTCGCCGACGCCACGGGCGACCACCAGTGGATCCACGTCGACCCCGAGGCGGCCGCCAAGGGTCCGTTCGGCACGACGATCGCCCACGGCTACCTGACGTTGAGCCTCCTGCCGGTCTTCGGCGCCGAGATCTACGAGGTCCAGAACCTCGCCTTCGGCGTCAACTACGGCGCCAACAAGGTGCGGTTCCCCAACCCCGTCCCGGTCGACTCCCGCCTCCGTGCCACCGCGACGTTGAAGGAGATCGCCGACATCGCGATCGGCACCCAGGCCACGATCTCGTTCGTCGTCGAGCGCGAGGGTGCCGAGAAGCCGGCCGTCGTGGCCGAGGTCGTCTACGTCTTCGCGGGAGCCTGAGATGCACTTCGGATTCGACGACCGCACCACCGCGCTGCTCGAGCAGGTCTCGGGCTTCATGGACGAGCACGTCTACCCGGCCGAGGCGGCGCTCAAGGAGCAGATCGAGCGCCGTGAGCGCGAGGACGACTGGTCGATCCCCGAGGCCATCACCGAGGTGCGCGAGAAGGGCAGGGCCGCGGGGCTCTGGAACTTCTTCCTCCCCGGCGAGCACGCCGAGTACAACGGCGCCGGCCTCACGAACCTCCAGTACGCGCCGATCGCCGAGCTGACCGGCCGGAGCATCCAGCTCGCGCCGCAGGCGTTCAACTGTGCCGCCCCTGACACGGGCAACATGGAGGTCCTGCACATGTTCGGCACGCCCGAGCAGAAGGCGCAGTACCTCGGTCCGCTGATGGACGGCCAGTTCAAGTCGGCCTTCGCGATGACCGAGCCCGACGTCGCGTCGTCGGACGCCACCAACGTCGAGACGTCGATCGTGCGCGACGGCAGCGACTACGTCATCAACGGCCGCAAGTTCTACATCACCGGCGCGATGAACCCGGACTGTCGGGTCTTCATCGTGATGGGCAAGACCGACCCGTCGGCCGAGCGCCACCGCCAGCAGTCGATGATCCTCGTCCCCCGCGACACCCCCGGGCTGGAGGTCGTGCGCGGCATGCACGTGTTCGGCTTCCACGACCGCGACCACGGCGGCCACGCCGAGCTGCGCTTCACCGACGTGCGCGTGCCCGCCTCGAACCTCATCGGCGAGGAGGGTCAGGGATTCGCCATCGCTCAGGCTCGTCTCGGACCGGGCCGCATCCACCACTGCATGCGCTCGATCGGCATCGCGGAGCGCGCGCTGGAGCTCATGTGCGTGCGGGTCAAGGAGCGCACGGCGTTCGGCCGGCCGCTGGCGAACCAGGGCGTCATCCGTGACTGGATCGCCGAGTCGCGCGTGCGCATCGAGCAGCTGCGCCTGCTCGTGCTGAAGACCGCGTGGCTCATGGACACCGTGGGCAACCGCGGCGCCCACACCGAGATCCAGGCGATCAAGATCGCGACGCCCGAGACCGTCAACTGGATCATCGATAAGGCGATCCAGGCGCACGGTGGTCTCGGCGTCAGCCAGGACACCCCGCTCGCCGAGATGTGGGCGGGCATCCGCACCCTGCGTCTGGCCGACGGCCCCGACGAGGTCCACAAGAACTCGCTCGCCAAGGCCGAGCTCGGGAAGCACTGACGTGACCGGGCAGGTCGGTCGCGATCTGGCCGGTGCGTCGACGGTCGTCACGGGTGCCGCTGGTGGCATCGGGGCGGCCTTCGCCCGAGTGCTGCTGGAGCGCGGTGCCCACGTCGTGCTCGGCGACCTCGACGCCGCGAGGGTCGAGGCCACGGCGGCCGACCTGCGGGCCGAGTTCGGCGATCGCGTGCGTCACCACGCCGGCGACTCCAGCACCGACCTCGGCGTGGCCGCACTGCTGGCCGTGGCCCCCGGACCGGTCGACCTGTTCGTGGCCAACGCCGGGGTCTTCCGCGGCTTCGGGCTCGAGGCGACGCCGCAGGACTGGGCCCTGTCGTGGGAGGTCAACGTCATGAGTCACGTGGCCGCGGCCCGGGCGCTCGTGCCGGGGTGGATCGCCTCGGTCGAGTCCGGCGGTGCGGGTGGCGCGTTCGTCAGCGTCGCCTCCGCCGCGGGCCTGCTGACCCAGCTGGGCTCGCCGACCTACTCGGCGACCAAACACGCGGCGCTCGGCTTCGCCGAGTGGCTTGCCGCCACCTACGGCGATCGCGGCGTGCAGGTCACGGCCGTGTGCCCGATGGGCGTGCGCACGGCGATGCTCGAGGAGGGGCAGACGAGCGAGCAGCCCGACGCGCGCCTGGGCATGCGCTCGGTCGTGTCGGCCGGCGAGCCGATCGACGCGAGCGAGGTCGCCGAGGTCGCGCTCGAGGCCCTGGCGTCCGGACGCTTCCTGGCCCTGCCGCACCCGGAGGTCGACCGCATGCAGCAGCAGAAGGCCGCGGACCGCGACCGCTGGATCAGCGGCATGCAGCGTTTCCGCACCAGTCTCGAGGCCTGAGCGTCCTCCCCAGATGTGCTGACCAATCCACCTTTCGGTGCGGCCCGTTGCGTGGATCTGCCAGCAAATCTCGGGAGGGCGGCGGCTAGGGTTCGGCGCATGGGTACAGGTGCGCGCCATCGGATCATGACGGTGGCGATGGCCGTCGTGGCCGTCGTGTTCTTCCTCGACCAGGTCCTGGAGATCGACTGGCCGGAGGGAGCCCTCTGGCCGTTGCGGATCGTGCTGCTCCTCGCGGCGGTCGTCGTGGCCGGCATCGCGTACGCGGGGTGGAGCGGTGGTGAGCCCGCGGCGCCGAGGCCGCTCGTCGCGATGATCACGTCACTGATCGGTGGCGCGTGCCTCGCCTCGGCCGTGACCTCGGCCGACGACGGCACCGTCTTCGGTTCGGGTGCCCTCGGTGCGGTCGCCGTGGTGGCCATCGCGTTCGGCGTCATCGTGTTCAACCTCGAGGGCCGCGAGGAACGTGGCCGATAGGCCCAAGGCCCGGATGGGCCGTGGCGAGCCGAATGTCGCCCTCAGGGGCGGTCGACCGTCTCGGCCATGATCTCGGCCATCGCGGCGTAGCCGGCGTCGTTGGGGTGGAACCGATCCGCGGCCAGGCGGCCGGACCACGACCTCAGGCGCGGGTCGCGGAACTCGGCGAGACGGAACCGCCCGGTGTCGACGACCGCGTCGTTGAAGGCGCGTGCAGCGCGACGCGGCTGCGGAAGCGACGCCACGACGGCGCCGTCTGGCAGCACGTCGACGAGCTCGGCCGCGTGTGACTCGACGAGGCGGCTCTGTCGGCGGTTGAACAGGTCGTTGCTCCCGATCATCACGGTCACCAGGTCCGGGACGACCTCCAGCGATCGCAGGGCGGGCAGCTGGCGATCGATGACGTCGCGGATCAGGCCGCCGGAGACCGACAGGTTGAGGACGCGATGCGGCAGCCGGACGCCCAGTGCGCCCACCCACCCGCGATCCGGCGCCGACGCCCCGATGCCCTGGGACATCGAGTCGCCCAGGACGACCCAGAGAGGGCCGTCGGCCGTCAGGGCTGCGCGGTTCTGCTGCTCCCACCAAGCGGCGTACGGGGCGACCTGGTCCTGCACGTCGCGCACGCCACGGGACACCAGGCCGGCGGTACGAAGGAACACCCCCGGGGGGCGCCCGCTCAGGTTGGAGTAGTCGAACGACGTCACGGGACCATTCAACCGGGCGCCACCCGATCCGGCCCGGGGTCCGCGGACGTAGGCTGATCGCACTATGGCGATCGAGCTCCTGACCCCGACCCAGATCGACGAGATGCGGCCCGCGGGCCGGTTCGTCGGCGAGGTGCTGACCGCGCTCCAGGAGGCGGCCGACGTCGGCGTGAACCTGCTCGAGCTCGACGCACTGGCCCACCGCATGATCACCGAGCGCGGCGCGGAGTCGTGCTACATCGACTACGCGCCGTCGTTCGGCCGTGGCCCCTTCGGCAAGGTGCTGTGCACGTCGGTCAACGACGCCGTGCTGCACGGGCTCCCGCACGACTACGTGCTGGCCGACGGCGACCTCGCGAGCTTCGACTTCGCCGTCAGCGTCGACGGGTGGGTCTGCGACTCCGCGGTCAGCGTCGTCGTCGGCACCCCGCGCGAGGAGGACCTGCGCCTGATCGACGTCACCCAGCAGGCGCTCGACGCGGCGATCGCGGTCGCGCGTCCCGGTAACCGGGTCGGCGACATCGGCCGTGCCATCGGCGACGTCGCGCGCGCGAACGACCTCCTGGTCAACACCCAGTTCGGGGGCCACGGCG
>CAYRZN010000060.1:0-10406 GCA_964428825.1 uncultured Aeromicrobium sp.
GACGATGCACCAGCGCCTCCAGCGCATGAAGGAGCTCGAGGAGATCGACTTCGACCAGGTCGCTGGTTCGGGTCGCACCAAGAAGGAGCTCCTCCAGATGCGCCGCGAGTTCGACAAGCTCTCGCGCACCCTCGGCGGCATCCGCGACATGGCCCGCACGCCGGCCGCGCTGTGGATCGTCGACACCAAGAAGGAGCACCTGGCGGTCGACGAGGCCAAGAAGCTCGGCATCCCGATCGTCGCGATCCTCGACACCAACTGCGATCCCGACGAGGTCGACTTCCCGATCCCCGGCAACGACGACGCGATCCGTTCCGTCGCGCTGCTGACCCGGGTCATCGCCGATGCCGTCGCGGAGGGCCTCGTGTCCCGCGGTGGTGCCAAGACCGGTGAGGAGTCGGCCGGCGAGGAGCTCGGCGCCGGCGAGCCCCTGGCCGAGTGGGAGGCCGAGCTGCTGACCACCGATGCGGCTGCTCCGGCCACCGAGGCGCCCGCCGCCGAGGCTGCCCCGGCCGCTGAGGCGCCCGCCGCCGAGGCTGCTCCGGCCGCCGAGGAGACCCCGGCTGCGGAGGCCGCCCCGGTCGAGACGCCCGCCGAGGAGGCCCCGGCCGCTGCCGAGGCCGCCGAGCCGGACGCCGCCACCACCGAGTCCTGATCCCGAGATCTTCCCTTCCCAGAATTGAGGTAGCGACACATGGCGATTGCCGCCGCTGATGTCAAGAAGCTCCGTGACGCCACGGGTGCCGGCATGATGGATGCCAAGAAGGCGCTCACCGAGGCCGACGGCGACTTCGAGAAGGCCGTCGAGATCCTCCGCATCACCGGAGCGGCCAAGGCCGCCAAGCGTGGCGCGGAGCGCGAGGCCTCCTCGGGCCTCGTCGCCTCCTCGGGCAACGCGATCGTCGAGCTCAACTCCGAGACCGACTTCGTGGCCAAGAACGACCAGTTCATCGAGCTGGCCACCAAGCTCGCGGACACGGCCGACGCCGCGCGTCCGGCCGACGCCGAGGCGTTCGCGCAGGTCACGCTCGACGACGGCACCACCGTCGCCGAGGCGATCAGCTCGCTCGCCGCGGTCATCGGCGAGAAGCTCGAGCTCGGTCGTGTCGCGACGTTCGACGGCCAGGTCGCCACGTACCTGCACCGTCGGGCGAGCGACCTGCCGCCCTCGGTCGGTGTGCTCGTGGAGTTCTCCGGCGAGAACGTCGACGCCGCCCGTGGCGCCGCGATGCAGATCGCGGCCATGCGCCCGCGCTACCTGACCCGTGAGGACGTCCCCGCCGACGTCGTCGCCAAGGAGCGCGAGATCGCCGAGGCCACGGCCCGCGAGGAGGGCAAGCCCGAGCAGGCGATCGCCAAGATCACCGAGGGTCGCGTCAACGGCTTCTTCAAGGACGTCGTCCTGCTGGAGCAGCCGTCGGTCACCGACAACAAGAAGACGGTCAAGGCCGTCCTGGACGAGGCCGGCGTCACGCTGACCGGTTTCGCCCACATCGAGATCGGCGCCTGAGGCACCGCTTCGCGGCAGTACCACGGCCGGGAGGGCGTGCGAGGATCGACTTATGTCGCCTCGCCGCCCCCCGGCCGTCGCCGTTGGTGCACTGCTGGTGCTGGGGTCCTGCGGCGCTCCCTGACGGTGTTCGACGATGCAGTCGTGACCGATGCGGCCGTCGACCAGGCCGTGCTGAACAGCGACTGCGACGTCGCGTACGAGCTCGTCGCCGGCCCGCGGTGGATCAGCAGGCTCGATGACGGGTGGCGTCCGGACGAGCTGGTCGAGGCAGGCGGCGAGGTCGTCTGCGAGACCGGCTGAGCGCCTCGCGTCGGACCGACGCGGTGCGGCTGGGGCGGCTCGCCCGCGATAGGATCTGGTCCCATGGCTCGCCGCGTTCTTCTCAAGCTGTCCGGTGAGGTCTTCGGTGGGGGGGCCATCGGCATCGACCCCGACGTCGTCAACGGCATCGCCGCCCAGGTGGCCGAGGCGGTCCGCGACGGCGTGCAGGTCGCGATCGTCGTCGGGGGTGGCAACTTCTTCCGCGGCGCCGAGCTCAGCCAACGTGGCATGGAGCGCGGCCGCGCCGACTACATCGGCATGCTCGGCACCGTCATGAACGCCCTCGCGCTGCAGGACTTCATCGAGAAGCAGGGCGTCGAGACCCGGGTGCAGTCCGCGATCGCGATGTCGCAGGTCGCCGAGCCCTACATCCCGCGCCGGGCGGTGCGTCACCTCGAGAAGGGCCGTGTCGTGATCTTCGGTGCCGGGGCCGGCATGCCGTACTTCTCGACCGACACGGTCTCGGCCCAGCGGGCGCTGGAGATCAAGGCCGACGTGGTCCTGATGAGCAAGAACGGCGTCGACGGCGTGTACGACGCCGACCCCCGCACGGACCCCACGGCCCGCAAGTACGACGACGTCACGTTCGCCGAGTCCCTGCAGCGCGGCCTCAAGGTCGTCGACGCGGCGGCGTTCGCCCTGTGCATGGAGAACAAGCTGCCGATGATCGTCTTCGGGATGGAGGGCGAGGGCAACATCGCACGCGCCCTGCAGGGTGAGAGGATCGGGACGCTGGTCCACGCCGGATCGAGCCCGACCATTGGCACGACTACAGGAGAAGCACCGTGATCGACCAGACACTCCGCGAGGCCGACACCAAGATGGGCAAGGCCGTCGAGCACACCCGCGAGGAGTTCGCGGCGATCCGGACCGGTCGCGCGCACCCGGCGATGTTCGCGCAGATCACGGCCGACTACTACGGCACGCCCACGCCGCTGCAGCAGCTGGCCGGCTTCCAGGTGCCGGAGCCGCGCACCGTCATCATCAGCCCGTACGACGTGAGTGCGAAGGCGGCCATCGAGAAGGCCATCCGCGACTCCGACCTGGGCGTCAACCCGTCCGACGACGGCAAGGTGCTGCGCGTGACGCTCCCGGAGCTCACCCAGGACCGCCGCAAGGAGTACATCAAGCTCGCGAAGACCAAGGCCGAGGACGGCAAGGTCGCGGTCCGAGCCGTGCGCCGCAACGCCAAGCAGGCGCTCGACAAGGCCGAGAAGGACTCCGAGATCTCCCAGGACGACAACACCGGCGCGGAGAAGCGTCTCGATGCCCTCACCAAGAAGTACGTCGACACGATCGACGAGCTGCTGAAGGGCAAAGAGGCCGAGCTCCTCGAGGTGTGACCTCCTCCATGACCGACTCCTCCTCCGAGCCGGCCACCCCCGCCAAGGACCACGGCCGGGCGGGCCGAGACCTGCCAGCGGCGATCGCCGTGGGCTTGACCCTCGCTGCGACCGTGGTCGCCTCGCTGTTCTTCGTCAAGGACCTGTTCGTCGCGGTCGTCGTGATCGCCCTGCTGATCGGCATGTGGGAGCTCAAGCGAGCGTTCGCGACTGCGGGCATCCGCATCCCGATCCTGCCGGTCGCGGTCGGCGGCACGGCGATGCTCGTGTCGGCGTTCTACACCGACATGGAGGCCACGGCCTTCGCGATGGCGCTCACCGTGATCGCGACGCTCGTCTGGCGCCTCGCCGACGGGGCAGACGGTTTCGTCCGCGACGTCAGTGCCGGCTTGTTCGTCCTGGCCTACCTGCCGCTCATGGGCGTGTTCGTCCTGCTGCTCCTCGACGAGTCCGACGGGCCGTGGCGCATCGTGGCCTTCATCGTCGCCACGATCGCGTCCGACACGGGCGGGTACATCGCCGGCGTGCTGTTCGGCAAGCATCCGATGGCACCCACGATCAGCCCGAAGAAGTCGTGGGAGGGCTTCACCGGATCGCTGCTGTTCGGCATCGGTGCCGGTGTGGCGGTCGTCGTGGTGGGTCTCGAGGGCGACTGGTGGGCCGGTGTCCTGCTCGGCGTGGCGAGCGTCGTGATGGCCACGCTCGGTGATCTCTCCGAGTCGCTCATCAAGCGCGACATCGGCATCAAGGACATGGGCGACCTGCTCCCGGGCCACGGCGGCCTGATGGACCGGCTGGACTCGCTCATCATGGTCGCGCCGGTCGCCTGGGTCGTGCTGCACTACCTCGTGCCCGTCAGCTGACACGCGCTGGTCCAACCCCGGTGGTCGAGTGGCTCGCCGAGGAACGAGGCGGCCGTGTCGAGACCCGGTCAGGTGCTGGTGCCCGGGGGACCGGGTGGTGGTGAAGGCTTCGGTCAGCCGACCGGGTCTCGATACGCGCGCTCGCAGAGCTCGCACCCACTCGACCAACGGATGGTGCGGACCGGGTTGGTTGCTTTCCCCCGACACGCGGCGGTAACGCGGATCGTGCAGGGTGGTCACATGGCGATCAAGGTCGGGCTCGAGCACCGCACGACGTACACGTTCGACCGTCGGGTCCGGCTCAGTCCGCACGTCGTGCGTCTGCGCCCCGCGCCCCACTCCCGGACGCCCGTCGAGGCGTACTCGATGCGGGTCGAGCCGGCCGGCCACTTCGTGAACTGGCAGCAGGACCCGTTCGGCAACTGGTTGGCCCGACTCGTCTTCCCCGAGCCGGTCGACCACCTGGACATCACGGTGGGTCTGGTCGCCGACCTCACGGTGATCAACCCCTTCGACTTCTTCGTCGAGGAGTACGCCGAGCGGTTCCCCTTCGCGTACGAGCCCGGCCTGCGCGCCGACCTGGCACCGTACCTCGCGCCGGTCGCCGAGGCGCCGGACGGCGGACCCGGCCCGGTTGTGTCGGGGTGGCGGGCCGAGCTGCCGGCGCTTCCCGAGGACGGTGTGCCGATCGTCGACTTCCTGGTCGGCCTGAACTCCGCGGTCCACCGGGACGTCGAGTACTCCGTGCGCATGGAGCCGGGGGTCCAGACCCCCGACACGACGCTCACGCGGGCGATCGGCTCGTGCCGCGACAGCGCCTGGCTGCTGGTGTCGCTGCTGCGCCAGTACGGGCTCGCGGCCCGCTTCGTCTCGGGCTACCTGGTGCAGCTCGCGACCGACCCGCTGCTCGCGGCGCAGGCGCTCGACGGCCCGACCGGCGCGAAGGAGGACTTCACCGACCTCCACGCGTGGGCCGAGGTCTACGTGCCGGGCGCCGGGTGGATCGGTCTCGATCCGACCTCGGCGCTGTTCGCGGGCGAGGGCCACATCCCGCTGTCGGCAACGCCCGATCCGGCGTCGGCCGCGCCGATCTCGGGTCAGATGGAGCCGGCCGACGTCGAGTTCTCGTTCTCGAACGTCGTGACGCGTGTGCACGAGGACCCGCGCGTCACGTTGCCGTACACCGACGAGGCCTGGGCTCGTGTCGACGCGCTCGGCGAGGAGGTCGACGCGCGGCTCGTCGCGGACGACGTGCGGCTCACGATGGGCGGGGAACCGACGTTCGTCTCGATCGACGACGCGACCTCGCCGGAGTGGACCACCGACGCCGACGGCGAGGACAAGCGCCGGCTCGCTGGAGAGCTCGCGCGACGGCTGCGGGAGATCTATGCCGGAGGCGGTCTCGTGCACCGGGGCCAGGGCAAGTGGTACCCGGGCGAGCCGCTGCCACGCTGGCAGGTCGCGTTGCAGTGGCGTACCGACGGCGAGACGCTGTGGTCCCGCCCGGAGCTGCTCGCCGACCCGTGGAACGACGACGAGGCGGTCGAGGACGCGCCGGCCCGTGCAGAGCGGCTCGCCATCGGCGTCGCTGCCGCGTTGCGGCTCGACGAGGAGCGGGTCATCCCGGCGTGGGAGGACCCGATCGTGCCGTTCGCTGCGGCACTTCGACGTCCGGACGGTGAGGCGCCGACCGAGGCTCCTGACCGGATCGACCCCGCGTGGGCCACGGCCCTCGACGCCGGTGTCGGCGAGCCGTCCGGCTGGGTGCTGCCGATCGTGACGGGCGAGACGTGGTCGAGCCCGCGCTGGACCTTCCGGCGAGGTCGGCTGGTCCTGGCGCCCGGTGACTCGCCGGTCGGCCTGCGTCTGCCGCTGGACTCGATCTCGTGGCTGCCGCCCGAGCCCTCGGGCGACCCGTCGTACCTGGAGTCGGGTCCGCCCCTCACGGCGGTGCTGCCGAGCGTCCTGACGATCGAGCCGCACGAGGCCCCGCCGACAGCCCTCGCGTTCGAGGGGCGTGACGGGTTCGTGTTCGTCTTCCTGCCGCCCACGGAGCGCCTCGACGACTACGTGACCCTCGTCGCGACGCTCGAGAAGGTTGCCGCAGAGCTGGACGTACGGGTCGTGGTCGAGGGCTACGCCCCGCCGCCGGACTCCCGTCTGACGCAGCTCATCGTGACCCCGGACCCGGGCGTCATCGAGGTCAACCTCCAGCCCACCCGCACGTGGGGTGAGCTGCGCGACCTGACCGACACGCTCTACGACGCTGCCCGCCAGACTCGCCTCGGCACCGAGAAGTTCGACCTCGACGGCTCCCACACGGGCACCGGCGGCGGCAACCACATCACGCTGGGCGGGCCGACCCCGGCCGACTCGCCCCTGCTCCGTCGGCCCGATCTGCTGGGCAGCCTGATCCGGTACTGGCAGCGCCACCCGTCGCTGTCGTACCTGTTCTCCGGCCGGTTCATCGGTCCGACCAGCCAGGCGCCCCGGTTCGACGAGGGCCGCCCCGAGGCGGTCTACGAGATGGACATCGCGCTCGCCGAGCTCGCGCGGCTGGCCGATCAGGCGCAGCTCGCCCCAGGCGACGACCGCGAGGAAGGGGCTGAGGCCCACCGTGCCCATGGTGGGGACCTCCCGGGCCGCCCGTGGCTCGTCGATCGGGTGCTGCGCCACCTGCTGACCGACCTCACGGGCAACACGCACCGGGCCGAGTTCTGCATCGACAAGCTCTACAGCCCCGACTCGTCCCGCGGCCGGCTCGGACTCCTGGAGCTCCGTGGCTTCGAGATGCCCCCCCATCCGCAGATGGCGATGGTGCAGGCGCTGCTCGTCCGTTCACTGGTCTCGATGTTCTGGCGCACGCCCAGCACCGACTCCCTCGTCCGCTGGGGCACGTCCCTGCACGAGGACTTCCTGCTCCCGCAGGGCGTGGTCGCCGACATCGGGCAGGTCGTCGCCGACCTCCGGGCCGCAGGCATCGCGTTCGAGCAGAGCTGGCTCGACCCGTTCGTCGAGTTCCGGTTCCCGCGGCTGGGTCGCACGCTGGTCGAGGCGCGCGGCACCCAGGTGGAGATCGAGCTCCGGGCAGCGATCGAGCCGTGGCACGTCCTGGGCGAGGAGGCCACCGGCAGCGGCACCGCCCGCTACGTCGACTCCTCGGTCGAGCGCCTGCAGGTCCTGGTGCGGGGAGTCGACCCGCGCAAGCACCTCGTGACGTGCCAAGGTGTCCCCGTGCCCCTGACGTCGACCGGAACGCCCGGCGAGTACTACGCCGGTGTCCGCTACCGCGCGTGGCAGCCGTGGTCGGCGCTGCACCCCACGATCGAGGTGCACGCACCGCTCCGGTTCGACCTGGTCGATGCCGAGGCCCAGGTCTCGCTCGGCGGGTGCACGTACCACGTGGTGCACCCCGGCGGACGCGCGTACGAGCACGCCCCGGTCAACGCCGCCTCCGCCGAGGCGCGGCGCGCCAGTCGCTTCGAGCCGTTCGGCCACACGGCCGGACGCATCGACGTGGCGGCCGCCCGCGAGCGCGGAGCCCAGGCGTCAGCACCGGAGTACCCCCGCACGCTGGACCTGCGGCGGGCCCCCGTGGCCCGCGACGCGGGTCGGGGGCTCGGCTGACGGTGCTGCAGGACTACTCGACGGCCGTCGCGCAGCCGACGCTGTCGCCCGAGCCCACGCGGTACGACGAGGTCGTGGCCCCCGACGGGACGCTGCGACCCGCGTGGAAGGCGCTCGCCAGCTCCGCGATCGGGCTGACCCACGAGGAGCTGCAGCGGATCAGTGGCGACATCGTCCGGTTCCTGAGCGACGACGGCGTGCGGTACTCCCGCCCGGGGGAGTCGCCCTCCTGGTGGCGGCTCGACCCGGTCCCGATCGTGGTCTCGGCCCAGGAGTGGGCACCGCTCGAGGTCGGGCTCGCGCAACGGGCCGAGCTGCTGAACGCGATGCTCGTCGACCTCTACGGTCCCCAGACGCTCCTGTCGTCCGGGGTCGTGCCGCCCGAGGTCGTGCTCGGCCACTCCGGCTTCCTCCGGGTCCTGCGTGGAAGCACCCGCGAGCCACATCCGCTGCTCGTCACCGCGACCGACGTGACCCGCACCGCCACGGGTGACTGGCAGGTCCTGGCCGACCGCACGGGAGCCCCCTCGGGCATCGGCTACGCGATGGAGAACCGCCGTGTGATCAGTCGGGTCGTCCCGGAGCTCTACCGCGGCGCGGCACTCCACCGGGTCGCCCCGTTCTTCCAGGCCGTGCGCGCGGCGATGATCGACGCGGCGCCTGGGGAGGTCAGCGACCCCCGCGTCGTCCTGCTGTCGCCGGGGCCCCAGTCCGAGACGGCCTACGACCAGTCGTTCGTCGCGTCGAGCCTGGGCTTCCCGCTCGTGCAGGGCAGCGACCTGGTGGTGCGTGACGGCACCGTGTGGATGCGGGCGTTCGGGCGCCTCGAGCGCGTCGACGTGATCGTGCGACGCGTCGACGCGGTCTTCAGCGACCCGCTGGAGCTGCGGGGCGACTCGCAGCTCGGCGTGACGGGCCTGGTCGAGGCGGTGCGGCGCGGCACCGTCACGGTCGTCAACGGGCTCGGGTCCGGTGTCGTGGAGAACCTCGGCCTCGCGCCGTTCCTGGCGCGTGCGTGCGAGGTGCTCCTGGACGAGCCGCTGCGCCTGCCGACGATCCGTTCGTACTGGCTCGGCGACCCCGACGAGCTGGACCTCGTGCGGGCCCGTGCCGACGAGCTCACGATCCGCACGATCGACCGCTCGCCGCTGCCGGCGGACCTGGACCCCGACCGTCTCCTGGAGCTCGTCGACGCCGAGCCGCACCGGTTCGTCGCCCAGGAGCGGCCGCACCACTCGCAGACCGTGGCGCTCGGTCCGCTCGGGGTGCGTCCGGAGCCGGTCGTGATCCGCACCTTCTCAGTGCGCCACGGCTCGGCCTACCGCACCCTGCTCGGTGGCCTCGGGTCGATCATGGAGACCGGGCGTGTGCCGCGGAGCAAGGACGTGTGGGTGCTCAAGGAGCGGGCCGACGAGCCCGACCAGCGGCTCGTCGAGGTCCTGCCGATGACCAACGTCCGGGCCCCGGCGGCGATGGTGCCGCGCGTGCTGGAGGACATGTTCTGGTTCGGTCGGTACGCCGAGCGTGCGGAGGACACGCTGCGCCTCGTCATCGCGGCGCACGGGTTGGCCCAGGACTTCCGCTACCGGCCCTGGTCCGCCGGCGGCCAGACGTTGCAGGTGCTGGTGCGCAAGCTGCACGACCTCAGCCCCGGCCCCGACGGTCCCCTCGACGGGGAGACCGTCGACGGTGCGGCGTACGACGACGAGCTGCGCTCGGTCCTGCTCGACCCGTTCCGTCCGGGCTCGGTGGCCCAGTCGATCGGCTCGCTGCGCGATGCGGCCCAGGCCGTGCGTGACCAGCTCTCGCCCGACGTGTGGCGCGTGTTCGGTGCGATCGACCGGGCGGCCGGGGTCCTGGCCGGCTCCCGCTCGAGCCTGCAGGTCAACGACTCGGCCGGACGCATGCTCACGGCGATCTCGGCGCTGCATGGCGTGACCGACTCGATGATGCGCGACGACGGCTGGCGCATGATCGTGCTCGGTCGGACCGTGGAGCGGTGCCAGCAGGTCGTGCGGCTGGTCGAGGGCACCGTCACGACCAGGCGCGGCATCGACGTCGACCGCGACGTCCTCACCTCCGTGCTCGGCATCGCCGAGAGCGCCGTGACGCACCGTCGTCGCTACCGGGGGTACGTGCGCCCCGCCGGGGTCGTCGAGCTGCTGATGTTCGACGTCGACAACCCGCGCTCGGTCGCGTTCAACCTGGAGCGCCTCGCCGAGGTGCTCCGGGGACTGCCGGCCTCGACCGGTTCCACGAGGCCGGAGCGGCTGCTCGCCGACCTGAGGAGCGAGCTCGAGGGTGTCGACCTCGCCGGGCTCGTCGTGATCGAGGGGGAGCGGCGGCCGTACCTCGAGCAGACCCTGGGCTCGGTCCGAGGACTCCTGACCCGTCTTGCCGATGCCGTGGCCGAGGTGCACCTGACGTCGGCGCCGACACCCCGCTCGTTCGACCTGACCGGCTCGTCATGAGGAGCCGCTCATGAGGTACCGGGTCCGCCACACGACGACCTACACGTACGACGACGACGTGAGCGACAGCTACGGCATCGCCCACGTGACCCCACGCGACCTCCCGTGGCAGGTGGTCGGGGCGCACGAGGTCGTCGTCGATCCTGCTGCGACCGACCTGCAGGCCACGGTCGACCACTTCGGGAACACCCGCACGTACTTCCAGGTCGACCAGCGCCACCGTGTGGCTGATGCCTTCGCGGGCCAGGGCCATGCTCATCTGCTCCAC
>CAYRZN010000060.1:10416-14468 GCA_964428825.1 uncultured Aeromicrobium sp.
TGGAGGCCCGGTCGGAGGTCGAGGTGCTCACCGAGGTCCGCGACGACCGCGCGGACGCCCAGTCGTGGGAGAGCTGTCGAACGCGCACCCGGTCGGACGTGCCCGACGCCTGGTCGGCGCGCGAGCTGGCCCTCCGGTCCGACCTCGTCCCGCACACGCCGACGGCGTTCGCCTACGCCGCGGAGTCGCTCCAGCCGGGCCGGCCGATCGCGGAGGCGGCGCTCGACCTCATGCACCGGATCCACCGCGACTTCGAGTACGAGCAGGGCGCCACGACCGTCACCAGCACGATCGACGACCTGTTCGACGCGCGCGCCGGGGTGTGCCAGGACTTCGCCCACCTCACGCTGGCGTGCCTGCGGTCGCACGGTCTCGCCGCGCGCTACGTCAGCGGCTACCTCGCGACCGACCCGCCGCCGGGCCGGGACCGGGTGGTCGGCGCCGACGCCTCGCACGCCTGGGCCGCGGTGTGGGTGCCGGGCGGCACGTGGCTCGCGATCGACCCGACCAACGACCAGGTGGCCGGGGAACGGTACGTGACGACGGCATGGGGGCGCGACTACGCCGACGTCCCCCCGGTGAAGGGCGTCATCTACAGCGACGCCTCGACCTCGCTGCTCGACGTCGAGGTCGACGTCGCACCCATCTGAGAGCACGACCGGCCCGTGTCCCGTCCCACGGGTGACCGCCCGTCTGCCAGCATGTTCCCCATGCAGGAGGCAGGCACGTCGGTCGCGTCGAGGTACTGGACGTACCTCACGGCGCTCGCCGGGCTGGCCATCATCGTGCTCGGTCTGGTGCTCGGGCTCGTCGCCGGCATCGCGAGCCGCGGCGGTGGTGGTGACGACGCCCTCGACCTCCCTCTCGGCGTGCCCGACCCGACCGAGGCGATCCTCGCGTGGGACCGGTCGTTCCGCGACGCCGACTGCGAGACCTTCCAGGACACGACGACGGCCGACTTCCGGTCCGCCTACGGGCAGGCGGAGGCCGACTACTCGACCTGCTCGGGCTTTCGCGACGGCCTCGAGGAGATCCAGGTCGGCAAGCCCCGAGACTTCTGGCGGACGTACCGGATCGAGGTGATCGACGTCTCGGTCGACGGGTCGACGGCCCGCGTCGAGACCGAGGAGACGTGGGAGTACCTCGAACGCGGCGACGTCGAGCAGGCCTCGGACACCTACACCTACGACCTCGTCCTGGTCGACGGGGAGTGGCTCATCGACGACGCCAGCTTCCTGTACGACGGGGCCGAGACGCCCGCCTGACGCAGCGCCGCGCTCGACGCGCGGCCCGGACTCCGAACCGCCACACTGGGGCGTGCGCAACTTCAGCTGTTCCACCTGTGACAACCGCCTCTACCTCGAGAACAGCGTGTGCGTCGTCTGCGGGTCGTCGCTCGGCTACTGGCGGGAGACCGCCGACATCGTCGTGGTCGACGACGAGGGCGCCTTCGTCGCGCCCGACGGACTGGTCTGGCACGTGTGCCCGAACCTGAACCTGTCGGGCTGCACGTGGCTGACCCGGATCGAGGGTGAGCCCTGCGAGGCGTGCCGGCTGACCCGGACCCGTCCCGCCGACGACGACCCGATCGGGCTGGCGCAGCTGCCCGTCGCCGAGTCGGCCAAGCGGCACCTCCTGGTCGAGCTGACCCGCCTGGGCTTCGGCTGGGTCACCCGCGACGAGGACCCCGAGCAGGGGCTGGCCTTCGACATGCTCTCGAGCGTCGAGGAGAACGTCGTGATCGGCCACGAGGACGGTGTCATCACGATCGACCTGGCCGAGGGCGACGACGCGCACCGCGCGAAGGTCCAGGCCGAGCTCGCCGAGCCGTACCGCACGATGCTGGGACACCTGCGGCACGAGGTCGGCCACTACATGGAGGCCCAGCACGTCCGGGGCGACCTGATCGAGAAGGCCCGCGAGCTCTTCGGCAACGAGGAGATCTCCTACGCCGACGAGATCGAGCGGCACTACAACGAGGGGCCGCCGGCCGACTGGGCCGACAGCTACATCAGCACCTACGCCACGATGCACCCGTTCGAGGACTTCGCGGAGTCGTTCGCCCATACGCTGCACATCCAGGACACGGTCGACACGGCCCGCTGGAACGGCCTCATCACGGTCGAGCCGGACGCGTTCAGCATCTTCAGCGACCTCGTCACGGGGGTGTGGGTGCCGTTGTCGAACGCGCTCAACCAGATCAACCGCAGCATGGGCTCGGACGACCTGTACCCGTTCGTCATCCCGCCGAAGGTGCTCGCCAAGCTCGACTTCATCGACTCGCTCCGCGTGCGTCCATAGGGCTTTGTCCCCAGGCTTCTCGGCTCTCACGATGAATGTCGGTGGTGGGTTCTAGGTTCGACACATGGACCTGCGGATCACGGTGGAGGACCTCGTCGAGGCCTCGGCTGCGCGGGCGCGGGCCGAGGCGGTGGAGTGGGCAGCGATGATCGGATTCCGCGATGCGGAGCTCGCCCGGATCGTGCGTATCGAGCGGCCCATGCAGCGGCTCGTCGAGACCGCCGGGATCGCGAAGGAGATCGCCCTGGCCATGGGGTTGTCGGAGGGGCAGGTCGTCCAGCGACTCGCCGCGGCCGAACGGCTGACCGAGCATGCCCCACTCACCTGGCTGTCCTTCATCTCGGGCGGTATCGACGCGGCCAGGGCCAGGGAGATCTCGCTGGCCCTGGGTCGGCTGGAGCGCGCCGAGTCCAAGCGACGTCTGGACGAGACCGTCGTGCCCTATGCCGAGACCCACACCGCTGCCGAGCTCCGCGGCTGGTTGAAGCGCTTCGTCGCCCGGGTTGAGGCCGACCTCGCGGTCGAGCGCGCCAACGCCGAGCGGGACAAGCGGCACGTGGAGGTCACCCACCTCGACGACGGCATGGCGTGGCTCAGTGCCTACCTGCCGTCGCATCACGCCGCAGCGATCGAGAACCGCCTGCGCCGCGAAGCCAAGGCCCTGGGTGCCGGCGACGACCGCAGCAAGGCGCAGCGGGAGGCCGACGCGCTGCTCGACCTCCTCGTGAACGGCACCACCGACACCACCTCGACCGAGCCAGGAATCCGGGCCGACATCGCGGTCACGATCGACGCGAAGGTCCTGACCAGCCTCACCACAGGGCACGCCGCGAGTGCCGACGGTTCGTGGTCAGTGCCCGCCGAGTGGGTCCTGGAGTCGGCGCTGGCCGGCGAGGCGTTCTGGCACCGGCTGCTCGTCGACCCCATCATCGGCGACACCCTGGCCCACCAGTACGTCGGCCGATTCGCCCCCGACGTCCTTGCGCGGGCCATCGCCTTCCGTGACGGCACGTGCAGCGGCGACGCGTGCTTGAGACCCGCCTCCGAGTGCGATCTCGACCACGTCGAACCGTGGCCGGACGGCAGGACCGAGGGCTCGAACCTCGATCCGAAGTGTCGTCGTGAGCACGCCCTGAAGGGGCACGGCGTCCTTGAACGAATTCTTGCCCGGCATCATGCACGCGGCCGTGGCAACCACCGGGTCAGACACCGGCCGCCGCCAGAGCCCGACCGATCCGAGCTCGAGCACGTGCTCGCCTGGCGGCTTGCCGACCGACTTCGGCTGTGACCATGACCGACGATTCGGCTCGTGCTGGTGCTGGGTGAGACAATCGTGGGATGACTGATCCGCAGGTGGAGCCCGCTCCCACGCGCGCGCTGCCGCTCGTGATCGCACCGCCGCGGGGGCGCCAGAAGCCTCCGCGTCACCTCGCCGACCTCTCCGCCGAGGAGCGCGCCACCGCGGCGGCCGAGCTCGGCGAGCCGGCGTTCCGCGTCAAGCAGGTCGCGCACCACTACTTCGGCCGACTCGAGCGCGACCCGGCGAACATGACCGACCTCCCGGCGAAGAACCGCGACGCGATCGCCACGGCGCTCCTGCCGAAGCTGCTCGACCCGGTGCGCACGATGGAGGCCGACCAGGGCACCACGCGCAAGACGCTGTGGCGCCTGTTCGACGGGGCACTCGTCGAGTCGGTCCTGATGCGCTACCCCGAGCGAGCCACGATCTGCGTGTCCAGCCAGGCCGGCTG
>CAYRZN010000061.1:0-14341 GCA_964428825.1 uncultured Aeromicrobium sp.
GTGATGATCTCGCCCGAGCAGAAGCCGGGGAACCACCGCTCCTTCTGCTCCTGGGTGGCGTGCGACAGCAGGTAGCCCGAGACCAGGTCGGTCTGGATGACGAAGCCCACGCCGGAGGCGCCGATGCGGGTGATCTCCTCGTTGAGGATCGCGTTGTAGCGGAAGTCGTCGACGCCACCGCCGCCGAACTCCTCCGGCATCATGAAGCCGAGCAGGCCCATCTCGCCCGCCTTCAGCCACAGCTCGCGGGGGACGATGCTGGCCTTCTCCCACTCCTCGTGGTGGGGGACGATCTCCTTCTCGGCGAAGGCGCGGACGGTGTCGCGGAAGGCGTCGTGGTCAGCGTCGAAGATGGTGCGCTTCATGGGTGCTCCTCGGGTTGGATCGAGCTGGGGTGGTGGTCAGTCGTTCTGGACGGCGACGCCGCGCTCGACGAGGGAGTCGACGTCGTCGATCCCCCACGCCGCCAGCGCGGTCCGGGTGTCCGCCCCGGTGCGCGACGGCGGGGTGCCGAGGGTCGCGGGGGTCGCCGAGAACCGCGGCGCGGGGGCTGGCTGCACGAGACCGTCGCGCTCGACGTACGTACCGCGGGCGACGTTGTGGGGGTGCTCGTACGCCTCCGTCAGCGGCACGACCGGGGCGATGCACGCGTCGGTGCCCTCGAAGACCTCGGCCCACTCGGCCTGGGTGCGCGAGGCGAAGGCCTCCGTCAGGCGGGCACGGAGGTCGCGCCAGTTCCGCGGGTCGTTGCGGTCCGGGAGGTCGGCGAAGCCGGCCTCGGCCAGGAGCTTCTCGGTCTCGGCCCAGAACTGCGGCTCGAGTCCACCGACCGACATCCACCGGCCGTCGGAGGTCTCGTAGACGTCGTAGAAGGGGGAGCCTCCGCCGAGCAGGCTCGTGCCGCGCGCGCCGTCCCAGACCTGGTTCTGCTGCATCGTCACGGCCATCGACATCAGGTGGGCGACGCCGTCGGTGATGGCGGCGTCGACGACCTGGCCCTCACCCGTGGCCCGGGCGTGCGTGAGCGCCGCGAGCACGCCGGCGACGAGGTAGAGCGAGCCGCCGCCGAAGTCGCCGAGCAGGTTCTGCGGGAAGGCGGGTGGTCCGCCGCGGCGGCCCAGCGGGTCGAGGCCACCGGCCACCGAGATGTAGTTGATGTCGTGGCCCGCGCTCTGGGCGAGGGGACCGTCTTGGCCCCATCCGGTCATGCGGCCGTAGACGAGGCGGGGGTTGCGCGCGTGGCACTCCGCGGGTCCCAGGCCCAGACGTTCGGTGACGCCCGGCCGGTAGCCCTCGAGGAGGATGTCGGCCTTCTCGACCAGATGGAGGACGAGGTCGATGCCGCCGTCGGCCTTGAGGTCGATCGCGACGCTGGGGCGACCGCGGCCGAGGATGTCCCGCTCGGCCGGACCGAGGGTCAGGCCACCGCCGCCCGGGCGGTCGACGCGGATCACGTCGGCTCCGAGATCGGCCAGCATCATCGCGGCGAACGGGCCCGGACCGATGCCGGCCAACTCGACGACACGGACACCGGCGAGCGGGCCACGGGAGGGGTTGTCTACAGTCACACCACCATTGTGACAGTAGTGGTGTCACGGTTGTCAACATACTCGCGGTACGCTGCCCCGCCGACGTGTCATCATCGATGACGCATCCCACCGATCGGCCCGGAAGAGAGAGAAGAGTCCCCGATGCTGCTCCCCGACCTCACCTACGTCCGCAAGGGCTCCGGGCCCACGCTGGTCCTGCTGCACGGCATCGGCCACAACAAGGGCGCGTGGGACCCCATCATCGACGACCTCGCCACGCGGTACGACGTCATCGCCCCCGACCTGTCGGGCTTCGGTGAGTCCCCCGCGTTCGCCGGCGGGGTGGCCTACACGATGCCGAACGCGGTCGACCACCTCGCGTCGCAGTTCGAGCGCTGGGGCGTCACCAAGCCGCACGTCGTGGGGAACTCCCTGGGGGGTGCCATCTCGCTCGAGCTCGGAGCCCGTGGTCTCGTCTCGTCGGTCACCGCCCTGAGTCCCGCCGGGTTCTTCGGGCCCGTCAGCAAGCTGCAGGCCCTGTTCGCGCTGTTCGTGCTCCGCTTCTTCTCGGCGATCTCACCCGACTTCGTCCTGCGCCGGGTCACGAAGACCGACATCGGCATCCGCCTGTCGGGTCAGCTGCTCTACGCCCACCCGGAGCGGATCCCTGCCGAAGCGGCCCTGCGCGACGCGCGCGGCCTGAAGTACTGCACGGCGTTCGAGCGCACCGCGATCCAGGCGCTCGGCTACTTCTTCGACCACCAGGTGCCCGTCACGACCACCGTCGCCTGGGGCACGAAGGACCTGATCCTCCCGTACTCGCAGTCCCACACCGCCCGCGAGCGCCTGCCCCACGCCGAGCACGTCGACCTCCCGGGTTGTGGCCACGTGCCGATGATTGACGATCCCGAGCTCGTGACCCGCGTCATCGACACGACCGTGGCCCGCGCCGAGCAGGCTCGGAGCGCAGCGGCGGCCTGAGGGGCCACTGCTGGTCGAGTGCTCGGCGAGCCCTGGCGAGCCGGTGTATCGAGACCCGGTCAGGTGACGGCAGCCTCAAGGACGGGCGGAGGCTGGCGCCCCGGTTACCTGACCACCGTCTCGATACACCTGCTCGTTCCTCGCAGGCCACTCGACGACCGGGACGCGCGACTGCGTCGCGGAGACCCTGAGCCGGGAGCTGCGCTCGCGTGCTCAGCGCGGCAGGGTGCGCCAGCTGATGACGGCCGCCAGGAGGGCCACCACGATCGCGACGCCCGAGGCGTACTGCACGCCCAGGTCGAAGGCGGCCACCGCGGAGTCCGAGAGGGCCGCGCCCAGGCTGTCCGGCAGGGTCGCCGCGCGCTCGAGGGTCGCACCGAGCGTCTCGGTCGAGCCACCGCCCACGGCGTCCGCCGGCACCACGAGGTGCGAGCGGTACGTCGCCGTGAGCACGCTGCCGAGCACCGCAGTGCCGAGCACCGCACCGACCTCGTAGGCCGTCTCCGAGATCGCCGAGGCCGCGCCGGCGCGGTGCGGCGGAGCGTGGCTGAGCACCATGTCGTTGGTGAGCGTCTCGGCCATGCCGATGCCGATGCCCATGACCGTGAAGGCGATCATCACGCTGGCCACGGTCGGGTGGCCCGTGAAGGCGGCGATCGCGTAGCCGCCGGCCGAGGCCACGAAGCTGCCCGCCACCAGCACGCGCGCCGGCACGACGCGCACGAGCGCGACCGCGACGAATCCGGCGGCGACCGTCACGACGAGCCCCGGGAGCAGCACGAGGGCCGCGATCATCGGCTCGAGTCCGAGCACGAGCTGCAGCAGCTGTGCCGCGAAGAACAGGAACCCGGTCAGGGCCATGAGGCTCAGGAGGTTCGCGACGACCGAGCCGGCGAAGACACGGTTGCGGAACAGGTCGACGTCGAGCATGGGCGAGGTGCTGCGACGCTGACGGCGCACGAACGCGATGCCTGACGCGACCGCGAGCGCGAGGCACGCGACCGTGACGTCGTCGACGCCGGCGTGCGCCGCGTGCTTGATCGCGTAGACGGCCGGGAGCATCGCCAGGAGCGACAGGGCGATCGAGACCGGGTCGACCGGTCCCGGACGCGGGTCGCGCGACTCCGGGACGAGCCACAGCGCCAGGGGCACGAGGATCGCCACGACGGGCGCGTTGATCAGGAAGACCGAGCCCCACCAGTAGTGCTGGAGCAGCCAGCCGCCGAGGATCGGACCGAGGGCGGCGCCGCCGGAGAACATCGCGGCCCAGGTCGCGATCGCGATCCGGCGGTCGCGCGCGTCGATGAAGATGTTGCGGATCAGCGACAGCGTCGACGGCATCAGCATCGCGCCGAAGAAGCCCTGAGCCGCGCGCATCGCGATGAGCGCCTCCGGGCTCGGGCTGAACGCCGCGGCGAGCGAGACGACGCCGAAGCCCGTCGCGCCCACGACCAGGAGTCGACGGCGCCCCAGGCGGTCGCCGAGGCTGCCCATCGCGATGAGCAGGCCGGCGAGCATCAGCGCGTAGATGTCGACGATCCACAGCAGCTGGTTCCCGGTCGGCGCCAGGGCCGTGCTGAGGCTCGGCAGGGCGAAGCTCAGCACGGTGTTGTCCACCGAGACGAGGAGGACGGGGAGCATCAGGGCGGCGAGGGCGGCCCACTCGCGGCGCGTGGCGCGCGCGGAGAGTACGTCGTGGGTCATGAGCTGAACTGTACCGTCCAGACGGTACAGTTCCAACCCGACGGGACGTGACTCGCCCTACACTCCCGGCATGGCCTCGAGCGACGACCGCAGCACCCGCGACCGCCTGCTCGACGCGTTCGAGCACCAGCTCGTCGAGGGCGGCAGCCGCGCCGCGACGCTCGACGCCGTCGCGGCCGCCGCCGGTGTCTCCAAGGGCGGGCTGCTGTACCACTTCCACAGCAAGGACGAGCTCGTCGAGGGACTTCTGGAGCGCCTCCACGACCAGGCCGACGCCGACGTCGCGAAGATGCGCGAGGCGCCCGCCGGGCCCGTCGACTTCTACCTCGAGACCTCGGTCGACTCCGGGAGCGACTTCGATCGCGCGCTGATCGCGGCAACGCGCATCGCGCAGGAGAACGACTCCCGCGCGGCGGAGGCCATGGCCCGGGTGCGCGACGCCTGGTTCCAGGTGCTGGCCGAGCACGTGGGCGACGAGGCGCTGGCCCGCACGATCCAGCTGATCGGCGACGGCCTCTACTTCGACGACTCCACCGGGCTGCGCGACCCGAACGCCCTCGCGCACGTCCGCGAGGTGCTGGGGCGCCTCGACGTGCTCTGACGTTCGTCCGACCAGCACCCCGTCTTCACCCGCTGGACACGTCCGGGGCGTGCAGTCGGAGCATGCGCAATCGCATGGTGACCGTCTTCGCGCACCGCGGGGCGTCCGGGTACCGCCCGGAGCACACGATCGAGGCTTACCGCCTCGCGATCGAGATGGGCGCCGACGTGATCGAGCCCGATCTCGTGAGCACCCGCGACGGCGTCCTCGTCGCCCGTCACGAAAACGAGATCAGCGGCACGACCGACGTCGCGGACCACCCCGAGCTGGCCGATCGCCGCACGACCAAGGTCGTCGACGGGGTCAGCGTGACCGGGTGGTTCACCGAGGACCTGACCCTCGCCGAGCTGCGCACGCTGCACACGCGGGAGCGCCTGCCCGCCGTGCGCCCGGGAAACACGCTGTACGACGGGCTGTACCCGGTGCCGACGTTCGACGAGATCCTCGACCTCGCTCGGATCGAGGCCGTCCGGCGCGGACGCGTCATCGCGGTCGCGCCCGAGACCAAGCACCCGAGCTACTTCGCCTCCCTCGGTCTCGACCTCACCCCGCCGCTGCTCAGGAGCCTCGAGCGCGTCGGCTGGACCGGGGCGGACGCGCCCGTCGCCGTGCAGTCCTTCGAGTCGCGCAACCTGCGGGAGCTGCGGCGTCTGGTCGACGTGCCGCTCGTGCAGCTCACGTCGGCGTCGGCAGCCTACGCGCGCCTGTTGACCCCCGCCGGCCTCCGCGAGGTCTCGACCTACGCGACGTGGCTGGGCCCCGAGAAGAGCCAGGTGCTCCCGCGCGACGCCGCGAACGCGATCGGCCCGCCGAGCCGACTGGTCGCCGACGCGCACGCCGCAGGCCTGAAGGTCGTGGTCTACACCGTGCGTGCCGAGCCGCAGTTCCTGCCCAGCAACGCCGACGTTCACGGCGAGCTCGACGCGCTCATCGCCGCAGGGGTCGACGGCGTCTTCGCGGACCAGCCCGATCTCGCGATCGCCTCAGCGGAACGTGCGCGGACCGAAGACCGGCGTCTGGCCCTTCGTGCCGGCCGATCGCGCGATCTTCGTGTTGGGTGACCGGAACATCGTGAGCTGAAGCCTGCGCTCGAGGCGCAGCTGGGCCCGCAGGCCGCGACGGGCGGCCTCGTTGAGCAACGTCTTGCTGGCGCTGACCGAGTCGGGCGACCGCTCGATCAGCTGATCGGCGAGCTCGCGGGCGAGCTTGTCGGGATCGGCGTCGCTGCCGGTCGCCAGACCCCAGTCGGCGGCCTGCTCGCCCGAGAAGATCTCGCCGGTCATGGTGAGGCGCTTGGCCAGGTCGAGCGGGATCTGCTCGACGAGCGGGATCGTGCCGCTCATGTCGGGGACGAGGCCCCACTTGGCCTCGAGGATCGACCACTTGGCGTCCGGGGTCGTGAAGCGGAAGTCGGCCGCCAGTGCGAGCTGGATGCCGGCGCCGAACACGTGTCCCCGCGTGACGGCGATGACCGGCACGGGCAGGCGGCGCCAGGCCCACAGCGACTGCTGAAAGCGGTTGGTGCCCCGGAGCGGGTTCGGGATGAAGCTCGCGACGACCTTGCGCGGCGTCTTGTTGACCGACGGGAAGTCGAGGCCGGCGCAGAAGGACTTGCCCTCGCCCGAGAGGAGCACGACCCGCACGTCCCGGTCGGCCGCGATCCGGGAGGCGCTCTCCAGCAGGCCGTCGAGCAGCGGAAGGTCAACCGCGTTGAGCTTGTCGGGCCGGTTCAGGCGCACGTGGGCCAGGGGCCCCTCGATCTCGGTGATCACCCGCGGTTCGGTCATGCGCCGATGTTACGCGTCGGTACGGGCGGCGTCCTCGGACAGATCGGCCAACCGCTTCAGCACGACGTCGACCGTGACGGCCAGGCTCGTGGGGCGCGCGACCCGCCTCGGCTCCTCGTGGTGCATGCGTGCCGGCCAGCCCGGGCCGGCCAGCACCACGAGCGCATCGGCCCGAGCCGCGGAGGACACCTGCCACACGTGGTCGTCGGGCGACATCTCGGTCGTCGACCACAGGAACACGACGGCGGGATGCACCGTGGCGATCACGTTCGCCAGGGCGCCGGCGGGCAGGCGCGCGCCGAAGGAGTGGCTGGCCACGCCGCGACCCGCGAGGGCCGCTTGCAGGGCCACGACCGGGAGCGAGTGCGGGTCGTCCTCGACCGTCGCGAGCAGAACCCCCGCGTGCCGCCGGTCGAGATCGGGCCAGGCCCGCACGTAGGCACGCAGCTCGGTCGCGAGGGTGTCGCTCACCAGGTGCCCGGCGTCGACGCCGATGATGCCGTCGGCCACGGAGTCGCGGACGTGCCGCAGCGCGGGCTGCAGGTAGGTGTCCCACGCGTCGATCACCCCGTGCTCGACCACGACCACGGCGAGGAGCCGGCTGAGCCGACCGCCGTCGAACCGGGCGGCCGCCGTCAGGACGTCGGCGGCGAACAGCTCCGGCGCCTCCAGCGCGTCGGCAACGTCGGCCGTGGAGGCGGTGTGGGCCACCGGCGTGACGCCCTGGGTGGCGGCGAGCCGCGCGGCGGTACGAGGCGCGACCCCACGTCCGATCAGGCCGTGGAGCAGCTCGACCCGCGAGATGTCCGACTCGGAGTAGCGGCGGTGGCCGCCCTTGGTGCGCTCGGTGGGACCGAGGCCGTACCGGCGCTCCCACGTGCGCAGCGTCGACGGAGAGACGTGCAGACGTCGAGCCACCGCACCGACGCTCCACGCCAGTGCGCTGACCTCATCGTCTGCCGGCCCGCTGGGCTCAAGGCTCGGGCTCTCGTGGTCCGCCATGATTCGAGGTCGAGCGTAGGGCGTGGCCCATGATCCGCACGCTGAGATCGGGCCGGAGCCGCACGCCGCCGCTAGTCTCGGCGCATGGACCCCGTCGGGATGCTCATCTGGGGTGCAGGGCTCGTCGGCCTGGGCGTCCTGCTCGGCGTGGCCCGGCGCTGGCTCGCCGCGCCTGTCCTCGTCGCGCTCCCCGCAGGCCTCGCCTGCGTCGTGATCGGCACCCTCGGGGACGACGAGATCTCCGTGCGGTGGGCGGCACTTCCCGTCGCGGCGGTGTCGCTGGTGCTGGCGCTGGCGCTGATCGACTGGGTGCGGGAGGCGCGGGGGTGAGGGTTCCGCGGCTACACCGCGGCGGGGTGGTGCGTGGCTCGAGCCCGGCGCGACTGCGGGCTTGCGCGGGGGGACCCCGTCGCTCCTTCGTCGCTCCTCCTCAAATCCCGGTGCCTGATCAACGACGAAGCGGGGCCCCAAAGAACAGGGCCCCGCTTCGTCGTTGTGCGCGAGGGGGGATTTGAACCCCCACGCCCTTGCGGACACTGGCACCTGAAGCCAGCGCGTCTACCATTCCGCCACTCGCGCGACAATCGTCCGGCGTGAGCCGAACGACCACCGAGTCTAGCACCGGAGCGACGCGCTCCAGACCTGGTGTCGATACGATCGACGAAGGTGCACGACCGATGCGTGGGAAGGGGGCGTGATGGCTGGAGTACTTCAGCGGTTCGAGCAGCGGCTCGAGGGCGTGGTGACGAGCGCTTTTGCCCGGGCTTTCCGCAGCGCCGTGCAGCCCGTCGAGATCGCGGCGGCCCTGCAGCGCGAGATCGACAACTCCGCACAGATCCTGTCGCGCGACCGTCGGCTCGTGCCCAACGACTTCACGGTCGAGCTCTCGCCGGAGGACCACGCCCGTCTCGTCCCGTTCGGTGAGACGCTCACGGGCGAGCTCAGCACCCTCGTGCGCGAGCACGTCCACGAGCAGCGCTACACGCTGGCCGGCGGCCTGGCGATCGAGTTCGTCGAGGCACCCGAGCTCGGCACCGGCCGCTTCCGGGTGCGCAGCCGCACCAACGCGTCCGTCCGACCGGCTGCGGGGGCCCGCATGAGCGACTCCGCCGCCCGCCGCGCCGAGGCCTACCTCGAGATCGGCGGCCAGCGCCACCCCCTGACCCCGCCCGGCCTCGTGATCGGTCGCGGCTCCGAGTCCGACCTCAAGATCGACGACCCGGGCATCTCGCGGCGCCACTGCGAGCTCAACATCCACGACACGGGCGAGACCGTCCAGATCACGGTCACCGACCTCGGCTCCACCAACGGCGTCGTCCTCAACGGCCACCGGGTGTCCTCGGCCGCCGTGCCCGACGGCTCCGAGATGCGCCTCGGCAACACGACCGTCGTCGTCCGACTCACGGAACGGAAGGCCTGATGTCCGAGCTGACCCTGACGCTCATCAAGCTCGGCTTCCTCGCCGTGCTCTGGATCTTCGTCCTCTCGGCGGTCTCGGTCATCCGCACCGACATCTTCGGCACCAAGGTCACCGAGACGCCCGCTGGTCCCGGTGTCGCCCCCCGCACGCCCAAGCCGGCGCCCAAGGCCAAGGTCACCAAGCCACGCCGCCCCCAGCGGGGCACGCCCAAGCTGCTCTACGTCACCGACGGACCGAACGCGGGCCAGAGCGTCCCCCTCGGCGACCAGCCGATCCTGCTGGGTCGCGGCACCGACGCGGCCATCCGGCTCGACGACGACTACGTCTCGACCCGGCACGCCCGGTTCGCGAGCAACGGCGCCGAGTGGTTCGTCGAGGACGTCGGCTCCACGAACGGCACCTTCATCGGCAGCCAGCGGGTCACCACGCCCGTGCCGATCGCGCTCGGCGTCCAGGTCCGCCTGGGCAAGACCATCGTCGAGCTGCGGAAGTGACGCCGCCCGTGCCCGACTCCCCGCTCGCGCTGCGCTACACCGCGCTCACCGACGTCGGTCTGCGACGGTCCAACAACCAGGACTCCGGCTACGCCAGCCCGCACCTGCTGCTGCTGGCCGACGGCATGGGCGGTGCCGCAGCGGGCGACCTCGCCTCGTCCGAGGCTGTCACGATCATCCGTTCGGTCGACGACGACACCGATCACCAGGGCGACGTCGACGCGCTCGACCACCTCACGCACGTCGTCAACGCGGCCAACCAGCGACTCGGCGACCTCATCGAGGCCGACCCCGCGGTCGAGGGCATGGGCACGACGGTCGAGGCGATGCTGTGGGACGGCGAGAAGTTCGCCGTGGCCCACCTCGGCGACTCCCGGGCCTACCGGTTGCGCGGCAACCGGCTCACGCAGCTCAGCGCCGACCACACGTTCGTGCAGAGCCTGGTCGACGAGGGGCGCATCACGCCCGAGGAGGCCCGGCACCATCCGCACCGCTCGCTGCTGCTGCGCGCGATGCTCGGCCGTGACGACTTCGAGGCCGACTACTCCTGGCTGCAGCCCCAGCTCGGCGACCGCTACCTGCTCTGCAGCGACGGGCTCTCGGACATGGTCGAGGACGAGGCGATCGCCCGCGCCCTGGGTGCGGAGTCGATCGACGTCGCCGCCACCGAGCTCGTGCGGCTCGCGCTGGAGGGCGGCGGCGCCGACAACGTCACGGTCGTGATCGGCGAGATGGTCGACGCCTCCACGATCGAGGACGAGTCCGACCTCGCGTGCGCCGACGGCAAGCCCCAGCTGGTCGGTGCGGCCGCGGAGTCGCCCCAGCCACGTCGGGGTGCCGCGGTCGACGTGCACGACTCCACCGCACGGTTCGCGGTCGATCCCGAGGAGCTGCGCTACGCGCCACGGGAGCCCTCCCGGTGGAGGCTGGCGCGCTGGATCATGGCGGTCGTCGTGCTGCTCGCGCTGATCGGCGTCGGTGCCTGGTACGCGTACCAGTGGTCGCAGGACCAGTACTTCGTGAGCGAGTCCGACGGCACGGTGGCCATCTACCGCGGCGTCGATGCCGACCTGCCCTTCGTGACCCTCAAGCACCTCGAGGCCGAGACCGAGATCGAGGTCGACGCGCTGTCGTCGTTCCAGCAGAGCCAGGTGCGCGACGGCATCGAGGCCACCGACCTCGCGGACGCCGAGCAGATCGTGCGTGAGCTGCGCGAGGACGCGAAGCCGTTGCCCAGCCCCAGCCCCACCCCCACCGCGCCGGTCGACCCGAACGCACCCGTGGCGCCGGAGACGGTGGTGCCATGACCGAGACCACCTGGGTCCCCCGCAAGCGACGGGGTGCCGAGCTCGTCCTCACCGTGATGGCCGTGGGCCTCGCGATCTTCGCCTACTGCGCCGTCGGCCTGGGGGCCGAGGGCCGCGTGCCCGCCGGAGCGGTGGGCCTGGCGGCCACCCTGATCGTCGTCGCGGTCGCGGCGAACGTGCTGATCAGGCGGTTCGCCCCGTACGCCGACCCCGTGCTGCTGCCGCTGGTGCTGTGCCTCAACGGCCTCGGCCTGGCCATGATCTACCGGATCGACCTCGGCATGGCGGAGCGTCGCGACAGCTGGTCGGCACTCGCCCCCAGCCAGCTGATGTGGACCGGCCTGGGTGTCGTGGCCTTCGCCGTGGTCCTGCTCGTCGTGCGCGACCACCGCCGCCTGCAGACGCTGACCTACTCGTTCGGCCTCGCCGCCGTGGTGCTCCTGGTCCTGCCCCTGCTGCCGGGCATCGGCGAGAACATCCGCGGTGCGCGCATCTGGATCAACCTGGGGCCCTTCAGCTTCCAGCCGGGCGAGGCCGCCAAGATCTGCCTGGCGATCTTCTTCGCCGGCTACCTCGCCGAGAAGCGCGAGGTGCTGGCGCTCGCCGGACGCCGCGTCCTCGGCGTCGACCTGCCGCGCGCCCGCGACCTGGGCCCGATCCTGATCGGCTGGCTCGTCAGCATCGGCATCCTCGTGCTGCAGCGCGACCTCGGCTCGTCGCTGCTGTTCTTCGGCCTGTTCGTCGTGCTCCTGTTCATCGCCACCGAGCGCGCCGGCTGGCTCGTCGTCGGCGGCGGCCTGTTCGGACTCGGCACGTGGTTCGGCTACCTGAACTTCAGCCACGTCCAGCGACGCTTCGAGGCCTGGCAGGACCCGTTCGGCGATCCCGACCGGAACGGCCAGATCATCAACGCGCTCTACGGCCTGGCCCACGGCGGTCTGCTGGGCCGCGGCTGGGGCCAGGGCAGTCCGGAGCTCACGCCGATCGGGTACTCCGACTTCATCGCCACCTCGCTCGGCGAGGAGCTGGGGCTCACGGGCCTCATGGCGATCCTGCTGATCTACGGGCTCATCGTCGAGCGCGGGCTGCGCATCGCCCTCACGTGCCGCGACGCCTTCGGCAAGCTGCTGGCCGCCGGCCTCGCGATCTCGATGGCCATCCAGGTCTTCGTCGTCGTCGGCGGCGTGACGCACCTGATCCCGCTCACCGGTCTCACGACACCGTTCCTGTCCCAGGGCGGGTCGTCGATCGTGATGAACTGGGCGATCATCGCGATCCTGCTGCGGATCAGTGACCAGACGCGACGCCCGGCGCCGCCGGTGCAGGCCGTCACCGAGGACGAGGCGACCCAGGTGGTCAAGCTGTGAACACCCCCATCCGACGCCTGTCCGTGGCGTGCCTCGTGCTGTTCCTGGCGCTGATGGGCAATGCCACGTACGTGCAGTACATCGACGCCGGCAACCTCAACAGCGAGCCGAACAACAAGCGCGTGATCGACGACGAGTACTCGCGTGAGCGCGGAGCCATCCTGGTCGGCGGCGAGCCGATCGCCGAGAGCGTCGCGTCCGACGACCAGTTCGAGTTCCTGCGCACGTATCCCGGTGGCGCGCTCTACGCCCACCTGACCGGCTACTTCTCCTACACGTACGGGCGCTCGGCGATCGAGAACAGCGAGAACCCGATCCTGTCCGGCAGCGACAACCGGTTGTTCGTCAACCGGGTCGTCGACCTCGTGGCCAACAAGCAGCCCAAGGGCGGCAGCGTCGAGCTCACGATCGACGCCAACGCGCAGACCACCGCGGCCGCCGCCCTGGCCGCCCTCCCCGAGGGCACCAAGGGCTCCGTCGTGGCCCTCGATCCCGAGACCGGTGCGATCCTGACGATGGTCTCGCAGCCCTCGTACGACCCGAACGTGCTGTCCTCGCACGACTTCGGGGCTGTCTCGCAGGCCTGGACCGCGCTCAACGACGACCCCGCCAAGCCGCTGCTCAACCGCTCCACGCAGGAGATCCTGCCGCCCGGGTCCACCTTCAAGCTCGTGACGGCCTCGGCGGCGCTGGAGCAGCTCAACCTGAACCCCTCGTCGGTCGTCCAGGGCGGCTCGGAGCTCAGCTTCCCCGGGATCGAGTACACGTTGCCGAACTCCGGCGGTGGCAACTGCGGCGGCGACCAGATCTCGCTGGAGCGCGCGCTCAACGTCTCGTGCAACGTCTCGTTCGGCTCCCTGGCGACCCAGGTCGGTCAGGGCGCGCTCGAGGAACAGGCCGCCAAGTTCGGCTTCGGCGACAAGCTCATCGAGGGCATCGCCTCGAACGCGAGCCGCTTCACGACCGACGACACCGAGCTCGAGCTGCCGCAGCTCGCGCAGTCGGGCATCGGCCAGTTCGAGGTGGCCGCCACGCCGCTGCAGATGGCGATGGTCGCGGCCGGCATCGCCAACGACGGCGTGGTCATGAAGCCGTACCTCGTCGACACCGTGCGCGACCCGAGCCTGCGGGTCCTCGACGAGGCCGAGGCCGAGGAGTACAGCACGGCGCTCTCCACCGAGCACGCCACGATGATGCAGCAGATGATGATCAGCACCGTCGAGGGCGGCACGGCCAGCTCCGCGCGCATCCCGGGGCAGACCGTCGGCGGCAAGACTGGCACGGCGCAGCGCGGTGGCGACCTGCCCAACCTCGCCTGGTTCGCCTCGTTCGCCGGCACCGGTGACCAGAAGGTCGCGGTCGCGGTCGTCGTGGAGTCGGCCACCGCGACCGACGACATCTCCGGTGGTCGACTCGCCGGCCCCATCGCCAAGGCCGTCATGGAGGCGCTGCTCTCCTCATGACCACCCCTCGACTTCCTTGCCCCGGTTCGCCCGGGATCGCCCTCGACTTTGGGAGAGTGTCCTCATGACGGAATCCGACAGCTCCGCCCTCCTCGGCGGTCGCTACGAGCTCGGCGAGATCCTGGGCCGCGGCGGCATGGCGGACGTGCGCCTCGGCAGCGACCGACGCCTCGGCCGCACGGTGGCCATCAAGCAGCTCCGTCCCGACCTCGCCTCCGACCCCACGTTCCAGGAGCGGTTCCGCCGTGAGGCGCAGTCGTCGGCGGCCCTGAACCACCCGTCGATCGTCGCGGTCTACGACACCGGCGAGGCCCCGAACGAGCAGGGCACCTCGATCCCCTACATCGTCATGGAGCTCGTCGAGGGCCAGACCCTTCGCGAGGTGCTGCCTGACGGGCGCAAGATCCTGCCCGAGCGCGCCCTGACCATCACGGCCGACATCCTCAGCGCCCTCGACTACAGCCACCGCTCCGGCATCATCCACCGCGACATCAAGCCCGCCAACGTCATGCTGACGCCCGCCGGCCAGGTCAAGGTCATGGACTTCGGCATCGCCCGCGCGATTGCGGACGCCTCGTCGGCCATGACCCAGACCGCCGCCGTCATCGGCACGGCGCAGTACCTCTCGCCGGAGCAGGCCCGCGGCGAGACCGTCGACGCCCGCAGCGACATCTACTCCACCGGCT
>CAYRZN010000062.1:0-7416 GCA_964428825.1 uncultured Aeromicrobium sp.
CATGCAGCGGACCGCGGTGCAGGCGTCCCCGAACATGCTCACCGCCATCTCCGGCCAGTGGGTCAAGGGAGCGGTGCAGACCGTCGACGAGCTGCACCCGTTCCGCAAGAGCCTGGCGGAGCTGCGGATCGGTGACACGATCCGCTCGGCCACGCGGACGATCTCTCTGGCGGACATCGAGCATTTCGCGGAGTTCACCGGCGACACCTTCTACGCCCACACCGACCAGGCAGCGGCCGAGGCCAACCCGCTCTTCGGGGGCATCGTCGCGCACGGGTACCTCGTCGTGTCGATCGCGGCCGGGCTGTTCGTCGAGCCGAACCCCGGACCCGTCCTCGCCAACTTCGGCGTCGACGACCTGCGGTTCCTCACGCCCGTCAAGGCCGGCGACACGATCGAGGTGACGCTGACGGTCAAGCAGATCACGCCGCGCAACAGCGCCGATTACGGCGAGGTCCGCTGGGACGCGGTTGTCATCAACCAGGACGGCAAGCCCGTCGCCACCTACGACGTGCTCACTCTCGTCGCCAAGACCCTTCCCCAGTGAAAGGAAGCACCATGCACCGCATCACCATCGAGTACGGCGCGCCCATCGATGCCGAGGAGTTCGATCGGTACTACCGCGACGTCCACGTCCCGATCGCCGCGAAGCTTCCCGGTCTGCGCCGATTCACCACGAGCCGCCCTCGCGGACTCGGCACTGCGTCGCCCTACTTCGTCGCCGAGCTCTGGTTCGACGACGCTGACGCCCTGAAGGCGGCGTTGAAGTCACCCGAGATGGCCGCCGCGGGTGCAGACGCCCGGACCTTCGAGGTCGAGTCGATGCTGATGTTCTCCGGCGAGGTCGCCGAGTCCATCGTCTGACCGACCCGACACAGAAGCCCCCGGCGACCTTCGAGGTCGCCGGGGGCTTCCTCGTGAGCCCTTCAGCCGCCGGTCCGCGCGCGTCACACCGCCGCGGCGCACGCCTGGCACGTCAGGCGACCGAGCTCGGCAGACCGCGTCAGGTCCATGGGCCACTCCGGGACGTACCGCCCGCACGCCGTCACGAGGGAACCCATCGACCGGGCGTGGATCGTGCCGATGAGGGCGGGCGAGGTTCCCAGGCGCGGGAGACGGACGGCTGCGGTCGGATGCCACGGGCCGGCGCGCCGCCCCGTAGCCCGAGTGGGTGGGTTCTCGACGCGGTGCGCCATGTCGGTGACTCCTCTCGGACGTGGTGGGGGCAAGCCGGTGATGGCAGAACGCCTCGGCGGCGGGCCCGGCCCGCCCGCCCCCCCCCCCCGCCGACGAGGGCTCGCTCAGGAGGTGGCGGCCATGACGAGGTCGTGCTCGTCACGGGAACGCGGGCTCCGCGCGGCGAAGAGCGCCCCGACCGGGACCAGCACCAGCAGGACACCCGGGACGATGAGCCACCAAGCCAGCGAGGTGGCGGGCATCGAGCCCGTCGGCAGGTCGGAGGCTTGCTGGAACGAACCGATGTTGGCATCGATGCCGTTCACCAGCGTCTCGAACCGCGGCAGCACGGTGTCCAGGCTGCTGACGCCGGCCGCGACGTCCGGGAAGTTCGCGGCGATGAATCCCATGAACTCCTCGTTGCTCATGCCGAGCGCGGTGGCCAGGCCGGGCAGCGCCTCGGTCTGGAGCTCCGCCGCCGTGGACTGCACGACCGCCAGGTCCAGCCGAGCCTGCTCCACGCCCGCGTCGGTGAACACCGGCGCGAAGGCCTCGGTCATGGCGTCGACAGCCTCCCCCTTGCTGTGCACCGACAACACGAGGGCACCTCCGGCGAGCCCGACACCGACCACGGCAGCCGCGACGAGAGCCACGCGGGGCGCACGCCCGTTCCGGCGCGCCAGACCGGCAGCGCCGAGGCCGATCAGGAGCAGACCCGGCACGAGGAAGAGATACGGGACGACCCGGCTCGAGAGCGAGCTGGTCGGGATCGAGTCGGCCTCGCGGAAGTTCGGAGCCTGGGCCTCGAACCCGGCCACGAGGGCCTCGAAGCGCGGGATGATCGCCTCGAGCTGCGGGATGCCAGCCGCGACGTCGGGGTAGGCGGTCCCGAGGAAGGCGCTGAAGTCCTCGGGCGTCATGCCGAGGGCCTCGGGCAGCGCCGGGAGCGTCTTCGTCTGCAGCTCGCTCGACATGGCGACGATGCCGTCGAGGTCGGTGCGCGTCTGCGCCACGGCATCCGTGGTGAAGGACGCCCGGAAGTCGCCCGTGAGCTTCTCGACCCCGCTGGTCTTGCCGAACATCCCGGTGGCGACGGGGAACACCGCCAGCAGGACTCCCACGAGCACGATGGCCGACAGTGCAGCTCTCTGAATCTTCAACGTCTTGCCTTTCGATGGACCCGCCCGCGTTCGGACAGGGCGCAGCACCCCGGCCATGGATGGCCGCGGTGGACTGCAGATGGACGCGTCGAGGACGACAGCAGAGCTCGACGCAGCTGCGTGGGCCCTGAGGGTGAGAGCACCCTCAGGGCGTCACGTCAACGCTTGATGTTGACGACGCGAACGTTCGTGTACGCCTTCAGACCGAGGATCGATCCCTCGACACCGACACCGGACTGCTTGATGCCGCCGAACGGGATCGTGGCGGTGACGACCGGGTGCTGGTTGATCCAGACCGAGCCGGACTCCAGGCGCTCAGCGACCTCCACAGCGGCGTCGGGGTCGGCGCTCCACACCGAGGCACCCAGGCCGTAGACCGTGTCGTTGGCCCGGGCGATCGCGTCGTCCAGATCGGTGTAGGTCAGGATCGGCAGGATCGGGCCGAAGGGCTCCTCGTCGACGAGGGCGTTGCCCTCGGCGACACCCGTCACGATCGTGGTCGGGAACCAGTAGCCCGGGCCGTCCGGCACCTCGCCCTCGAAGACGACCGTGCCGCCACCGTCACGGGCGGCCTTGGCGAGACGCTGCACCTGCGCAAGCTGAGCCGCGTTCTGCACCGGTCCGGCGGTCACGCCCTCCTCGTCGCCGGGGCCGACGACAACCTTGGCGGCCTCCCGCGCGATGGCGGCCGCGTAGGCATCGAGCTTGCCCTCGGGGACGTAGAGGCGCTTGAGCGCGGCGCACACCTGGCCGGAGTTCGAGAACGCGGCCCAAAAGAGGTCGGCGCCGATGACATCGGGATCGGCGTCGTCCAGCACGATGCCCGCGTCGTTGCCGCCGAGCTCGAGCGTGACCCGCTTCAGCGTCGGGGCCGCGGACGCCATGATCGCCTTGCCCGTGGGCACAGAGCCGGTGAACGAGATCTTGTGGATCCCCTCGTGCTCGACCAGAGCGCGGCCGAGGGCGTCACCGCCGGCGAGGACCTGCAGGACACCAGCGGGGAGAGCGGCCTGCAGGAGCTCACCCAGACGCAGCGTCGCGACCGGCGTGTAGGGCGACGGCTTGATGATGACCGTGTTGCCAGCGACCAGAGCGGGGACCAGCTTGAACATCGCGGCCAGGAACGGGTAATTCCAGACCGTGATGGCGCCCACGACGCCGATGGGGTCGTGGCGCAGCTCGACGCGGCCGTTCTCGTCGTCGCGGATCACTTCCGGCTCGAGCTCGATGGACCCGAAGACCTCGACCTGGCGCAGGGACGCCATGATCTCGCCCTTGGCGTTGTTCAGCGGCTTGCCCTGCTCGCGCATGACCAGCTCGGCGAGCTCGTCGATGTTGTCGCGGATGAGCTGGCCGATGGCCTTGACGGCCTCCTGACGCTCCACGAGCGGGATGGCCTTCCACGTCGCGAACGCGCGGTTGGCGGCGGCGACGGCCTCGTCGAGCTGTCCGAGGGAGGCGCTCGGGACCTCGATGAAGGGCGAGCCGGTGGACGGATCGATGACCGCGAGGGTCTCGTCGGACGACTGGGTCGAGCCGTCGATCGTCAACTGCGGTGCGGTGATCTTGTCGGGTGCGATCGTCATGGTGAGCCTTCCTGGCTTCAGGTGGTGGTGACGGGAGAGGTGGACGCGATGGTGGGGTCGACCCCGAAGAGCGCGGCGTAGTCGCTCGGGGCCAGGTCCTTGGGTGGGCCGATTTCGTGGGAGGGGTTCTCGACCTTGGCCTTGGCCGACGGTCGTGCGGCGAGCCGGGCGGACCACTCCTCAAGCCGCGGGAACTGAGTGATGTCGACGTCGTGTCCACGCAAGACCCGCGTCCAGGGGAAGCAGATGAGGTCGGCGATCGACAGCTCATCGCCGGCGAGGTACTCGCGCCCCTGGAGGCGATCGTCCAGGACGCGACAGCAGCGCTCGGTCTCGGTGACGTACCGGGAGGTCGCGTACTCGTCGACGATTCCGGCCGAGGGCGCGTACTGCACGAAGTGTGCGGCGTTGCCGGAGGCGGGGCCCTGGTTGGCGACCTGCCAGAACACCCAGCAGATCGCTTCCCAGCGCTCTCGCGGGTCGGACGGGAGCAGTTGGCCGGTCTTCTCGGCGAGGTACATCATGATCGCCCCGGACTCGAACAGCGCGACGGGTCGGCCGTCAGGGCCGTCCCGGTCGATGATCGCGGGGATCTTGCTGTTGGGGTTGATCGACACGAACTCCGGCGCGAACTGAGCGCCCGATTTCACATCCACCCAGTGGACGTTGTAGTCCAGACCGAGCTCCTCGAGCAGCATGTGGATCTTGCGGCCGTTGGGTGTCAGGTCGTAGTAGAGGTCGATCATGATGTCCTCGTCCGGCGTCAGATCGCGAAGCGCTCGCGCATGCGGTCGTTGTAGGCAACGACGTTGGCCTTGGTGCGGGCGTAGTTGCGGCCTTCCCAGTCCCAGTGGACATCGGTCGTGTGGCGCAGCGCCGCGTAGAGCGTGGCGTCGTAGGACGTCGGCTCGTCGCCGAGCAGGTACGAGCGACCCTCGAGGTGGGCGTCGAAGCCGTCGATGTCGGCCTTGAACCGCGCGAGCACCTGGTCGTCCGGGAGGAGACCGGTGCCCTGCTGGACCTGCTCCTCGGCGATCTTCTGGCGGTACTGCTCGAGGAAGCCGGCCAGATCGGCATCGACCTCGACACCGGGGACGAGGATCGGGATGTACTCCTGGAACGCGTCCTTGTAGCGCCAACGCGACTGCAGGATGTTGACGAAGTAGAAGTGCTCCTCGATCTGGCGCTGGAAGGCCAAGCCGATGGCGTGCTCGGCCGGCGTGAGGCGGTCGTCGAGCTTGTCGCCGTACTTGTCCTTCAGGTACACGATGATGCGCGATGAGTCGTTCACCTCCGTGCCGTCCTCGTCGATGATGCGCGGCAGCTTCGCGGTCGGCGAGTCCTGGCCGAGGGTGACGAGGTTCTGCTCGACCATCTCGAAGGGCTGGTTCGTCATCGTCAGGTAGTTGGCGATCTTGGTGACGAAGGGGCTGATGCAGGGAAGGTCCCAAGCGGGGATGAAGCGGTACAGAGTGATCATGATGAGGACTCCTGTGTCTCGTGATCAGGGGTGGGTGGGCGGCCGTGCGAGACGGTCGGTCGTGCGGGAATCACCACGGCAGGATGTCGCCGTTGCCGTGCTGGAACTTTCCGGCCGACTCGACGGTGAGTGCGTCGAGGACTGAGATGACTCCAGCGGCAGCCGACTCCGGGGTCGAGAGGATCGCGGCTGCTCTTTCCTTGTCCTCGGGGTTCATGACGTCGAGGAGGTTCGTGTTGACCAGGCCGGGGTGCAGCGCCTGGACGGCGACACCGCGCTTGCCGAGGTCGATAGAGAGGTTGAGGGCGACCATGTTCGCCGCGGCCTTCGAGATGCGGTAGGCGTAGTCGCCGCCACTGGAGTTGTCGTTGAGCGACCCGACGCGGCTCGTGAAGATGCCGACCTTGCTTCCTTCGGTCAGGTGATCACGGAGGGCGCGCACCACGCGGAGCGGACCGATCGTGTTGATCTCGAACTGCCGGCGGACGTCGTCGTAGTCGACCGTGTCGATGGTGTCGAGGAACATGACGCCAGCGACGTTGATCAGCCAGTCGAGGTCGAGGCCGTCGTTGGCGACGCGCTTGGCCAGCGACGCGACGGCGTCGTCGGACGTCACGTTGACGTTCGATTCCACGGCGATGCCTCGCTCGGCGAGGTCAGCGCCCTCACCCAGCGTCGCGGCGAGCACGTCGTCTCCGCGCTCGTGAAGTGCGATCGCCATCGCGTGTGCGATGCCCTGGTCGGCACCGATGATCAGCTTCGTACCCATTGCTCAAGCTCCTTGCGTTACGACGGTGGATTCGTCATCGGACACGGGCGGCTCGGACGACTCCGAACCGATGACGCCTTCAGCGAGAAGACGTTGGATCTCGGGCTGTTCGAAGCCGAGCTCCGACAGCACCTCGATGGTGTGCTCACCCAGGAGCGGAGCTCCGCGGGGAGGTTCGACGGGGGTCCCTGAGAACCTCGGCGCGACTCGCGCCTGGCGCAGCCGGCCCGCGACGGGGTGGTCCGACTCGAAGATGGTGCCGGAGGCGACGACCTGTGGGTGGTCGAGCAGCTCGAACCGCCGCAGGGCGGGCGCGCACGGGACGTCGTGCTCGGTGAGCAGCGTCAACCACTCCTCGGCCGTCTTCTCCATCAGGACCTTCTGAATCTCCGTCAGTCGGTCGTTGACGTTGGCGTCCCTCTTGGCCGGCGTGTCGAAGCGGTCGTCAGTCAACAGGTCCTGCCGGTTCGCGGCGAGGCAGAAGGCTTCCCACTCCCGGTCGCTCATCGTGGAGACCGTGATGAAGCCGTCGGCCGTCTCGTAGATCAGATCGATGAAGCTGGCCGCCTTCTCGGGCTCGACCGGGTGGTCGACGAAGGTGTACGCATTCATGTCACTGGCCCACATGAAGGACATGACGGTGTCGAGCATCGACAGGCGGATGTGCTGGCCCTCGCCGGTCCTGGCACGCGCGACCAGCGCGGCAGTGATCGACTGGGCACCCATCATCGCGGTGAGCTTGTCCGGCAGGACCGTGCGGATCAACCGTGGGCGCTCGTGGTCGGAGCCGGCCTGGATCGTCGTGAGTCCGGAGAGCGCCTGGACGATCGGGTCGTAGACGCGCCTACCGGCATACGGGCCGGTCTCGCCAAATCCGCTGATCGACAGGTAGACGAGCTCAGGGTTGATCTCACGAAGAGCGTCGTACGAGATGCCGAGTCGCTCGACGACACCCGGTCGGAAGTTCTGGACCAGGACGTCGGCGGACTTGACCAAGCGGTGCAGCACGGCCAGGCCCTCGGCGTCCTTGAGGTTCAGAGTGACGGACCGCTTCGACCGGTTGACGTTGATGAACATCGAGGCCAGTCCGCCAACGCGGTTGGGGAGCGCTCGCACATGGTCGCCCTTGACGGGGGGTTCGACCTTGATCACCTCGGCACCCTGATCACCCAGGATGTCTGCGGCCCAAGGGCCGGACAGCATGGCCGACAGGTCAGCCGCCAGCGTGCTCATGCTGATGCCGAG
>CAYRZN010000062.1:7426-14222 GCA_964428825.1 uncultured Aeromicrobium sp.
ACAGGTCGAGGACTCGTATTCCTTCGAGCGGACCGCTCATCATTTACCTCACTAGGACGTGATCTGGCTTACATCCCCACCGTAACCATTAATCTCTTAGTGGTCAATAATTTCGAAGTGAGTAAATAGATCCACGTCACACCGAGGTGTGTTCTGCCGGGCTCAGGCGCCGGCGTCCTCCGCAGGCTCAAAGGACGTCAGGAGCTTTCGCAGCAGGCGGGTCAGCGCCTCCTGCTCGTGATCGTCGAGCACGGAGTTGAGCGTGGCGGCATCGCGCCGGGTCACGTCACCGAAGACCGAGTCGATGAGCTGCACGCCCTGCTCGGTGAGCTGGACCTCCACCCGCCGGCGATCGGCGGTGTCCACGTGACGGGTCACCAGGCCGGCCCGCTCAAGTTTCTCCAGACGCTGAGAAACCCCACCGGAGGTGATCAGTGAATGCTTCGTGAGGTCGCCCGCGGTGCGCCGGTACGGCTCGCCGGAGCGCCGGAGCATGCCAAGGATGTCCACCGTGCCTCGGTCGGCGTCCCATTCCGCGAGGTACTGGCTGCGCTGCTTCTCGAGGTGGCGCGCAATGCGATACATCCGGGTCACGATCCCCACGGAGTCGACATCGATGTCGGGCCGCTCGCGGCGCCACTGCGCCAGGACGCGATCGACCCCATCCTCCGTCGCCGCGGGACGAGCGGCACGTTCCTCATGAGTCGTCGGTCGATCCGCCTGTTGTGTCATACCGCTGAGAATCTCACAATCGGGGCCAACCGTGCGGACGTGACGCATGAACGGTTCGCGGCACAGCATCGAGCCCTGTGCCGCGAACCGTGTGAAGCCTTGTAACATTTTGAGCCGCCAGCGCTCAGCCCGTGTGTGGCCGGGACCCGTGATAGCTGCTGGCAAAGAAGATCAACGGGTCACCCTCGGCGCTGCCGCAGGCAGTCACGCGCGCGGGGAGCAGCATGTGGTCATTGATGACCACCTGATCGATGACCTCGCACTCGAACCATGCCAAGCAGGAGTCCAGCGTCGGCACGCGGTGCTGGACCACGAACTCCGGCGCCTCGCTCCGCCCACGGTCGCCGGCGAAGTGCGACGAGCAATGGTGCTGCGTCTCCGTCAGCACGCTTGCGCCGTACATGCCCGTGGCCAGGATGATGTCGCGAGCCCGGCCCGGTCGCAGCGACACCATCACGGTGGGCGGCTCGAGACTGACCGAACCGAAGCTGTTCACCGTGACGCCGTGCACCGGCCCGTCCTCGCCCTGCGCGCTGATCACGGCCACACCCGTCGCGAACAGCGACACGTGGCGACGGAAGTCAGCATCCACGACACTCTCCACTCCCTCCATGGGCGACATGGGCCGGGACATCAGACAGCCGCCAGCCCGCAGAAGGCACCGATGCGCTCGGGCGACGAGAAGATGTCCCACTGACGCTCGGGGTAGTTGAAGTTGTCGGTGAACGTGGACGCCAGCTCGGGGCTGGCGTTGAGCGCACCCACGAACGCCTGGAACTCCGGCGGGAAGCTCTCAAGAGCAGCCATCATGAAGTTCGTCCACTGGGTGGCCGAGTGCACCCGGTTGTTGCGTCGCGCGTCGACGTGCTCGACGAATCGTGCATCGAACACGTGGTTCGCGACGATCTCCTCGCCGAGGATGACGGCGGCGTGCGAGGCCATGTTGGCGCCCTGACCGAGCACCGGGTCCACGGTCGCCTGAACGTCGCCCAGCGCCACGACCATGCGGCCGTTGGGCAGGACCGCCGAGGTCTCACGGACCCCGGGGACCACACCGCCCTGGAGGATGTCGAGCGAGCTGTTGGCCAGGTCGAACTCGTCGACGTCGATCCGCTCGAAGCACGTGGGGTAGTGCTTCTCGAGCTTCTCGAGGAGCAGAGCCTTGAAGGCGGCCGGGTCGTCGTCGTACTTCGTGTGCGCGAGCACCTCGAGGTCGCCGCCGGGGATGTTCTCCATGACCAGCGCGTTCTGCAGACCGTTGAAGGTCAGGGTCGGGATCTCGATCATCTCGCCCGCGCCGGGCGAGAAGTACATCGTGACCGCACGGTTCTCGCGCTGGGCAATGCCCTTGAAGATGCCCACGCACAGCTGACGCTGCGGCGCGGTGTGGGGAGAGAGCTCCGGGACCTTCGGGAAGAGGTCGCCGGTGCCCTTGCCGGTCGAAACGACCAGGAGGTCGAACTGCTCCGAGAGCTCGGTGAGGTCGTCCTTGGAAATGCTGCGGATCTCCAGCTTACCGCCGCGCGCCTCGAAGTCGTCCATGAGGAGCGGCAGGTACATGCGGTAGTCGACGGCCCGACTCGGACCGTGCAGGTCGCCGTAGAACTGCATCGGCTCGGGAGTGCCGATGTAGTAGTTGTGACCGAAGTAGCCGACCTCATCGCTGTCCCAATGGTTGACGCCGAGTGCGTTCTCGCGGTCGATCGTCACGGCGTGGTGCGCCACGGTGTTGGGTAGACGCATCGAGGCGTAGTCCTCGGCCGGGCGATCCGTGAAGATCGTGACGTCGACATCGTTCTGACGCAGGTAGAGACCCAGGTGCAGGCCGCCGGTCCCGGCTCCGATGATTCCGATCTTCTTGCTCATCTCGACTCCTCAAGGTCGTTCCGGCCCCGGTGGGACCGCTGGCGTGATCCGCGGCGGTGGCTCGTTCGCCGCGAAGGTGCCGGTCAAGCGCTGTGCGCCAGATCACCCGACATGAATTACCGTAGTCCTAAGATACTTACTTGTCTACGACTTTTTGTGCGCTGGATCACAAATGGCGGGTCACATGCGGTCCCCGAGGCGGCGAGCTGCGAGCTGCACGGCCTCCCATACGGTCGCGAACGGCGGCGCGTAGGCGAGGTCCATGCCCGCGAGGTCGTCCACGGTCTGCGCCGACCACAGGGCGGCGGCGACCGTGTCGATCCGTTTGGCCGCGCCACGGCCACCCAGGATCTGCGCTCCGAGCAGACGTCGGGTCCCGGGTTCAGCCAGGATCTTGACGGCGATCGGGGACGACTCCGGCATGTAGCCACTGGCCGTGCGGCCCTCGGTGACCATGGACACCACCTCTATGCCCACACGGCGCGCTTCCTCCGTGCTCAAGCCAGTCCGTGAGATCTCGAGGTTGATGTCCTGGTGGACGTATCGCGTGATCGCGGTGCCGAGCACGCCACCGAACGAGGCGCCTTCGCCGAAGAGGTTCATCCCGATGACGCGCCCCTGCTTATTGGCGTGGGTGCCGAGCGGCATGAATGTCCACGTGCCGCTGACTCGGTGCTTGACCTCGGTGCAGTCGCCGCCAGCCCAGACGTGAGGCACGACCGAGCCGTCGGCCTGGGCGAGGAGGCCGCCTGAGCGTCCCACCGGGAGCGTGCCCCTCGGAACGAAGTCGGTGGCCGGGGTGATGCCAAGCGCGACGACCAGGAGGTCGCACGAGTGGTCGTTGCCGTCGCTGTCACTGACTGAGCGGACCCAGCCGCTGGCGTCGACCTCCAGGCCGGTGATGACGGTCTCATTCACCACCGTGACGCCGGAATCGTTCAGCACCTTCTCGATGCGTTCGCTCATGTCGCCGTCGAGACTGCTCATGACGCGCGACCGAGTCAGCAGCGTCACGGCGTATCCACGCCGGCGGGCGGCCTCGGCCATCTCCAGGCCGATGTACCCGCCGCCGGCGACCACCACCGATCCGTGACGGCCGCCGCTCTGCTCGAAGCGACGGGTCAAATTCTCGATCCATCGCTCGCCGTCGTCCGGGGTTTTGACCGCACCGACGCCGCCGAACAGCTCGCCGTCGGCGCCTCGCATCCAGTCGGGGAACACCGGCGCGGCTCCGGACGCGATCACGACATCGTCGAACGGTAAGACGTGCTCGGCTCCGTCATGATCTCGGTAGCGGACCTCGCGGCGCTCGACGTCCAGCACCGTGGCGGTCGCTCCCATTCGCAGGTCAACGCCCATCTCGCGATGTCGCTCCGGGCCCCGAGCGACCAGCTCGCCGAATTTGTCGACGTCGCCCGCGACCCAGTAGGGCAGACCGCAGGCCGAGTACGAGGTGTGGCGTGTCTTCTCCAGCGCCACGACCTCGACGGTCTCGCCGGCCGACTTCGCCGAGCGCAGGGCCTGGTGCGCGGCACTCATTCCGGCTGCATCGGCGCCGATCACGACGACTTTGCGCACGGCACCCATCAGAGGTCCGAACCGACGCGCTTGACGGCGGCCGACTCGACCCAGGCGATGATGTCGCTCGCGAGAGCAGACCCGCTGAGGGCATCAATCTCACGAACCCCGGTGGGGCTGGTGACGTTGACCTCGGTCAGTCGTCCGCCGATGACGTCGATCCCGGCGAACACGATCCCGTGCTCCTCCAGGTGCGGGGCCAGGGCCGCGCAGAGGGTCCGGTCTGCCGCGGTGATCTCGTCGGCGATGGTCACCGCACCAGCGGCCATGTTGCACCGGAAGTCGTCCCCCAGAGCGACGCGTCGAACTGATCCCACCGGCACCCCGTCCAGCACGATGATCCGGCGGTCGCCGTCGACTGCTCCGTCGATCCACTGCTGCACGACCACGTGCGTCCGGCCGCGATCGGTCGCGCCTTCCACGATCGAGTGCAGGTTGACGTCCGCCGGATCCAGGACGAGCACACCGCGCCCGCCCATGGCGTCCGTCGGCTTGAGGACCGCTCGTCCCCAATGTCTGACCCGATCGACGATCGCGCTGACGTCGGCCGAAAGGAAGGTCGGAGGACCCAGTTCCGGCACCCGCAGACCGAACAGCTTCTCGTTGGCGTTGCGCAGCCCCGCCGGCGAGTTCACCATCAGGGTCGAGTGCGGATCGACCAGGTCGAGGATGAACGTGGCACGCAGGTAGTCGTCGTCAACCGGCGGATCGGTGCGCATGAAGACTGCGTCGAACTCGTCCACGTCTCGTTCCTGGTCGGGCCCCGACAAGAACCACGACTCAGCAGCGATCCACCGACCCTGGTCCAGCACTGCTGGCGTCACGGTCAGCGGACGGCACGTGGCGAATGCCTCCGCACCATCGATGCCCAGCTCCGGCACCGACGTGATCGACACCCGGTGCCCGCGGCTCTGCGCGGCTTCCATCAGGGCGACGCTGGTGTCGTGCCCGGCCTGCAGGGTCTCGATCGGGTCGATCACGAAGAGCAGGTCCAGCGGGCGGTTGAGTCCGCCCGGGCTCGGCGTGGCGTTCATAATGCCTCTTTCATCAGGGACGCGGTCCCGCCGCACGGTCCGTCGCGGGGGAGGAGTAATTGGTGTCGAGCTGGACTTGTGTGACCGGGGTCACGGTACGCTAAGATCGTAATCAACGTAGTTCTAATTTTCTTAGCAGTCAACGAATGGGGACACGTCATGCCGTCACCGCACCGGAGCCTCACACGGGTCGGACTTCTCGATGTATGCCGGTCGATGTTCGAGCCGACCGGCGAGGACCTGGTGGGGCTGGAGTGCGAATGGCCCCTGCGGGACCGCGCTGACCCGCGCGCGCGACCGACGATGCCGGACCTGCAGTCCGTAGCCCTCACCCCCCTCCCGGGGGGTGGCCGCGTGACGATCGAGCCGGGTGGACAGATTGAGCTGTCCTCCTACCCCTCGCCGACGGTGAGTGAGGCCCTCGATCAGGTGGAGGGCGACGCCTTAGAGATGGACGATCGCCTCTGTGCCCTCGGCTTCGACAGCGAGTACAGTGCCGTCGACCATTCGCGGGATCCTCTCCGAATCCTGCAGGCGCCGCGGTACGACGCGATGGAGTCCTTCTTCGATGCCCAGGGCCGCGCTGGACGGTGGATGATGTGCAACACCTCGTCGATCCAGGTCAACGTCAGCAACGACGGGGCCGACCCGACACAGCGGTGGTACACCCTCAACCGCATCGCGCCTGCCCTGCTGGCCACGTTCGCCAACTCCCGCGGAGTCGATGCGTCCGGCACGACCTGGGCCTCGCTGCGCCAAGGCATCTGGGCGTCCATCGACCCCGGTCGCACCAGCCCGGTGCGACTCGACGCGGACCCTGCGGAAGCGTGGTTGAGCTACGCGCTCTCAGCGCAGGTGCTCTTCGTCCCGAAGGCCGAGGACGGAAGCTTCGACGGAGTCGGCGTGGGCCCGGGCCTGCCGTTCGGAGCATGGCTGGCCCTGGGCAGCGATCTTGGTCATCCCACCCTCGAGGACTTCCGCTACCACCTCAGCACCCTCTTCCCGCCGGTTCGACCCCGGGGCTGGATGGAGCTGCGCGTGCTCGACGCGGTGCCGGTCTGGATGCGAGCCGCAGTGGCGCTCGCCGTGACCACCGCCGTGCAGAGCGACGTCGCTGCCGAGCTCCAGAAGCGTATGCCGGACGTCTCGGACCTGTACCTCGAGGCTGCACTCCACGGCCTGTCCCACCCCACGATCGCGCAGGCCTCGGCCACGATGATGGAGATCGTCGACGATCATGCGCACCTCGTCACCGACCGGGTCGATCATCTCGAGCAGCTACACGACTTCACCGACCGCTACACGCGGCGTGGCCGTTGCCCGGGCGACGACCTCTGGTCCACCCTGCCGATCGCCCTGCGCTCGGAGGCGCCGGCGATGACGGCGGTCCGCTGACCGCAAGGTCGTCAGACCTTCTGCCGGTGGTCGACGATCCGGCGCATTTTGCCGACGGAGCGCTCCACGGTGTCAGGGTCGACCACGTCGATGTCGACCGAGACGCCGATCGTGTTCTTCACCAGGCGCCGGAGGTCGCGACCAGCTGAGCGCGCGGCAGATCTCGATGTCGTGGCGCAGGCGCATCGTGT
>CAYRZN010000063.1:0-14107 GCA_964428825.1 uncultured Aeromicrobium sp.
GACGACCTTCTGGTGACGCCGCTGGATCGAGCAGTCGCGGTCGCCGAGGATCCAGATCGTGCCGTGCGTGTCGGCCATGACCTGCACCTCGACGTGGCGCGCGGTCGGCAGGTACGGCTCGACGAACACCGTGCCGTCACCGAAGGCCGACTCGGCCTCGGACCGCGCCACCGCCAGCTCGCGCTCCAGGTCCGCAGGCTTCTCGACGACGCGCATGCCGCGCCCGCCGCCACCAGCGGAGGCCTTGACCAGCAGCGGGAAGTCCCGCGCCGTGGCGGTGGCCGGGTCGACCTCGAGGATCGGCACGTCGGCCGCCGCCATGAGCTCCTTGGCGCGGATCTTGCTGCCCATCGCCTCGATCGACTCCGGCGTGGGGCCGATCCACGTCAGGCCGGCCTCGCCGACCGAGCGCGCGAAGTCGGCGTTCTCGGAGAGGAAGCCGTAGCCGGGGTGGATCGCGTCGGCGCCGGCGGACTTCGCCGCGGCGAGCACGAGGTCGCCGCGCAGGTAGGTCTCGGCTGCGGAGTTGCCGGGCAGGTGCACTGCGACGTCGGCCTCGCGCACGAACGGCGCCTCGGCGTCGGCGTCGGAGTACACCGCGACGGTGCGGATGCCGAGGTCACGGCACGTGCGGAACACGCGGCGGGCGATCTCGCCGCGGTTCGCGACCAGCACGCTGCGAATCATGAAGAAGCTCCTGTGAGATTGGTGGAGGTGGAGGCAGCCTGCACGTATTCAGACGAGCCCGCCGCCGGCGCTGACCACAGGCCGAGCCGGAGGCGAGGCAAGCGCCCTGGCGAAGCCAGGCACCGGCGAGGAACGAGCCGCTGGTGCGACGAGGGACGAGTCGCGCGCATCACAGGCGGAACACCCCGTAGCCGTCGGTGCCCTTGATCTCGTTGTTCGCGATGACCGACAGGCAGATGCCGAGGATCGTGCGCGTGTCGCGCGGGTCGATGACGCCGTCGTCGTAGACCAGGCCCGACGTGAAGTAGGAGATCGACTCCTTCTCGATCTGGGCCTCGATCATCGAGCGCATCTGGGCGTCGGCCTCCTCGTCGTACGGCTGGCCCTTCGCCTCGGCCGCGCCGCGCGCGACGATCGAGATGACGCCCGCGAGCTGCTGCGGGCCCATGACCGACGACTTCGCGTTGACCCAGCTGAACATGAACCGGGGGTCGTAGGCCCGCCCGCTCATGCCGTAGTGGCCGGCCCCGTAGGACGCGCCCATCACGACCGACAGGTGCGGCACGGTGCTGTTGGAGACCGCGTTGATCATCTGCGCGCCGTGCTTGATGATGCCGCCCTGCTCGTACTCCGCACCGACCATGTAGCCCGTCGTGTTGTGCAGGAACAGCAGGGGCGTGTCGATCTGGTTCGCGAGCTGGATGAACTGCGTGCCCTTCTGGGCCTCCTCGCTGAACAGCACGCCCTGCGCGTTGGCGAGGATGCCGATCGGGCGTCCATGCAGCTGAGCGAAGCCGGTCACGAGGCTCGAGCCGTAGAGCGGCTTGAACTCGTCGAACTCGCTGCCGTCGACGAGCCGCGCGATGACCTCGCGGGGGTCGAACGGGATCTTGAGGTCGGTCGGGACGATGCCGAGGAGCTCCTCGGGGTCGAGCACGGGCTCGGCGTAGTCGGCGACCGCCTCGGGGCCACGCTTGCGCCAGTTGAGGCGGCGGATGATCTGGCGGCCCAGACGGATCGCGTCGTGCTCGTCCTGCGCGAGGTAGTCGGACAGACCGGAGATCCTCGAGTGCATCTCCGCGCCGCCGAGCGACTCGTCGTCGGACTCCTCACCCGTGGCCATCTTGACCAGCGGCGGGCCGCCGAGGAAGACCTTGGCGCGCTCCTTGACCATCACGATGTAGTCGCTCATGCCGGGCACGTAGGCACCACCGGCGGTGGAGTTGCCGAACACGAGTGACACGACCGGGCGGCGGTCGGCCGACGAGCGGGTGATGTCGCGGAAGCCGCGACCACCCGGGATGAAGATGTCCTTCTGGTTCGGCAGGTCGGCGCCGCCGGACTCCACGAGGTTGATCGACGGCAGCCGGTTCTCGGCGGCGATCTGGGCGGCCCGCTGCGTCTTGCGGATCGTGAAGGCGTTGGTCGCGCCGCCCTTCACCGTGGGGTCGTTGGCCACAATCATGCACTCGACGCCCTCGACCACGCCGATGCCCGTGACGACCGAGGCGCCGACGGTCTGTCCCTGGCCCCAGCCGGCGAGGCTCGAGAGCTCCAGGAACGCGGTGTCGGGATCGATCAGCAGCTCGATGCGCTCGCGCGCCGTGAGCTTGCCGCGCTCCTTGTGGCGCTGCACGTACCGCTCGCCGCCGCCGGCCAGCGCCTGCGCGTGCTGCGCGGCGAGATCGGCGACGCGCTCGAGCATCGACTCACGGTTGGTCACGAAGCCCGGGTTCTCCGGGTCGACGGCTGTCTTCAACGGGTGCTCCTTCTGAGGTACCGATGATTGAGGTGCGAGGAGTTCTGCGACGAGAGCCGGGTCCTGAGGTGCTGCGAGGAACGAGCAGCCTCGAAGGGCGACATCGAGGAGGCTTCGAGCCTCGGGCGCCAGAGCGCCCTCGCACCTCAGCCACCGGGGGTGCGGTCAGTAGCCGAGCAGCTTGGCGGCGAGGTCACGCATGACCTCGTTGGCGCCGCCGCCGATGCCGAGGATGCGGGCGTCGCGGTAGTGCCGCTCGACCTCGGACTCGCGCATGTAGCCCATGCCGCCGAAGATCTGCACGGCCTCGTGCACGACGTGCTCGGCGCACTGCACGGCCTGGTCCTTGGCCACGACGGCTTCGAGGATCATCGAGATGTCCGACTTGGAAGCCGTCGTGGACCGCTCGACGGCCTGACGGGTCAGCGCGCGCGCCGCGGCCGTGCGGGCGTGCATGTCGACGAGCTTGTGGCGGATGACCTGGCGCTTGATGAGCGGCTGACCGAACGTCTCGCGCTCCTTGGCGTAGCCGACCGCGAGGTCGAGCGCTCGCTGGGCGGTGGCGTATCCCTGGATCGCGAGCCACAGGCGCTCGCTCACGAACTGCTGGGCGATCTGGTAGAAACCGCTGTTCTCCTCACCCACGAGGTTGCCGACCGGGACGCGGACGTCCTGGAAGGACAGCTCGGCGGTGTCGGAGCAGTGCCACCCGAGCTTGCGCAGGCGCTTGCTCACGGTGAAGCCCGGGGTGTCCTTGTCGATCACGAGCAGGCTGACGCCGGCGTGGCCCGGCCCGCCCGTGCGCACCGCGGTGGTCACGAAGTCGGCACGCACCCCGGACGTGATGAAGGTCTTCGCGCCGTTGACGACGAAGTGGTCGCCGTCGCGCACCGCCTTGGTGGTGATGCCGGCGACGTCCGAGCCACCGCCCGGCTCGGTGATGCCGAGCGAGCCGATCATCTGGCCGGCCAGTGTGGGGCGCACGTAGCGGTCGATCAGGTCGGCGTTGCCCGAGTCGATGATGTGCGGCAGCGCGATGCCGTGCGTGAACAGGCTGGCCTGCAGCCCGCCGGAGCCGCCGCCCGCGAGCGTGGCCTCGGTGACGATCGCGGCGTCGATCGCGTCGCCGCCCTCGCCGCCGACCGACTCGGGGTACCCGACACCCAGGAAGCCGGCCCTCGACGCATCGACGTGCAGCTGGCGCGGCAGCTCGCCGTCGTCCTCCCACTGCGCCATGTTCGGGGCGATCTCGGCGCGGGTGAAGTCCTCGACGACCTTCCGCAGGGCCTTGCGCTCGGGGGTCTCCCAGGCGCTCACGCCGGTGAGGTTCGGGGCGTCGGTGAGGGTGTCAGTCATGCGGTGACCTCCGGGATCAGGGTGGTGGGGACGGTGACGACGCGGGCGCGCAGCCACTCGCCGACGGCCTTGGCCTGCGGGTCGAGCCGGGTCGACGACGCGACCCCCTCGCCGAGCAGGCGGTGGACGATGACGTTGACCGCAGCGATCCGCGGCAGCGGGTGGACCTCGACCTCGAGCTCGGCGGCCTCGGGCAGCAGCTCGCGGACGCGTTCGGGGGTGAGCTCGGCGGCGAGCCAGGCGAAGGCGGCCTCGCGGTCGGGGTGGTCGGAGGGGATCCACACGCCGATGTTGGCGTTGCCGCCCTTGTCGCCCGAGCGGGCGAAGGCGACCTCACCCAGGGGCACGTCGCGGGTCTCGCCGTCGACGGGCGGCGACGCGAGCGCCGGCTCGTCGCGACGCGCCAGGGGGTCGAACGGCGCGGTGACGCTCGGCGGCGCGATGTCGACGCGCGTCCCGTCGGCCATCACGACCACGTGAGGCACGGTGTCCTGCGGCACGTACGCCGCCCGGTACTCGCCGAACGGGGCGCCCTTCGAGGGCGGTGCCATCAGGTAGAAGCCCGGGTACGAGGCCAGCGCGACCTGCACCGCGGCGTCGCTGAACGCGCGACCGACCGGTTCGGGGCGGCTGCTGCGGGCGTGGCAGTGCAGCACCGAGGTGGCCTGCGCCTGCGTGGCCGGGTCGAACACATCGGTGCGGTCGAGGTGCCACTCGATCTCGTCGGGCGCGTCGGCGGCGAGCGCCGATTCGATCTGGGCGCGGATCCACGCGGCCTTGGCCGGGATGTCGAGTCCGGTGAGCTGGAAGGCCACGGTGTTGCGGAAGCCGCCGAGCGCGTTGAGGCACACCTTCGTGGTCGGCGGCGGCGGTGACCCCTGGACGCCGCTGATGCGGACCCGGTCGTCGCCCTCCTGCGTCAGCACGATCGTGTCGAGGTGGGTCACGACGTCGGGGTTGGCGTACGTGGGGCCCTGGATCTCGTAGACGAGCTGCGCCGTGACGGTGTCGACCGTGACGGAACCGCCCGCACCCTCGTGCTTGGTGATGACCGACGAGCCGTCGGCGTCGATCTCGGCGATCGGGAAACCGAGCGGAGCCTTCGCGTTGAGCACGGCGAGGTCGAGCGCGCGGAAGCCGCTGAAGTTGCCACCCGTGGCCTGCGTGCCGCACTCGATGACGTGGCCCGCGACGACCGCGCCGGCGAGGGCGTCGAGGTCATCGGGCTTCCAGCCGTGCGCGTGGATCGCCGGGCCGACGACGACCGAGGCGTCGGTGACGCGGCCGGTCACGACGATGTCGGCGCCCGCGTCGAGCGCCGCGGCGATGCCGAAGGCGCCGAGGTAGGCGTTGGCGGTGATCACGTCACCGAACCCGAGCTCGTCGGTGCGCTGGCGCAGGTCGTCGCCCTCGACGTGCGCGACGCTGACGTCGATCCCCCGCTCCTGCGCGGCGGCGCGAAGGGCCTCGGCCAGGCCGGCCGGGTTCACGCCACCGGCGTTGGCGACGATCTTGACGCCCTTCTCCTGGGCGAGCGCGAGGCAGTCGGTGACCTGGCGCAGGAACGTGCGGGCGTAGCCGAGGTTCGGGTCCTTCAGCTGGTCGCGGCCGAGGATCAGCATCGTGAGCTCAGCGAGGTAGTCGCCCGTCAGGTAGTCGAGGTCGCCGCCCTCGAGCATCTCGCGCATCGCCGAGATGCGGTCGCCGTAGTAGCCGGAGCAGTTGCCCACACGAATCGTCACGGTGGCATCGTGCCCGCTCCAGAACAAACAGTCAACCCTGATTGTTTGTGGGAGGGGCAGCCACTGGGGACCGCACCACCCGTGGGGACGGGGTCACGTGCGCGCACCCCTCAGCCACCGACAAGCGGCCACGGACGAACGAGGCCGCGCTTCGCGAGGTGACCCGACCACCCGCGCAGGGACTCAGCACGGCAACTCGTGACATGGCACGGCACGTGTCCCGTGCCATGTCACGAGTTGCGGAGTGAACTCCGTAATTCGACCGTCGGGTGACCGGGGGCGGTGAACCCGCGCGCTCGTCCGTGGCCGCTTGTCGCGCACCACGGGGAGCGGGCGGATCAGGTGGCGCCTAGCGCTCAGCCAACCGCTTCGGGTCGTTGCCGGGGAGGCCGGCGAAGGTCTGGACCACGTCGAGCCAGCCGTCGGCGGCCTCGCCCTCGGCGCGCACGTCGACGTCGTCGCGGTGGCGGCGGCGGGTCGCGAGGAGGGCGAAGTCCCAGGCGTCGCCCGTGACGCGGTCGGCGGCGTCGTCCGGGCCCCACGTCCAGAGCCCGCCCGAGGGCGCCGTGAGCTCCACGCGCACCTCGGCGGCCGGGGCCTCGAGGCCGCGCATCAGGTAGGCGAAGCCGCGCGTGCGGACGCCCAGGTGGCAGACGTTGCGCACACGGTCGGTGCGCGGCACCTCCAGGCCCAGGGCCTCCGCGACGTCCTGCCCGTGGGCCCACGTCTCCATGTGCCGCGCGGTGGCCATCGAGGTCGCGCTCATCGGCGGGCCGAACCAGTCGATCTTGGTCCCCGCCGGGACAGCGGCGAGCGCGGCGGCCAGGCGGTTCCGCGAGTCGCGCCAGTGGTGCAGCAGGGAGTCGGGAGCGATCTCCACGAGTCGCTCGGTCTCGCTGTCGACGAAGCCCGTGGGGTCCTGCTGGGCGACGTGCTGCAGCAGCTTCCACTCCTCGCCGGCGGCGATCGCGGCGAGACTGGCCCGGTCGGTCCACAGCAGGTGCGCGACCTGGTGGGCCACGGTCCAGCCCTCCGGCGTGGTGACGGTCTCCCAGCCGGCGTCGTCGAGGCCGGCGACCCAGCCGTCGAGCTGCTCGCTCTCGGCGACGAGGTCGGCGATCACGGGGTTCGTCGGGGTGGGGTCGGCCATCTCAGGTCTCCAGCTCTCGGTCGAGGGTGTCGGCCCAGGCGTCGAGGATCGACGTCCGTCGGGCACTGTCGTCGGTGAGCGACGCGGCCAGCCCGAGGCCACGCGCGAGGTCGAGGGTCGCCTGCACGTGCTGGCGGTTGCGGCCCCGGCTCTCGTCGACGCCGAGCAGCGCGACGGTGTAGGCGTGGGCGTCGCGGCCGAACCGCCGCTCGAGGGGCACGACGGCGTCGCGCAGGGCGGCGTCGGTGCGGGCCGCGACCCAGAGCTCGAGCGCCGCGAAGAAGACCGGCGAGACGTACTGGGCGGCGATCAGGTCGAGCGCCGCGCGGGTGCGCCCCTCGGCCGGGAGGTCGGCCGCGGACTGGGCCAGCTCGTGCCGCCGCCGTTCGGTCAGGTGCTCCACCGCCGCGACGACGAGGTCCTGCTTGCTCGGGAAGTGGTGGAGCTGGGCTCCACGGCTCACCCCGGCGCGTTGGCTGACGACGGTCGTGGTCGTGCCGGTCCAGCCGAGCTCCACGAGGCACTCGACCGTGGCCTCCATGAGCCGCAGGCGCATGACCCTGCTGCGCTCCCCCTGCGGCACCCGGGGCGCCGGTCCGAGCTCGGACGCGACGGTCGAGCCGTCGGTGTGGGGGGTCGCGGACACCCCCACAGCATGGAGAGACCCGCAGAAACAGTCAACCCTGCCGGTTTCTGGTGGTACTGGCGACGGCCGATCATGGCTATTCTTCGGGCAGTCGCAGCAGGGGGTTGCGACCGGGTCGGCCTCGGCCACCTGCCGTCGACACTGTGGGGACCCAACGATGAGCACCTTGCCTCCGCCGCCCGGCGCGCCCGGACCCGAGACGAGCGCCGGCCCGGGCAGCGTCCCGCCGCCCGCTGGCGGCACCGTCACCGCCTCCGACTCCGGTGGTCCGCGCCGCGGCATGCCGCTCGGCCTGAAGATCGGCTTCGGCGTCCTCACGCTTGCGCTGATCGCCGGTGCCGCGGTCGGCGTCGTGGCCTTCACCAAGCTCAGCGGCGGCGGCCCCCAGCCGGCCGACGTCCTCCCGGCCAGCACGGTCGCGTACGTGCGACTCGACCTCGACCCGTCGGCGAGCCAGAAGATCGCCCTGCTCGACCTGATCGACCGCGTGCCGGAGGTCAAGCAGGAGCTCGGGCTCGAGGACGTCGACTCGCAGGCCGACCTGCGCGAGGTCGCCTTCACCGACTGGTTCGGCCTCGAGGACGCCTGCGGCGTCGACTACGAGGACGACGTGAAGCCGTGGATCGGCGAGCGGGTCGGTCTCGGACTGGTCGGCGGATTCGAGATCACCGACGACGAGGCCGAGACCGAGCTCAGCATCGCGGAGAACTCGGTCCTCGTCCTGCAGGTCACCGACGAGGACAAGGCCCGCGAGGGCATCACCAAGCTCGTCACCGAGTGCGGTGTGCTCGAGGAGGTCGCCGGCGAGCTAGGTGAGGACCTCGACGAGCCCGGCATCGTCTTCCGCGACGGCTACGCGCTCGTCACGATCTCGCCCGACAGCGCCGAGGCGATCGACGCGGCTGCCGACGAGGGCACGCTCGGTGGCGACAACGACAAGTTCACGAGCGACATGGACACGCTCGGCGAGGACGGTGTCGCCTCGATCTGGTACGACCAGGGCGCCCTGTTCGACAAGGCCGAGCAGGCCATCGAGGAGCTCGGTGACGACGCCCCGGCCGACGTCGACGAGTTCCTCGCCGCCTACGAGATCCTCGACACCGCGGCCGTCACGGTCCGCGCCACCGACGACTCGCTGGAGGCCGCCGGCGTCACCACGCTCACGCGCGACCTCGACTCGCCCGATGAGGACGGCGTCGCGGGCCTGCCCGAGGACACCCTCGTCGGCGCTTCCCTGGTCGGTGGCAGCCAGTTCGCCGACAACATCTGGACCTCGGTCCTGCCCCTGGGTGAGCTGTTCTTCGGCTTCCAGGCCATCGACTACTGCTTCCCCGAGGACGAGCCCGACGTCGAGCCGGAGCCCACCGAGCCTGCGGAGCCCAGCCCGTCGCCCGCGCCGACCGGGCCCGACGGCGAGCCGCTGCCCGAACCGATCGACCCCGGCACCGCGATCCCCGAGGAGGAGGACGACTACTCGTACGAGGAGTGCACGCCGCCCTCGTTCGACGACGCGCTGGAGGACTTCGAGGACGAGACCGGTCTGACGCTCCCGGAGGACCTCGAGACGCTGCTCGGCGACGAGCTCAACCTCTACGTCGGGTCCGACGGTCTTGACGACCTCGACAACGCCCGCGACCTCGACGACGTGCTCGACACCGTGAGCGCCGGCATCGAGATCACGTCCGACGGGGACGTGGTCGGCGTGCTGGAGTCGCTCATCGAGTACGTCGGGATCGATCTCGACGTCACCGCGACCGACGACGGCGCCATCGTCGCCACGAACGACGACGCCGCCGACACGCTGGAGTCCGACGACGGCCTGTCCGGCACCGAGGCGTTCGGCACCGTGATCGAGGAGCACGACCGTCCGCTCGGCGGCCTGTTCGTCGACATCACGGGTCTGGTCGACGTCTTCAAGTCGGCGGGCGCGCCGTCGGACTTCACCGACGACCTGAGCTTCCTGCGGGCGTTCGGCTTCGCGGTCTGGCTCGAGGACGACAGCACCGTGAGCTTCAGCGCCAAGCTGAGCTTCAACCCGGAGGACTGACGCGGGCGGGGCCCCGCCCCTTGAGGTGCGAGTGAGGAACGAGCGAGCCTCGAAAGGGGTACCGGAGTCCACATCGTGACCGAGGTTTCGAGGCTCGTCGCTGACGCTCCTCGCACCTCAACCAGCGGGAGTGGGCTAGCCCCTGCGCCAGAACTGCCACCAGCGGCGGCGGGCGGGCGCGGGGGCTGCCTGCGGTCCGGGGGCCGCGTCGCCGACGACGTAGCCGTCAACGACGGCCGCCTCCGGCGAGCCCTCCGACACGACCTCGCCCGTCATGGGCTCGGACGACACGTGCTCCTGCTCGTCGAGCGGCACCTCGTCGGCGACCTCCTCGCCCACGGCGAGGCGCGCGAAGCGCCCGGCCAGGCGCACGGCCTCGCGACTCTCCTCGAGCACGTCGACCACGACGGGGAACGCGTGCACCTGACCGCGCCACAGGTGGGTCTCGACCTCGACGCCGCGGGCCGAGAGCTGCACGGCCAGGGCCTCGACCTCGGGCCGGAGGATCTCGTCCTCCACCGCCACGAGGAACGTCGGTGAGTCGATCAGCGAGGCCGCGTCGAGCGGGGAGTCGAAGCCCTCGATCGCGCTCTCCTCGGGCAGCCACCGCCGGCGGACGGTCCGGATCTTGCGCAGTGGCAGGTAGGCGTCGTTGACCCGGCTGACCCGCTCGATGCCTTCCTTGTCGACGCGATCGGGGTCGAGGCTGAGCAGCGGCGAGAAGCCGATGATGGCCGCGGGGCGCGGCAGCCCCCGGCTCGTCGCGAGCTCGGCGACCTTCATCGCGAGGTAGCCGCCGGCCGAGTCGCCGGCCACGACGAGCTTGCCGGGGTGCGTCGACTCGACGGCCAGCGCCTCGTAGGCCGTGATGGCGTCGTTGACCGAGTCGGCCACGGCCCCGTCGGGCAGCTGCACGTAGTCGACCGAGATCACGGTGCCGCCGGTCGTGAGTGCCAGGCGCTCGCAGACCCGCCGGTGCGTCTCGATGCTGCCGGAGAAGAAGCCGCCGCCGTGGAAGTACAGGACCGTCATCTCGCTGGGTGGGCCGTAGCGATGAGTCATGGACTCGACCCGGACCCCGCCGAGCTCGCGCACCGTGCGGTCGACGTGGGCCGACCGGGGCCGCTTGGCGGAGAGGGCGTCGAGCCGTTGCACGAGCGCCAGGGTGCGGTCGCTGAACGGCAGCAGCACGAGCACGGGCTTGGCCACCAGACGCAGACCCCGGGCCAGCACGCGGGCCCGCAGCGTGGGCGTCTCGTGCACGATCGCGTGCTCGTGGACCACCTGCAGGGGTCCGCGGCCACGACGCACGACGCGCACCGCGCCGCTGCGGGGCGCGTCGGTGCGCTCCCAGACGCTGGTCTGGCGCTTCTTGAACTCGGCACTCATGACCTTCACGGTAGCCACCCGCCGCCCTCGACCACGGATACAGGGACGTATCTCACACGTTCGGACCCTCACGTTTGTGCAGGTCAGAGGCGGGAAACACGCCTCGACCCCTTGCGGGATACCGTGGGTATCTGGGACGGTGACGCCATGGACGCTGTGACCCACACCACCCCGACGGACTCGCCCACACCTGAGTCGCACGTGCACGACGCGGTGATCGTCGGCGCCGGGTTCGGCGGCATGGGTGCGGCGATCGCGCTGCGCGAGCGCGGCCGGCGCGACCTCGTGATCCTCGAGCGCGAGGACGACCTCGGCGGCACGTGGCACGTCAACCGGTACCCGGGCATCGCGGTCGACATCCCGTCGTCGACCTACTCCTACTCGTTCGCGCCCAACCCGTACTGGTCGCGGCTCTACGCCCCGGGCGCCGAGCTGAAGCGCTACGCCGACCACGTCGCGGCGCTGTACGAGCTGCGTCCCTTCATGCGCTTCGGTGTCTCGGTCGAGCGCGCCGCCTGGGACGAGGCCGACGGCTGCTGGGTCGTCACCCAGAGCGACGGCGGCACGGTGCGCGGCCGTCTGCTGCTGACCGCGACCGGATTCCTGTCGCAGCCGCGCCTGCCCGACATCCCCGGCGTCGAGACGTTCGCCGGGAAGGTCATCCATACGGCGGCCTGGGACGCCGACCACGACCTGACCGGTGAGGACGTCGCGGTCATCGGCACGGGGGCGACCGCGGTGCAGCTCGTGCCGGAGGTCGCCCGCGTGGCCCGCCACCTCACGGTCTACCAGCGCACCGCGATCTGGGTGACGCCGAAGCTCGACGGACCCGTGCCCCGTGCGGTGCAGCGACTGTTCGCGGCGGTGCCCCTGACGCAACGCGTCGCGCGGGGCGTCGGCAGCGCGGTGCTCGAGGCGATCATGGTCACCGGCGTGCTCCGCTACGAGCGGTTCAGCTCCTTCAACCGTGCGGCAGCGACGGCCGCGACCCGCCACCTCCACCGTCAGGTGAGCGACCCCGAGCTGCGCCGCAAGCTGACCCCCGACTACTCCTTCGGCTGCAAGCGGCCCACGTTCTCCAACACGTACTTCCCCACCTTCACCGAGCCTCACGTCGACCTCGAGACGACGTCGATCGAGCGCATCGACGAGCGCGGCATCGTCACCACGGACGGTCGCCGCCGCGACGTCGACACCCTCGTGCTCGCGACGGGCTTCGACCTCTGGGACGCCAACTTCCCCGCGTTCACGATCGAGGGCGTCGGCGGCAAGGACCTGGGCGCGTTCTGGCGCAGCGAGCGCTTCCAGGCCTACGAGGGGGTGAGCGTCCCGGGCTTCCCGAACTTCTTCAGCCTCAACTCGCCGTGGTCGTACTCCGGCCTGTCGTACTTCACGACGATCGAGTCGCAGATGAAGCACATCGACCGGCTGCTCACCGAGGTCGATCGCCGTGGTGCGACCCGCTTCGAGGTGACCGAGGAGGCGAACGCCCGGTTCCTCGCCCAGGTGCGGCGGCAGGTGGGCAGCTCGGTCTTCGCCCACGGCAGCTGCGGCACGTCGCGCAGCTACTACTTCAACCAGCACGGCGAGGCCACCCTCCTGCGCCCCACCTCGACCCTCAACGCCTTCCGCGAGGCCGGCCGCTTCCCCCTCTCCGACTACACGATCGCCGCCTAGCCACGTTCCGCTCACGAGAGACTGTGTTGGTGGTCAGGAGAGACTTCGTGCGCACAAAGTCTCTCCTGTGCGCACACAAACTCTCTCGCGAGCGGTACGTGAGCCGGCGGCGTCGATAGGGTCGGGAGCATGGTGACGCTGGCGGACCTGCAGGTGACGACGCTCGGTCCGTGCACGGTGCCGTCGCCCCTCGCATCGTACGTCGGTGGGCGGGCCACGAACCAGTACTACGTCGGCGAGGACGACCGCATCCTGTTCGACGACACGGTCGACCTCCTGCGCGCGCGAAACCTGCCCCTCGACGAGCTGCCGTCGTTCGAGACCGGCGGACCTCGCGCCGACATCTTCTTCGAGCCCGGCAGGACCCGCGTCGGCATCGTGACCTGCGGGGGCCTGTGCCCCGGCCTCAACGACGTCATCCGCGCCCTGGTGCTGGAGCTGCACGAGCACTACGGCGTGACCGACGTGACCGGGTTCCGCAACGGCTACGCCGGACTCGTGCCCGAGCTCGGTCTCAGCCCGATCCACCTCACGCCCGAGTACGTCCAGACCATCCACGAGCGCGGCGGCACCGTGCTCGGCACGTCCCGTGGCGCTCAGGACGTCGGCGTCATCGTCGACACCCTGCAGCGCCGGCGCATCGACATCCTCTTCGTGATCGGGGGCGACGGCTCGATGCGCGGCGCCCACCGCATCGCCCAGGAGGCCCTCGACCGCGACGCGCGCATCGCAGTCGTCGGCGTGCCGAAGACGATCGACAACGACATCCCGCACATCGGGCAGAGCTTCGGCTTCCAGACCGCCTACTCCCGGGCGGCGCAGTCGATCAAGGCCGCGAAGATCGAGGCCGAGGCGGCGATCAACGGCATCGGGATCGTCAAGGTCATGGGCCGGCACGCCGGATTCATCGCCTGCTACTCCGCGATCGCCAACCACGACGCCGACTTCGTGCTGATCCCCGAGGTGCCGTTCGACCTCGACGGCGACAACGGGCTGCTCGCGCACGTCCGGCGCACCGTCGAGACGCAGGGGCACGCGGTCCTGGTGGTGGCGGAGGGCGCGGGTCAGGAGCACCTGCCCGACGCGGGCACGACCGACGCCTCCGGCAACAAGAAGCTCGCCGACATCGGCCGCCTCCTGCGCGAGCGGATCGGCGACGACTTCGAGGCCCGCGGCGAGGAGGCGCTGTTCCGCTACTTCGACCCGGGCTACTTCATCCGCTCGGTCCCGGCCGACCCCGCCGACTCGGTCTACTGCGCCCGCCTGGCGCAGACCGCCGTGCACGCGGGCATGGCCGGCCGCACCGACCTCGTCGTCGGGCGACGCCGCCACCGGTTCGTGCACGTGCCCATCGAGTACGTCACGCACCGCACCCACGGCGTCTCCCCCGACGGCGACCTGTGGCTCAGCGTGCTCGAGTCGACCTCGCAGCCGCACGACATGACCTGAGCGCTGGCCCACCGACTGTTCACGGAACGGTCACCGTGTCCGTCATGTGAGACAGGCGGACGAAGTCGTCGACCCGTGGCAGGGTCGGGAGGGACGCTGAGAGACGCCGACCCGAGCCCCACAGGAGTACCCATGAGCGACAACTGGTCATTCGAGACCAAGCAGATCCACGCCGGCCAGGTGCCCGACCCCACCACGGGTGCCC
>CAYRZN010000064.1:0-14055 GCA_964428825.1 uncultured Aeromicrobium sp.
GATGAAGTCGGTGCGCACGGCACCCGAGATGACGGACTTCTCCTGCTCGGGACCGGCGACGCTGGCCGGCTCCTCGGTGGCGCTACCGTGCCCGGAGAGCTTCTCCCAGATCTTCTCGGCGCCCTCGAAGCACAGGTACGTGCCGCCGACCATGAGGATCGGGGTCAGCAGCCATGGGGCGAACTGGCTCAGCAGGAGCGCCGCCGGGAGGATGAACACGAGCTTGTTGATGATCGATCCCCGGGCGATCCGACCGATGATCGCCAGCTCGCGCTCGGGCTTCAGGCCGTGAACGTACCGCGGGGTGACGGCGGCGTCGTCGACCACGACGCCGGCGGCCTTCGCGCTGGCGCGACCGGCAGCGGCGCCGACGTCGTCGATCGAGGCCGCGGCGAGGCGCGCCAGGGCGGCGACGTCATCGAGCAGGGCGACGATCCCGCCAGCCATCAGGCGGTCCTGGAACGGGCGTGGGTGATCACGGGCCCAGCGTAGAACAGGGTGCGCGGAGCCCGCGTCGGAACATCGGGTGGTCCCCGCGCATCACTAGGCTCATGAAGGTGCAGCTCTCCGTGGTCCGGCGCGTGCCCGCGGTCGTCGCCGTGGCCGTCCTCGCGGCCTGCTCGGGCGGTCCGCCGAGCGAACAGCCGGACCGGGACGGTGGTTTCGACCACCGCGACCCCGTCTCGGTCGGCGACCTCGAGGACCAGGTGCGTGGCCTGCCCGGTGTCGTCGACGCGGACGCGGAGCGCATCGAGGCGGACTCGGAGTACTGGGTCGTGGATGCCGACGTCGTGGTGGAGGACGCCATCGACGCTCCCGAGCTGAAGGACGTCGTCCGCGTGCTGGCGGAGTGGGGTCCTCGCGTCGACGGTGAGAACTTCACCGGGAGCATCCGCCTGGAGCAGGACGCGCCCCGCGACGACGAGGACGTCGCCACCACGTCCGTCATCTACGTGCGGGACCAGGGTCGAGACCCTGAGCAGCAGGCGACGGGATTCCTGGCAGCGCTCGACACCTACCCCGAGGCGCTCGTGAGCGTCGACGGCGGCGTCCTCAGCATCACCGGGATCGACCCCCGCGGGCAGCGGGTCTCGGAGGTCCTCAGGCGGGTGGCGGACGATCCGGACCTCGGTGGGTTCTCGAGCACCGAGATCGCGGTGGACAACGCCGTCGAAGGACTTCCGAGGGCCAGGGTGTGGGTCGACGAACCACTGAGCGAGGCGTCGATCACGCACTGGCAGTCCGTCGTGGACGTGGTCGCCACGACGCCGTCCGTGGCCGCGCCGACCTCGCTGTACCTGCTGGTCCGGAACGGGGCGATCGACCTGGCCGAGGTCGTGCTCGACGGCGACCTGCCCGAGGACGTCCCGCCCGACTTCGCCACGTGGAACCCGGTGCTCGGACCGATGATCGAGCAGCTGGTGCTCCTCGGGTCGGCCAACGCCGACCCGGGCGGGACCGAGATCGACGTCAACTCGATGGCGGGGGAGTTCGCCGGCGTCTACATCACCGACACCGCCGCACCCAGCGACTACGGCGACCCCGTCTGGTGCCAGTGGGCCGCCGACGTCGTCAACGGCGCGGGCTGACGCGGGAACATCCGAGCAGGTCCGCCCCTCGTACGCACGTGTCGACCAGCACCCCCGCGGTCGGCACGGACGACCAGGAGGCACCGATGCGCAGGCAGATCAGCACCAAGACCCAGGCCGATCGTCTGGTGCACGCGCTCGACACCTTCGACGGCTCGGTCATCCGGGTCTCCGGCGACACCCTGTCGATCTCGGGCATCGAGGCCGACGGACGGACCCTGGCCGACATCGCCCGACAGGTGGCCGCCGACGAGGTGCTCGGCGAGGTCGCGTCGCTGGACCTGGGGGTCCGCCACACGGTCGAGGGTCTCGGTCCGGTCACCGTCAGCACGGTCCGCGGCGTCACCGATCGCGTCATCGAGGTGCTCGAGCAGCTCGTGGGGGCCGACGACACCGCGCGCCTCGCGCCTCACGCCGATCGTGAGGTCGAGGTCCGGATCGTCGTGCGCTGAGCGGGCCCGTCGGTCAGGACGCCGAGAGGACGGCAGAGCCCAGCTGGTCCGCCGCGACCAACGCGAGCTCCAGCTCGAGCCGATCGTGGTCGAGCGGGCGACCGAGCTCCTCGACCGCCTTGTCGATCCGGTACTTCACGGTGTTCTTGTGCAGGTGGAGGTGCTCCCCGGTCGCGAGGAAGCTGCCGCGGTGGGCCAGGAACGCCTGCACGGTCTCGCGCAGACGCCGTGCCCCGTCGGTGTCGAGCGCGAGGCGGCCCAGCGCCCCGGCCACGAGCTGGCGGGTCGACTCCAGGTCCTGCGCGAGCATCGTCGCGGTGCGGACGTCCGAGCGGGCGAACGAGGTCACCGTCGCGGCATGGGTCCCGGCTGCGACGGCCAGACGGTGCGCCCTCGAGGCCTCCGCATGACTCGTGCGGAAGCCCCCGGGGCCAGCGGCCGGCCGACCGACGGCGAGCCTGGTGCCGCCGGCACGAGCCGGGAGTGACGGATCGAGCAGGAACCGGCCGATCTCCTGGGCCGTGCCCCGCCCGAGCGGGATCCACGCCCACGCCACGGTGCGTTCGCGCGGAAGGACCAGGGGCGCCGACGGGGCGGCCAGGGCCGTGACCAGCGCGTCGATCGCGTGCTCGAGGCTCGCGACCGGGTTGGCCTGGGCGTCGGCCTCGTCGCACCAGGCGATGACGCCCAGGTGGTGCTGGCGGAGCCGGTGCCCGATGGCCTGCTCGGCCGTCGCCACGTCGATGGTCCGGCCGGCGACCAGCTCCTCGACCATGGCGACCCGCATCGTGTTGCGCTGGGCCTGGCGGCGTGCACGTTCGGTCTCGTACTCCTCGACGACCTGCTCCGAGATCGAGTCGATGAAGCGGAAGGTCAGCTCCGAGAACAGGCGCTCCGCGCGGAGCGCCACCGTCGGGTCGGAGGCCATCGCCGCGAGCTGCTCGAAGGCCCACGACGTCACGAGCTCCTGGCCGAGCCGGTACGCACGGATCAGGGCCGTGACGCCGATGCCGCGCTGGGCCAGCCGCCGGGCGTACTCCCGTGCCGCCGCCGGCGCGTGCGACTCCGCGACCGGGAGGTCGTAGCGCAGCAGGTGGACGAGGCTCTCGATGTTGGACTCGACGCTCGCGCCGAGCAGCTGCAGGAGCTGCTCGTCGCCCTGCAGCGGCAGGATGCGCTCGGCCAGGTGCTCCCGGAGCAGGCCGGTCAGGGGTCCGAGCTCGCGCGCCATCTGGGAACCGAGTGCCTCGATGAGTGCGGTCGCATCGGCATCGGGGGCCGCGATGGTCTCAGGGCTCATGGAGCTCCGTTCGTGCTCGTGCGACAAGGGGCCGATCGGTCCGGGACGACAATTCCGGGCGGGGACGGTCGTGCGGAGTGATGTGGGACACAAAAGTACGGCACGGCTTCGTGCTCGCGCGACAAGTGCGGGCCCTGCCGGTCCACCTAGCGTCTGGCCCCATGGGATTCATGACGCCGACCTCGCCGCCGGTCGACCCGGAGGAGTTCCTCCGTCGGCCGTTCCTCGATCGCATGAAGATCCTGACGCTCTTCTGGGCCGACAACGGCTTCGGGTCGCCGAAGGTCTTCCACGTGGTCTACATCCTCAAGCTCGTCGTGCTCTACGGGCTCGGTGGGCTGCTCGTGATCTCGTGGACCTCCGACCTGGGGGGACTGGGTGACTTCGCGTCGTGGTGGGACGAGCCGATCGTCTACCAGAAGCTCGTGCTGTGGACGTTGCTGCTGGAGACGTTCGGGATCGCCGGCACCTGGGGACCGCTCGCGGGCCACTTCAAGCCGATGACCGGCGGAGCCCTGTACTGGCTGCGGCCCGGCACGATCCGCATGGCGCCGTGGGGAAGACGCGTCCCGGGCACGTCCGGCGACACCCGGACGGTCCTCGACGTCGTGCTCTACGCGGCGCTGCTCGCGAGCCTCGTCGTCGCCGTCGTGATGCCGGGAGTCCAGGACGACGACCTCGTCGCCGTGCTCGGCACGGGAACGGCAGGACTCGTCCGCACCGAGCTGTGGCTCGTCGCCGGAGTCCTGCTGGTCCTGATGGGACTGCGCGACAAGGTCATCTTCCTGGCGGCCCGGGGCGAGCAGTACGTGCCGGTCATCGTGTTCTCGGCCGTGCTGCCGCTCACCGACATGATCATCGCCTACAAGCTCCTGATCGTGTCGGTGTGGCTGGGAGCCGGGTTCTCCAAGTTCGGTCACCACTTCGCCAACGTCGTGCCTCCCATGATGTCCAACGCTCCGACGATGCCGACCCGGGCGATGCGCCGCATGCACTATCGCGACGTCGAGGGCGAGGACCTGCTGCCCTCGCGGTTCGCCAAGTTCATGGGACACGTCGGCGGGACCACGGTCGAGCTCGGGATCCCGCTCGTGCTCCTGTTCACGACGAGCCCGGAGATCGCTCTCGCGGGCGCAGCGTTCATGGCCTTCTTCCACGTCTTCATCCTGCTCGCCTTCCCGCTGGCGGTGCCCCTGGAGTGGAACGTGCTGTTCGGGTACCTGGCGGTGTTCCTGTTCGTGGGCTACCCGAACGGCGACGGCTTCGGTCTCACGGACTTCTCCCAGCCGTGGATGCTGCCGGTCATCGTGGCGGCGCTGCTGTTCTTCCCCGTCCTCGGCAACCTCCGCCCGGACCTCGTGTCGTTCCTGCCGTCGATGCGCCAGTACGCCGGCAACTGGGCCTCGGCGACCTGGGCCATGAAGCCGGGCGTGGAGCAGCGGCTCAACGAGCTCACGAAGCCGGCAAAGAACCAGGTCGAGCAGCTCGAGGCGTTCGGCTTCGAGCCGCAGGTCGCCGAGATCACGATGCAGATGACCTTGGCCTGGCGGGCGATGCACAGCCAGGGGCGGGGCCTGTACTCGCTCCTGTTCCGCCACGTCGACGACGTCGACGCCCACGTGATCCGGGAGGCGGAGTTCGTCTGCAACTCGATCCTGGGCTGGAACTTCGGCTGCGGGCACCTGCACGACGAGCGGCTCATCGAGGCGATCCAGCGTCGCCTGCACCTCCAGCCCGGTGACCTGCGGGTCATGTGGGTCGAGTCGCAGGCCGTGCACTCGCCCGTGCAGCACTACCGGGTCATCGATGCCGCCCTCGGCGTCGTCGAGCGGGGGCACTGGAACGTGGCCGAGGCCGTGGCGCAGCAGCCCTGGTTGCCGAACGGACCGATCGCCCTGCACGTGGACTGGGTCATGCCGGGGTACACCCCGGGCGAGGGTCACGTCGCGGGGGATACTGCCTCCATCGGACAGTGACCCGACGACGAGGGAGGGACACATGACCGACGCGGTCGTGGTCGGGAGCGGGCCGAACGGGCTCACGGCCGCCATCCGGCTGGCGCAGGCCGGCGTCGACGTGACGGTACTGGAGGCGGCCGACCGCCCCGGCGGTGGCACCCGCACCAGCGAGCTGACCCTCCCGGGAGTGCTGCACGACGACTGCGCGGCCTTCCATCCCACCGGCGTGGTGTCGCCATTCCTCGCGAGCCTCGACCTGCAGCGGTTCGGGCTGACGTGGGACTACCCGGAGGTCGACCTCGCGCACCCGCTCGACGACGGACGGGCCGGCCTGATCTCGCGGGACATGGCCGTCACCCGCGAGTCGCTCGGCGTCGACGGGGCACGCTGGGCCCGGTCGCTGGGCGCACAGGCGCGCAACTTCGACAAGCTGGTCGACGAGGTGTTCCGTCCGATCGTGCACGTGCCGAAGCACCCGATCGCCCTCGGCCGCTTCGGCGTTCAGGCGCTGCTGCCGGCCACGTGGACGGTCAGGCGGTGGCGCGACGAGCCCGCCAAGGCACTGACGATGGGGGTCGCGGCCCACGCCTTCGGACGCCTCGACCGCCCACTGACCTCGTCGATCGGGCTGATGCTCACCGCCGCCGGTCACGCAGCCGGCTGGCCGGTCGCCCATGGCGGCTCCGGCGCCATCTCGGCCGCGCTGGTCGCTCTCCTGCAGTCCCTCGGCGGCACGGTGCGCACTGGCGTCGAGGTCACCTCCCACCGGCAGGTCGAGGACCTGCTCGGGCACCGCCCCGACCTCGTGCTCCTCGACACGTCGCCGTCCGCAGCGGTGCGCATCCTCGGGGACCGACTGTCGGGACGCGTGCGCCGGCAGCTGGGTCGCTATCGCTACGGCCCGGCGATCCACAAGGTCGACTTCGCGATCGAGGGCGACGTCCCGTGGACCAACGCGGGGACGCGTCGAGCCGGGACCGTCCACGTCGGTGGAACGGCCGCCGAGGTCGCGGCGGCGGAAGCGGCCACGGGTCGGGGGGAGATGCCCGAGCGTCCCTTCCTGCTGGTGGGCCAGCAGTACCTGGCCGACGCCAGTCGGTCGCAAGGCTCGGTCAATCCCGTGTGGGCCTACGCGCACGTGCCGCACGGCTACGCCGGTGACGCCACGGCAGCGCTGGTGGCCCAGATCGAACGGTTCGCTCCCGGGTTCCGGGACCGGATCCTCGCGACGGCGGTCCGTGGGACGGCGGCGATGGAGTCGTACAACGCGAACTACGTGGGCGGCGACATCAACGTGGGGGCCAACAGTGCGCGCCAGGTCGTGATGCGTCCCCGCATCGCCGTGGACCCCTACCGGCTCGGGGACGGTCTCTACCTGTGCTCGGCGGCCACGCCGCCCGGGCCGGGTGTCCACGGCATGTGCGGGTTCCACGCGGCGGAGTCGGCCCTGCGGCGCCTCTAGGTGCGTCGTGCGGCCGGCCCCGAGTGGGGTCAGGCGGGCTGCAGCTCCCGGCGGGCCTCCGCGACGATCTCCTCGGTCAGGGCATCGAGCAGGTTCGATCCGCCCTTCCAGCGCTGCCAGTACAGGGGAGTGGTGATGGTCGGGGCGCCGAGGGCCGTGAGGTGCCCCGCGGCCGCCAGCTCCTCACCCTGACGCTCCGGGACCAAGGCCCAGCCAAGGCCCAGCTCGACCGCCCGGGCGATGTCGTGGGTCGAGGGCACCAGGTGGCGAGGGGCGTGGCTGCCGTCGACGCCATGGTGTCGCAGCCAGTCGAGCTGCAGGGTGTCGTCGCGGTCGAAGTCGACGCGGGGTGCGCGGGCGAGGCGATCTCGGTCGAGACCGTCCGGCAGCCATCGCTCGATCCATGCCGGTGATGCCATCGCCGTGAAGGCCATGCGGCCCAGGGGAGTGGACCGGCATCCGGCCACCGCTTCGCGCTGCGAGGTCACCGCCGCCAGCGCCACGCCCGACTCGAGCAGGTCGACCGTGCGCTCCTGGTCGAGACGGAGCAGGTCCATCTCCACGTCGTGCGCCGCGGCGAATCGTGCGACCGGGGCGAGCATCCACGACGCGAGCGAGTCGGCGTTGACCGCCACGGTCATCCGCACACGGCTGTGCTCGTCGTCGGCACCCAGGTCGCGCGACGCCTCGTGGGCGAGCACGGCGTATCGACGGGCGAAGCGCACCACTGCTTCCCCTGCCTCGGTGGGACGTGCCGGACGGGAGCGGACCAGCAGGCGCTGTCCGAGCTGCTCCTCGAGCGTCTTCACCCGCTGGCTCACGGCCGACGGGGTGAGGTGGAGTCGCCGCGCCGCGCCGTCGAGGGTGCCTTCGTCGACGATGGCGGCCAGGGTCAGGGCCAGGCTCGGATCCATCTGAAGCTCCGCTTCATGTACGTGAACGATCATTGCTGGTCCTCATGTTGCCCGACGACTAGCGTCGAGCGCATGCTGACCGTCATTCCGGGCTTCTTCGTGATGCTCTCGCTGATCCTTGCGATCGGCGCACAGAACGTGTTCGTGCTGCGCCAGGGCGTCCGCCGGGAGCACGTGGGCCTCGTCGTGGCGATCTGTGCCGCCTCCGACGCCGTGCTCGTGGTCGCTGGTGTGGCGGGTCTGGGACGGCTCGTCGAGGCGCTTCCGTGGCTCGTCGACGCGGCCCGCCTCGGTGGGGCTGTGTTCCTGCTCGGCTACGCCGCTCTGGCGGCCCGCCGCGCGGTGGTCGGTGGTGGCGAGCTGACGCCTTCCGACGGGGGAGTGGACTCGATTCCGCCTGGTGGTGCGGTCGCGGTCCGCTCGCGCACGGCGACCGTCGCTGCGACGGCCGTGGCGCTGACCTGGCTCAACCCGCACGTGTACCTCGACACCGTGTTCCTGCTGGGCTCGGTGGCCACGACCCACGGCGACGACCGCTGGTGGTTCGCGCTCGGCGCGGCCGCGGGCAGCGTCACGTGGTTCGCGTGCCTCGGCTTCGGCGCCCGCCACCTCAGCGGGGTGCTCCGCACCGCGCGTTCGTGGCAGGTGCTCGATGGCGTGATCGCTCTCGTCATGGTCGTCATCGCCGTCTCCCTCCTGCGAGGCTGATGAGGCCTGGCCGACCGACGCCCTGCCCCTCGTCACCTGCGACGATCGGTCGCGCGCGGCAGCTGAGGGCCCGCGACGTGGAGGCCTTCGGGCCGGGAGCGAGATCAGCCCAGCACCCACGTGTCGGCGTCGATGAGCCAGTGGTGTCGGATCGTCAGGGCGCGTTCAGTGCCTGCGACGAGTCCGCCGACGAACAAGCTGGTGTTGGCCCACGCCGGCAGGTCGACGGGTGAGGTGAACGAGCCCAGGCGTCCGTCCAGCACGTCCCAGCTCGTCACGAGCTCGAGCAGCTGGGGGACGGTCACCGCGACCCCGGCGAGCAGCACCACGACAGCGGTGGCGGCCACCAGGCGGCTGGCGGTCGGGAACCGGTGCGCGAACCGCGCCCGCCAGTACTCGCCCGTGTGCCGGGCAGGCCGCATCACGGTCGTGGTCCCGTCGTCCAGCACGAGGTGGGCGCGGTTGAGCCCGAAGATGCTGAGCGCGATCTCGAGACGGCCACCGGGCACGGGGTAGGTCGCTGGGAGGTCGACGACCGCCACCTGGGACCCGTCGCGGTAGATCGCGGCCTCGTCGTCGCCGAAGTAGTCGACGTGGGCGCCGTACTCGTGGTGCGTGCCGTCCGCCTCGCGCACCGTCGTGAGCATCAACGTGCGGGTCAGTGCGTGGTACGGCCTGATGCGCGGCTGTGCGCTGCCGTCACCGCGACGGATCTTCCTGCCCATGAGCACCCCCGAGTCGTGGACCATTCCCACCCTAGAGAAGTCCTAGGGTGGTCCGATGGTCACGGGGGTCCTCGAGCGGTGGCGTGGCGACGACTGGGCGCAGGAGGTCGAGTGCTGGATCCGTGACGCGGCGAGGTCCGCGGGCTCCACCGTGACCGGCCCGCCCAGGATCGAGCACGTACGCTTCTGGTCCGTCGTGCTGGAGGTACCGACCGACCGCGGTGTCCTGTGGTTCAAGGAGTGCGGTCCCGGCCAGAAGTTCGAGCCCGCCGGCTCCAGCAGCGACTGAGCACTCAGCACGGTGCCCTCGCGGCCGCCGGGCTCCCGAGCCTGCTGCCGGATGACGCGTTGACCTACGTGGCGTCGTTGACGGAGCGGTTGGCGGCTCTGCCGTCGTCCCACACCCAGCACCTGCGCGAGTCGGAGGCTGCCTGGATGCTCGCGCGTCTCGAGCACGTGGCCGACTGGTCGGGCCGGCTGGCCTCCTCGGCGATCCCGCCGAGCTTCCAGCACCATGACGTCAGCCCGTCCAACACCTTCGGCCCGGTTGCGGGGCCGTCCCGGTGGATCGACGTCGGTGACGCGTTCTGGTCCCACCCGTTCGCGGCGCTGCAGGTGCCGGGCGCGATGTTGACCGACACGTGGCCGTGGGGCCCGGACTGGAACGACCGTCGTGCCTGCGTTCTGGCGGACGCGTACCTCGGGCCGTGGAGAGATCACGATGATCCGGCGTCCTTGCGTGCCTTGCTCGATCCGGCCCGACGTCTGGCGATCCTGCACCGTTGCGAGTCGTGGCGGCGCCTGATCGACCTCGATGGCGAGCTCCCGGACCACCCCTCCATGCCGATCCTGCGGGACCACCTCCTCGCTGCGACGGGGGAGTCGCGGGCCTGAACCTCGGGGCTGGCGACGACCTATGCTCGGGACATGGGCAAGCTCTTCGACGCCATCGACGAAAACCTCCGCGCCTGGATCGAGGAGCAGCCCATGTGGTTCGTCGCGACGGCGCCCTTGGCGGGGGACGGGCACGTCAACATGTCACCGCGTGGGCACGACTCGTTCGCCGTCCTCGACGAGCACCGTGTCGGCTGGGTCGACTACACCGGCAGTGGTGTCGAGACGATCGCGCACGTACGGGAGAACGGTCGCGTGTGCCTGATGTTCAACTCGTTCGGAAAGCGGCCGCGCATCGTCCGCCTGCACGGGCAGGGATCGGTCTCCCTGCCGGGGGAGCCGGGGTTCGACGAGGTGGCGGCCCTCAAGCCCGAGCACCCCAGCACCCGCGCCGTCATCACGGTCGACGTCACGCGCATCAGCGACTCGTGCGGCTGGGGCGTCCCGCTCATGGAGATGACGGGGGAGCGCGACCTCATCCGCCAGCACGCGGAGAAGAAGGGTCCCGCGGGCATGGACGAGTACCGCGCCCGGAAGAACACACGCAGCATCGACGGGCTGCCCGGCCTGCCGGCGTGACCTCGGTCTAGGCCGGATCCAGCGGCGCGACGGGCTGGCGCAGGATCGTGCGCCGCTTCTCCGGAGGGACGCGACGAGCATCGCTCAGGTAGACCTCGTGGTGACGGCCCGTCATGCGCAACCCGTGGTCGGGGATGAACTCCTTGTGCATCCGGGCGAGCAGCTCGGCCTCGTCGTCGTAGGAGCCGACGTGCAACGTCTGGACGCAGGTGCCCTCGCTCAGGCGTTCCAGTCGGACCTCGTCGAGTCGCGCCGGACGGTCCTTCGCCGCTGTCTTGGCGACGGTCGATTCGAACATCGCGGTGTCGACCCAGTCGGGCAGCATGATCATGAGCGTCCAGTCCCACCGGGACTTGTCGCGGGTCGCGGTGAAGGACTCCATGTCGTCGGCCCACCACAGGCCCTCCAGCGGCATGACGACGTGGTCGCGCCCGAGCTCGCGGCGGCTGGCGAACTTGAGTGCGTAGGCCACCGGGTACAGCGCGGCGACGGCGGCAGCGAACTCCGGTGTCGTGTTGGGATCGCCGTGTCCGTCGACCATGAGGTACTGCAGGTCCGGCACGTCGACGAGCTCGAGCACGTCCCGCCGCGCGTGATACGACGCGATGGTGCGCTTGAAGTCGATCTTGCCGGTCACAGCGCGATCCAGTAGCGGCAGACGCCGGCGCGCGTGTCCTCGAGCACGCCACCGGCGGACTCGATGGTCCGTGCTGACGGTGGGTTGTCGTCGTGGCACGCCACGAGCACCTGATCCAGGGCGAGCCCACGCGCGCGGTCCAGCGCCAGGTGCAGGGCACGGGCCGCGTGTCCGCGCCGGCGGTGGCTCGGCCGGATGCTGAATCCGATGTGGCCGCCCCTCTCGAGCAGGCGGTCGTTCAGGTGGTGCCGCAGCTGGAGAAATCCGATCACGACGTCGTCTTGGGTCACCCAGAACGTGTCCGCAGGGACGATGTCGTCGGGCTGGACCCGACTCGGCTCAGCATTCGCCTCGATCGCCGCTATCAGGTCCGCGCAGTACTCCCGCGACGTCTCAGGCTCTCGGTCCAGCAACCAGGTCGCCGAGGCGTGGATGTGTCCGGGCTCTGAGGCGAACTCATCGACGCACGCCACCAAGGACTCGTACAGGTCCAGGGTGGGGCGGGACAGTGCGGTCATCGGACTCTTCCTCCTTCGGACCTCGCGGGCCGCCGTGGGGGTCGGGGGAGCGGGACCCGACCTGACGTAGCCAACCGGGCACGGTAGGAATGAGTCAACTGGACCTGGGGAGGCTGCTGGTGCGTGCTGTGGTGCTGACCCGATTCGGTGGTCCGGAGGTGCTCGAGCTTCGTGAGATGGCCAGGCTCGAACCGGGGCCAGGCGAGGTCGTCGTCGACGTCTCGGCGGTCTCGATCAACAACACCGACGTCTGGACGAGGTCGGGGGCCTACGGCACCACAAAGCCCGCCGGTTGGCTGGGTCCCATCGACTTCCCGCGGGTCCAGGGCGCCGATGTGTGCGGGCACGTGGCCAGAATCGGCGACAGTGTTCCCGAGGAGCTCCTGAAGCGTCGGGTGTTGATCGACCCCGTGGTGCAGTACTCGGACGGTCCTGAGCCGCTGGTGGAGTCGGTGCTGGGCAGTGAGGTCGACGGGGGGTATGACGAGCAGGTGGTGGTGCGTGCCGATCGGGTTCACGACGTCTCGAGCTCCCCGTTGACCGATGCGCAGCTGGCGTGCCTGCCGATCTCGTACGGAACGGCCACCGGCATGCTGGAGCGAGCGAACGTGCGGTCGGGGGAGACGGTGATGGTCAGTGGAGCCTCCGGAGGCGTGGGACTGGCGCTCGTGGGCCTCGCGGCCGCGCGCGGGGCGCGGGTGATCGCGCTGAGCTCCCGCGAGAAGGCCGACGCCGTCCGAGCCGCCGGGGCCGAGGCCGTGGTCGACCGACGCCGTGCTGACGTCGGCGAGCAGTTGGCCGACCTCGTGCCCGCCGGCCTGGACGCGGTGGCTGACGTCGTCGGTGGGGGGCTGGTGGCCATGGTGATGCCGCACGTGCGTCCCGGAGGTCGTTGGGTGGTCGCGGGAGCGGTCTCGGGGCCGGTCATTGAGCTCGATCTGCGCCAGCTCTACCTACGCTCGATCTCGTTGCTCGGTTCGACCATGCACACCCCGGAGCAGTTCGAGGTGCTCGTCCGTGCAGCCAATGCCGGCCGGATCGAACCAATGGTGGCGCGCACCTTTGCGCTCGAGGAGGTCCGCGCCGCTCACGAGGAGTTCGAACGGCGCGAGCACGTCGGCAAGCTGGTGCTGCAGCCCTGACGCGACACGAGGGTCATCCGGTCGCCGAGGATCACAGGCGCTTGCGCGTCTGGAGCATCGTGACCTCGAAGCCCATCTGCTCGTAGAGCGACTGGGCGTCGGAGTTGACACCGACAGTCCGACCTCGACGACCCCGCGCTCGCGGCACACCTGTTCGGCTGCCGCCATGATCGCTCGTCCATAGTCGCGACGGCGCAGCTCTGACGTGACCAGGAAGTCGTAGCCGGACGGGCACTCCCGGATCGTACGGTCGAAGTGGGAAGTGACATCCGATCCGCGTTAGTTGACATAATGTGCATTATCGGATCGATCTGGACGCGGGGATAGGCTCCGAAGATGGGACACTTTGTGCGCACCCTTGCGCGCCTGCTGCTGGCGGGATTTCTCGGGTTCGCCGGGCTGTCGCACCTGTTCTGGGCCCGTGAGACGTTCCAGGCCCAGGTGCCTGAGTGGCTTCCGCTGGGCGTCGACCTCGTGGTCGTCGCGTCGGGTGTCGTCGAGATCGCCCTGGCGATCGCCCTGATGGTGCCGATGCGCCGACGGCCGCTGGTCGGCTGGGTCGTCGCAGCCTTCTTCGTGGCCGTCTTCCCGGGCAACGTGTCGCAGTACCTCGAGGGCGCCGACGCGTTCGGGCTCGACTCCGACGGCGCACGCCTGACCCGGTTGTTCTTCCAGCCGCTGCTGATCGCCTGGGCGCTGTGGTGCACCGGCGCCTGGGCGTGGTGGGTCAACGCGAGACGAGATCAGGACCCTCGAGCGCCTCGAGCCAACGAGCCAGCAGACGCTCCAGATCGGCCCGCTCCTCGTCCGTGCAGGCCGCGAAGTCCTTGTGGCGCAGCACCTCACCGGGCGACCAGCGCACGACGTGGGTGGGCCGGTCCTCGTCGGGGCCGTCGTCATCGCCCTCCTCCTCGCCGTCGTCGCTCGCCGAAGGCACCGGGACGGGCGGGGGCGGGGGTGGACCGGGGGCGAGCTGCTGCGGGCCGCCGAAGAAGGCGGCGAAGGCGACGTCGTAGATCCCGATGTCCTCGGGCCGGTGGACCAGGGTCGAGCGCCCCGCCCAGTAGACGAGCTTTCGATCATCGGAGCCCACCGCCTCCCAGGCCCGCACGAAGGCGAGGACGCTGTCCACGGGGACGTCCAGCTCCGCCTCCCGCAGGACCCGGCCGAAGGCCAC
>CAYRZN010000065.1:0-14054 GCA_964428825.1 uncultured Aeromicrobium sp.
GCGCGCCCCGGTCGCGGGCATCGCGATGGGCCTCATCTCCGGTGAGGTCGACGGCAAGACCGAGTACGTCACGCTGACCGACATCCTGGGAGCCGAGGACGCCTTCGGCGACATGGACTTCAAGGTCGCCGGCACGCGTGAGTTCGTCACGGCGCTGCAGCTCGACACCAAGCTCGACGGCATCCCCGCCGAGATCCTGGCCGGCGCGCTGACGCAGGCTCGTGACGCGCGCTTCGCGATCCTCGACGTCATGGCCGACGCCATCGACGAGCCCGACGAGATGAGCCCCTACGCCCCGCGGATCATCACGATCAAGATCCCCGTCGACAAGATCGGTGAGGTCATCGGCCCGAAGGGCAAGATGATCAACCAGATCCAGGACGACACCGGCGCGAAGATCTCGATCGACGACGACGGCACGGTCTTCGTGGGTGCCGACAACGGCGACGCCGCCGAGGCCGCCCGGTCCGCGATCAACTCGATCGCGAACCCGACGATGCCCGAGGTCGGCGAGCGCTACCTCGGCACGGTCGTCAAGACGGTCGACTTCGGCGCCTTCATCTCGCTCCTGCCGGGCAAGGACGGGCTGCTGCACATCAGCAAGCTGCGCGACCTGAACGGTGGCCAGCGGGTCAACAACGTCGACGACCTGCTGAGCGTCGGCCAGAAGATCCAGGTCGAGATCGCCGAGATCGGTGACCGCGGCAAGCTGTCGCTCATCCCCGTGGTCGAGAAGACCGACGACGAGCCGTGGGCCGCTGACGCCCCCGCGGCCGACGAGGCCCCTTCCGAGGCCTGATCGATCCAGCAGCCTCACCGGACCCCGGCCCCCTTCTCGTGGGAGCCGGGGTCCGGTGCGTCCGGGGTGTGCGACGATCGCTCGATCATGACTGACCTCCACCCCTTCCGGGACCGCGCTGCGGACCTCGACGCCGAGGACCCGCTGGCGGCACGCCGTTCGGAGTTCGTCCTGGACCCCGATGTCGTCGCGTACCTCGACGGCAACTCGCTCGGACGTCTCCCGCGTCGGACCCAGGAGCGTCTGGCAGCCTTCGTCCGCGACGAGTGGGGCGGCCGTCTGATCCGGGGATGGTCGGAGGGATGGGTCGACCTCCCGGTCACGGTGGGTGACCAGGTCGGTGCCCTGGTCGGCGCCGCGGCGGGCCAGACCGTCGTGGCCGACTCGACGTCGGTCTGCCTGGCGAAGGCGTTGCACGCTGCCGCCTCGCTGGTCCCCGGGCGCGATCGGCTCGTCGTGAGCGCGGCCGACTTCCCGACCGACCGCTACCTGGCGCGCCGCGTCGCCGAGGGTCGAGGACTCGAGCTCGTGGAGGTCGACGACGTGGCGACGGCGATCGACGAGCGCACGGCGGTCGTCCTGGTCAGCCACGTGGACTACCGCACCGGGGCGCTGCTCGACCTGCCGGCACTCACGGCCCGGGTGCACGCGGCGGGTGGTGTGGTGGTCTGGGACCTGTGCCACTCGGCTGGAGTGGTGCCGATCGCCCTTGACGCTGCAGAGGTCGACCTCGCCGTGGGCTGCACGTACAAATACCTGAACGGCGGACCGGGCTCGCCCGCGTTCCTCTACGCCGCCGCCCGGCACCACCCACGGCTCGAGCAACCGCTGCCCGGGTGGTGGAGCGCGGACGACCTCTTCGCGATGGCCGACGACTACCGGCCCGCACCGGGGATCCGACGCATGCTCACCGGCACCCCGCCCGTCGCGGGGCTGCTCGCGGTGCAGGAGGGCGTGTCGCTCGCGGCGGAGGTCGGGGTGCCCGCGGCGCGCGCCAAGTCCGAGGTGCTCACCGAGTTCTGCCTCGAGGTGCTCGACGACCTCGGTCTGGAGGTCGTGACACCGCGGGACCCGGCTCGGCGGGGGAGTCACGTCACGGTACGGATGCCCGACGCCCGTGCGGTCACCCAGCGGCTGACCGAGCGCGGGGTGATCCCCGACTTCCGGGAGCCCGACCTGCTGCGCCTGGGCCTCGCGCCCCTCACGACCAGCTTCAGCGAGCTGCTCGACGGTCTCACGGTCCTGGCCGAGGTGCTGGACGACGCGGGGAATCACTAGGCTGACACCCATGACGCGAGTGGCCGTGATCGGCGCGAACGGACGCATGGGATCGACCTCGGTGCAGGCGATCGAGGCCAGCGACGACCTGGAGGTCGTCGCCACGATCGACGTCGGCGACGACCTCGCTGCGATCACCGAGGAGGCGGCGCACGTCGCTCTCGTCTTCTCGACCCCCGGCGTGGCGCTCGACCACGTGCGCTGGTGCGTCGAGCACGGGGTGCACGTCGTGGTCGGCACCTCGGGATTCGGCGACGAGAAGGTCGCCGAGGTCCAGCGCATCAGCGCCGAGCACCCGGGGATCGGGGTCCTCGTGGTGCCGAACTTCTCGATCGGCGCGGTCCTGATGATGAAGTTCGCGGCCGTGGCAGCACCGTTCTTCGAGTCGGTCGAGGTCATCGAGATGCACCATCCGGACAAGATCGATGCGCCGTCGGGAACCGCCACCCGGACCGCCGAGCTCATCGCCGAGGCCCGGCAGGCGGCTGGCTCCGCCCCATTGCCGGACGCCACCACCACGGACCCCGACGGTGCGCGTGGTGCGACGGTGGCCGGGGTGCCGGTCCACGCCGTCCGGGCGCGGGGTTTCGTCGCGTCGCAGGAGGTCATCCTCGGCGGCACGGGCGAGATCCTGAGCCTGCGGCACGACTCCTCCACGCGAGAGTCGTTCATGCCCGGCGTGCTCACGGCTCTGCGGTGGGCTCCGTCGAACCCTGGCGTCACGGTGGGCCTCGACGCGGCCCTCGGTCTCTAGACCAGCCGTACGAGCGCCGTCGCGGCTGCGGCGAGCACGAGCATCGGCAGGAACGGGATCCTCGCGAGCAGGCACGCCACCGCCGTGGCGACTCCGGCGAGCCTCGCGTCGACCACGACCTCACGGTCGCCCGCGGCGGCCTGCACCGCCACGAGCGCTGCGAGGAGACCGACGGGGATCAGCGCCGTGGCGCGCACCGTGAACCGGTGCTCGAGCACCACGGCAGGCACCGACAGACCAGCGAGCTTCAGCGCGTAGCAGCCGAGGCAGACCGCCAGGACGCCCCACCAGAGCTCAGTCACGGGGCCCACCCCAGACGAGTCCGAGGGTGACGGCGGACAACCCACCGAGGATGATCGGCACGCCCGGTGCGGTGAACGGGACGAGGAGCAGCGCCAGCACGACCCCGGTGACCGCGACGGCGCGGGTCACGGTCGAGTCGAGGCGTGGCCAGAGCAGCCCGAGGAAGGCCGCGGCGACCGCGCCGTCGAGGCCGATCGCCTCGGGGTCGCCGATCGCGTCACCCGCGATCGCCCCGGCGGCCGTGGTGAGGTTCCAGATCAGGAAGATCGTGATTCCGGTCCAGTAGAACCCGAGACGCGCCTGGTGGGAGGTCGGTCGGGTCACGCCCATCGCGGTCGACTCGTCGATCACGAGGTGTGCCGTGGCCCACCGCCGCCAACCGCGCAGCGGCAGGTGCGGCGCCATGCTGATGCCGTAGAACACGTTGCGTCCGCCGAGCAGGACCGAGGTGAGCGCGCCCGCGAGTGGCGAGCCACCGGACGCCACGACGCCGACGAACGCGAACTGTGACGCCCCGGTGAAGGCCAGGAGCGAGAGCGCGCAGGTCTGCCAGACGCTCAGGCCCGCTGCGGGTCCCAGGGCGCCGAAGGTGACGCCGTACAGGCCCACACCGATGCCGACGCCGAGGGCGTCGCGGACGACCGCCCGGTCGGCCTCGCGGTCGTGCGCGGGGTCGGGGCCGTGCTCAGGGCTCATGCCACCGCGGTGTGCAGGCGGACCTGCTTGACCCGACGGCCGTCCGGCGCCTCGAGCTCGCGGTACGCGCCGTCGGAGGCCCACCCTCCGGAGGTCAGGAGCAGTCGGGTGCCGTCGTCGTCCGCCGCGACCCAGGTCCGCAAGTACCGGAAGCCGTCGGCTGCCGTGGTGTCGACGGCCGCCTGGACGAGGCGGGTCGCGTGCCCCGCCCGGCGAGCCGCGGGGACCACTGCCAGGTCGCCCAGCTCGGCGTCGCGCACGGGATCGGCATCGGGGTCGGTACCGGGGTGCACCACGACGTACCCGACCACGACGTCGTCGCTCGTGGCGACCAGGACGCGGAACCGGGCCTCGGGGGAGTGCGTGAGCGTGCTGCGCCACCGGTCGGCGTGCTCCGTGAGCTCGCCGAAGGCGTCGTCGAGCTGGGTGGCGTCGAGCCAGTCGGCCAACCACGCCTCGCGCTGGAGCGTCGCGATCGTCGTGGCGTCGTCGGGCCAGGCGAGCCTGACGGCGTCGCCGGCCCCGGTGGCCGATGCCCCGCTCACACGAAGGAGTCGATGAGGTCCGACTCGGCGCCGTTCGCATCGAGCATCGTCGCGGTCATCGAGACGTTGCGCAGCGAGGGCCACACCTCGAACGCCATCACGACCAGTCCGGGCAGGCCGGCGATCGCGATGGGCCAGCCGCCGGAGTCGGTCACGAACGCCACGAGCACCGCGATCAGCAGCGGCGCCTCGCACAGGATCAGCTTGCGGACCGTCTGGGCGGCGTAGACGCCCACGGCGGTGCTGCGGTTCTCCTCGGGATCCGCGGCCGGGTCGAGCGGACCGGCCGAGAGCCAGACGCGATCGGCCAGGAACCCGCCGAGGGCGACGGCCGCGAGCAGGCCGACCCAGACGGCCCAGTGCGGACGATCGGCGTCGGTGCCACCGAGCATGAGGAACAGCAGGGCGAGGAAGCCGGCCGTCAGCACGATCTGCAGGAGAGCGAAGTTCCGGAGCTCGCGCGGCGTGGCGTCGTACTCGTTCTGTGCCATGGCCGAATTCTCGCACAGCGCCGGGCCCGCGTCCCACTCGCGCAGGGGCACGTTCGGTAGCCTCGGGACATGCAGCAGTACCTCGATCTCGTCCGCCGGATCCTCGACGAGGGCGTCGAGAAGGGCGACCGCACGGGCACCGGCACGCGCAGCGTGTTCGGCCACCAGATGCGCTTCGACCTCCGCGAGGGCTTCCCCCTCGTCACCACCAAGAAGATCCACCTGAAGTCCGTCGTGGGCGAGCTGCTGTGGTTCGTCTCGGGCGAGACCAACGTGCGGTGGCTCCAGGACAACGGCATCTCGATCTGGAACGAGTGGGCCGACGAGCACGGCGAGCTGGGGCCGGTCTACGGCCACCAGTGGCGCTCGTGGCCGACGCCGTCGGGCGAGACGATCGACCAGCTCCGTGGAGTCGTCGAGGCGTTGAAGACCGACCCGAACTCCCGGCGGCACATCGTCAGCGCCTGGAACGTCGCCGACCTCGACGCCATGGCGCTCGCCCCGTGCCACGCCTTCTTCCAGTTCTACGTCGCGCCCCAGGCCGACGGTCCGGGGCGGTTGAGCTGCCAGCTGTACCAGCGCTCGGCCGACGTGTTCCTGGGCGTGCCCTTCAACATCGCGTCGTACGCCCTGCTCACCCACATGGTCGCGCAGGTCGCGGGGCTGGAGGTGGGCGACTTCGTGCACACGCTCGGCGATGCCCACCTGTACCTGAACCACCTCGACCAGGCGCGCGAGCAGATGACTCGTGAGCCGCGCGCCCTGCCGGAGCTGTGGCTCGACCCCGCGGTCACCGACATCGACGGGTTCGGGTTCGACCAGATCAAGGTCACGGGCTACGACCCGCACCCCTTGATCAAGGCCCCGATCGCCATATGACGCTCACCCTCGTCGTCGCGATGGGGTCGAACCGGGTCATCGGTGCCGGCGGCACGCTGCCCTGGCACCTTCCCGAGGACCTGGCCCACTTCAAGCGCGTCACCCTCGGGCACCCCATGATCATGGGCCGCACGACGTACGAGTCGATCGGTCGACCGCTGCCGGGTCGGACGACGATCGTCGTGACACGGCAGCACGACTGGGCGGCGGACGGCGTCGAGGTCGCGCACTCGCTCGACGACGCGATCACCCTGGCGGCCGGCCTCGACGACGAGACCTTCCTGGTCGGCGGCGCCCAGGTCTACGCCGAGGCGCTCGATCGCGACCTGGTGCACACCCTGGTCGTCTCCCGCGTGCGTCAGGCGCCGGAGGGCGACGCGTGGTTCCCGGCGATCGACTGGGAGCGCTGGCGCGAGGTCGCCCACGAGCCGCACGCCTACTTCGACGTCGTCACGTACGAGCGCGCCTGAGCGTCAGGCGAGACCTGCCGCTCTTCTGGCTACGCCAGGAGTGCGATCTGACGACTCGTGGCCACGAGCCGACCCTGGGGGTCCCACAGGCGCACGTCCTCGTCGTGGAACCCATCGATCGCACGCCGGCTGACGACCTCCATCTGCACCCACTCGGCCGTGAACCGGCGCCAGAAGTGCACCGTGAGCTGGATCGTCGACGAGGCCAGCTCGCCGAGGTCCGCCAGCACGGGCGGGTAGGCGTCGACGATCGCGCCGGCGGCGAACGCGTCGACAGGTCGACCGTCGACGGGGCGGATCCAGAAGTGGGCCGTCGGGTCGCCCGACGGCGCGCCGGCGATCCAGCCCGGCACCGCAGCGTGCCGTGTCGTGTACCGGCGCGCGACGGCGGGCACCAGCTCGGCCGGGAAGTCGGCCATCGGGTCGACACCCTCCTTCGGCGACGGCAGGACGGGTGGGACCTCGTCCAGGTGCTGCTGCGAGCCCGCGAGGTCGACGTCGTGCAGGCTGACGACCGCGTGGGTGATGGCGACGTCGCCCTGACGCAGGACGACGGTGAACGTCGACACGCGCCGCCCCTCGCGCACGGGGGTGACGGTGACGACGGCGGGGCCCGGCCGAGTCGGCTTGAGGTAGGTCACCGCCACCGAGAGCGGGTCCGGCTTGTCCGACTCCGCAAGGGCCGCGCGCAGCAGGATCGCGAGGAGGTAGCCGCCGTTGGCGGTGCCGGCAGGGGTGTTCCACTCGTCGGTGAGCTCGACCGAGCGGAGGCCGGGCGAGACGGGATCGGACCAGGTGGCGGCGTCGAGCTCGTACGTCATGGCGCCATCCTGCCGGGTCGTCGGTGTGCGGGGCGCGGGGGCGCGGTCGTGCCGCGATAACCTCGGGTCATGAGCGAGCGCCAGCGAGTGAACCAAGGCACGTGGCATGTCGTCACCTGCGAAGATGGTCTTGCGGGGCAGGTGACGTCATGACGTCACCGCTCGCCACGGCCGGCGCGCCCTTCGGACGCGTGCTCACCGCGATGGTCACCCCGTTCACGGGTGACGGTGCGCTGGATCTCGACGGCGCACAGAAGCTCGCCTCGCACCTCGTCGACGCCGGCAACGACGGCCTCGTCGTCTCCGGCACGACGGGGGAGTCGCCCACCACGACGGGCGAGGAGGACGGCCGCCTGCTGGCGGCGGTCCTCGAGGCCGTCGGCGACCGGGCCACGGTCGTGGCCGGTGTCGGCACCAACGACACGCGCCACTCGGTCGAGCTGGCCGCGGCCGCAGCGAAGATCGGCGCGCACGGGCTCCTGCTCGTGACGCCCTACTACTCCCGCCCCCCGCAGGCCGGCATCATCGGCCACGTCGACGCAGTCGCGGCAGCGGCTGGCGACGTCCCGATCATGCTCTACGACATCCCCGGCCGTACGGGCACCGAGCTCACCCGCGAGACCTACCTCGCGATGAACGACCGACCCACGGTGACCGCGATGAAGGACGCCGTCGGCGACCTCCACCGCGGCGCCTGGATCATGGACAACACCGACCTCGCCCTCTACTCCGGTGACGACGTCCTCAACCTCGGTTGGCTCGCCGTCGGGGCGGCTGGGGTCGTCAGCGTGGTGGGGCACGTCGCAGGACCGCAGTACAAGGCCATGGTCGAGGCGGTCGACGCCGGCGACCTGGCCACGGCCCGGCGCATCGACCGCGACCTCATCGGTCTCGTCGCTGCGATCATGGGTCAGACCCAGGGTGCGATCGCGGCCAAGGTCGCCGTGCACGAGCTGGGTCTCATCAGTTCACCCCGGGTGCGTCTGCCGCTGTCGCAGGCCACCGACGAGCAGGTCGCGATCATCCGCGCCGCCATCCAGAAAGTCACTGCATGAGCCATCTCCACCTGGACCTGACCACCCCGCCGCCGCTGCCGGAGGGTGCCCTGCGCGTTTTCGCGCTCGGCGGCCTCGGCGAGATCGGTCGCAACATGACCGTGTTCGAGTACGGCGGCAAGCTGCTGATCGTCGACTGCGGCGTGCTGTTCCCCGACGAGCACCACCCCGGCGTCGACCTGATCCTGCCGGACTTCCAGCCGATCCGTGACCGTCTGGACGACATCGTGGCCATCGTCCTGACGCACGGACACGAGGACCACATCGGCGCCGTTCCCTACCTGCTCCGCGAGCGCGGCAACATCCCGGTCGTGGGCTCGGAGCTCACGCTCGCCCTCGTCGCGCCCAAGCTCAAGGAGCACCGCCTGAAGGAGGTGCCGCGCCACGTCGTCAAGGAGGGCGACACGCTGCAGTTCGGCCCCTTCGGGACCGAGTTCGTGGCGGTCAACCACTCCATCCCCGACGCGTTGGCCGTGGCGATCACGACCCCGGCGGGCGTCGCGCTCCACACGGGCGACTTCAAGATGGACCAGCTGCCGCTCGACGGCCGCATCACCGACCTGCGCGCGTTCGCGCGACTGGGTGAGGCCGGCGTCGACCTGTTCCTGACCGACTCGACCAATGCCGAGGTCCCGGGCTTCACGACTCCGGAGCGCGACATCACACCCGCGATCGACGCGGTCTTCGCCCGCAGCGAGAAGCGCATCATCGTGGCGTCGTTCGCCTCCCACGTGCACCGCGTCCAGCAGGTGCTCGACATGGCCGCCAAGCACGGCCGCAAGGTCGCCTACGTCGGACGCTCGATGGTCCGTAACATGCAGATCGCCCGCGAGCTCGGGTACCTCCACGTGCCCGACGGCGTGGTCGTCGACAAGATCGACGCGGCGCCGCCGGAGAAGATGGTGCTGATGTCGACCGGCTCGCAGGGCGAGCCGATGGCGGCCCTGTCGCGCATGGCGAACAAGAGCCACCAGCAGGTCGAGCTCGAGCCCGGCGACACCGTGCTCATGGCGTCGTCGGTCATCCCCGGCAACGAGAACTCGATCTCCCGCGTGATCGACGGCTTGACCAAGCTCGGTGCCAACGTCGTGCACAAGGGCAACGCCCTGGTGCACGTCTCGGGTCACGCCTCGGCCGGCGAGCTCCTCTACTGCTACAACATCGTCCAGCCCACCAACGTCATGCCGGTGCACGGGGAGATCCGTCACCTGCACGCCAACGGGGCGCTGGCCCGCAAGACGGGCGTCCCCAACGTCCTCCTGGCCGAGGACGGCGACGTCGTCGACCTCGTCGACGGACACGCCTCCATCACGGGTGCCTTCGACTGCGGCTACGTCTACGTCGACGGCTCGTCGATCGGCGACATCTCCGACTCCGACCTCAAGGACCGCCGGGTCCTGGGCGAGGAGGGCTTCATCTCGGTCGTCGTGGTGGTCAACTCGGCCACCGGCAAGGTCGTGACGGGCCCGGAGATCCACGCGCGCGGCATCGCCGAGGACGACAGCGTCTTCGACGCGGTCCGTCCGAAGATCGCCGGGGCGCTGGAGGACGCGCTCTCGGAGGGCACGCGTGACACTGCGCAGCTCCAGCAGGTCGTGCGCCGCACCCTGGGGTCGTTCGCGGGACGCACCCTGCGGCGCCGACCGATGATCGTGCCGATCGTCATCGAGGCCTGAGCTGGTCGATTGTCACGGCTTCGACCCGATCGGGAAACCGCGTCGAAACACGGTCCACCCACGCTGAAGCGGTGGACGTGGCAGAGGCATGGGGGGCGGCACCGTGGTGAGCCGGGTGCTCATCGTCGGTTCGGCGGGCACGCACAGTCCGGAGGGTCGGGCCAACGTGTCGCGGCTGGTCAACGCCGTCCGTCGTGAGGCGCACGGCCTCGACGTGGCCGACGGCTACGTCGACCAGCAGTCGCCCGCGCTGCCCGAGGTGGTCCGCACGACGGCGGGACCGCGCGCGATCGTGCCGCTCCTGCTGACCCGCGACCCGCTGCCCCTGCGGGCCATGGTCGCGGCGGCCCGTCTGGACCCGTCGGTGTCGGTCACGGCTCCCATCGGCCCCGACTGGGTGCTGGCGGAGATCGGGGTGCAACGGCTCATGGAGGCCGGCGCCCGGCCCGACGACAGCATCGTGCTGGCCTCTGACGCCCTGACCGACGAGACGGCTGTCGAGGACGTCAGCAAGGCCGCACGGCTGTTGAGCGCCGTCTGGGGCGGCCGGGTGCACGTCGGGACGTTGGCGGGTCTCGACACAGGTCTGGACGAGGCGATCGACGTCGCTCGGGCCTACGGGCGGCGCGTGGTCGTCAGCTCCTACGTGCTCACTGCAGGGGCCGCTCACGACGCGATGCTGGCGTGCGGCGCCGACGTCGTGACGGCGCCGCTCGTCCCGTCCGGGGCTCCGGACCAGCGACTCGTCGGCCTCGTGCTCGCCCGGGCACGGTCGCGGTCGGGATGGCTGACCGGCGACGGCGAGCACCGCGCGGCCCACGGCTAGGGGAGAGCACGAGCGCACGGACAGGAGGCGTGCAAGATTTGCTCCCACATCCACCCTTCGGCCGCCCAAGTTCGGTGGATGTGCGAGCAAATCTGGCGCGACCGTCGTGCAGGAGCGGTCGGCGACGCTTCGGGGTGCCCCAACGCTCTGGTCCATGGCGCTTGTCCGAGACCGTCCGCCGTCAACCGACGCGCGCCGGTTCGACGGGTCAATCCTGAGAAAGGCTCGAGTCGTCCTTTAGGCTTTCGCCATGGCGACCCGAACGTCTTCCCCGCCGCGCAAGCGGCCGTCCGGTTCCCAGGCCCGCAGCCGTACGAACGGCAAGCGAAGCCCGGCCCGAACCCCTGCCAACCGCCGACCGGCGGCCAAGAAGCCTGCCCCGAAGGGCGGGGGAGGATCCGGGGGCGGCCTCGCGGCCGTCGTCACCGGTCTGGGCCGCATGCTCCGGGCGATCTGGCTGGGACTCGCCACGGCCGTCGGAGCGATCGCGCGCTCGATCGGCAGCAGCGCCCGCGACCTCGATCCGGCCCAGCGCCGCGACGGCGTGGGCCTGGCCATCGTCGGTCTCGCGATCGTCGCGGCCTCGGCCACGTGGTGGCGCATCCCCGGCCCCGTGGGCCGTGCGGTGCGGCAGGTCTGCGAGGGCAGCGTCGGCGTGCTCGCCGGGGCCGTCCCGATCGTGCTCGTGGTGATCGCCTGGCGCACCCTGCGCCGCCCCGACGCCCAGGGACCGGCCGGCCGGCAGGCCATCGCCTGGACCGCCGTGGTCGGCGGCGTGCTCGGCCTGGTCCACGTGGCCCACGGCGTGCCGCGGCCCGACGACATGGCCGCCGTCCGCGATGCGGGAGGAGCCATCGGCTACCTGTTCTCGGCGATCCTGGTCGACCTGCTGAAGACGTCGTACGTCGTGGCCCCGCTGCTGGTTCTGGTCGTCGCGTTCGGCGTGCTGATCCTCAGCAACACCCCGATCCACGCGATCCCGGAGAAGGTGCAGGCCGCCCGCGACCGCGTCTCGCGGCGCAAGACGGACGCGGTCGACGCGACCGACGACTCCGCCGGCACGCGTCGTCACCCGCGTACCGAGCTTCAGGTCGACGAGCCCTACGACGACCCCATCGTCCCCGACCCGGAGATCGAGGTCGCCGAGGCGCCCGCCATGCCGCCGCCCGGTGTCAAGCGTCCCGTCCCCGTCGTCGACGAGGTCGAGGACGAGCCGGCCGAGCGGGTCCCGATGGAGCCCCTGCCGGCCCGTGCCGAGCAGCTCGAGCTGGCCGGCGACGTCCTGTACTCGCTCCCGGACAGCACGGTGCTGCGTGAGGGCACGCCGCACAAGGCACGCAGCCAGGCGTCCGACGCCGTGGTCGGGCGCCTGACCGAGGTGCTGGAGCAGTTCAAGATCGACGCGACGGTCACGGGCTACACCCGTGGTCCCACGGTCACCCGGTACGAGGTCGAGCTCGGCCCGGCGGTCAAGGTCGAGAAGGTCACGGCGCTGGGCAAGAACATCGCCTACGCCGTCGCCTCGAACGAGGTGCGCATCCTCAGCCCGATCCCCGGCAAGTCGGCGATCGGCGTGGAGATCCCCAACGCGGACAAGGAGATGGTCAGCCTCGGCGACGTCCTCCGGTCGGCCAAGGCCCGGGGCGACCACCACCCGATGGTCGTCGGACTGGGCAAGGACGTCGAGGGCGGCTACGTCGTGGCCAACCTCGCCAAGATGCCGCACCTGTTGGTGGCCGGCGCCACCGGATCGGGCAAGTCCAGCTTCGTGAACTCCATGATCTCGTCGATCCTGATGCGCACGACGCCCGACGAGGTCCGCATGATCCTCGTCGACCCCAAGCGGGTCGAGCTCACGGCGTACGAGGGCATCCCGCACCTCATCACCCCGATCATCACCAACCCCAAGAAGGCCGCCGAGGCGCTGCAGTGGGTCGTGCGCGAGATGGACCTGCGGTACGACGACCTGTCGGCCTACGGTTTCCGGCACGTCGACGACTTCAACAAGGCGGTCCGCTCCGGTGCCGTGCAGCCGTTGCCCGGCAGCGAGCGCGTGCTGGCGCCGTACCCCTACCTCCTCGTCGTGGTCGACGAGCTCGCCGACCTCATGATGGTCGCCCCGCGTGACGTCGAGGACTCGATCGTCCGCATCACGCAGCTCGCGCGCGCCGCCGGCATCCACCTCGTGCTCGCGACGCAGCGACCCTCGGTCGACGTCGTCACGGGTCTGATCAAGGCCAACGTGCCGAGCCGTCTGGCGTTCGCGACGAGCTCGCTCGGCGACAGCCGCGTGATCCTCGACCAGCCCGGCGCCGAGAAGCTCGTGGGCCAGGGCGACGGCCTGTTCCTGCCCATGGGCCACAGCAAGGCCATGCGCATGCAGGGGGCCTGGATCACCGAGCAGGAGATCGTGGCGGTCGTCGAGCACTGCAAGGCCCAGCTCGAACCGTCGTACCGCGAGGACGTGACGGCGGTCCAGCAGAGCAAGCGCGAGCTCGACGACGACATCGGCGACGACCTGGACCTCGTGATGCAGGCCATCGAGCTCGTGGTCAACACGCAGTTCGGGTCCACGTCGATGCTGCAGCGCAAGCTGCGGGTGGGCTTCGCCAAGGCGGGTCGCCTCATGGACATCATGGAGAGCCGCGGCATCGTCGGTCCGAGCGAGGGCTCCAAGGCCCGCGACGTGCTGATCAAGCCCGACGAGCTCGAGCAGGTCCTCGCCACGATCGGTGCGGAATGAGGGGGGTCGCGGCATGAACGAGCCGTTCGAGATCCACCGTCGCGTGGGCCTCTACGCCCTCGTGGCGCTGCTGTGCCTGGCGGTCGCGGGCGGGCTGGGCTGGTTCGCGTACGACCGTCCTGCGCCCCTGCTGTGGGTCGGCACCGGGGTCTTGGCGCTGCTCGCCCTCGCGCTGCTGCGCGGCACGGTCGACGCCAAGACGCCGCTGTTCGTCGCCGACGACCACGGCGTCCGGCTGCAGACCGACGACGGCTGGACCGGGCTGCTGTGGGACGAGATGGGAGAGATCCGCGTCGAGCCCCGCGCCGGCATCCGGCACGACGCACGGGTCAAGGTCATCAGCCTTGACGGGCGCAAGGTGTACTCGACGCCCGTGGGCCTGGCGACCACGGTCGACATGGACCAGGCGGTCGCCGAGTTGGCGCGTCGTCGCGGCCCTGCCGCATACTGAGGCGTCCTGCCCCCGCTTGAGAGGCCTCCATGGCTGACCCCCAGTCCGGTACCAGCGCCACCACCCCGCCGAGCAACCTCAACATCGCCAACGCCCTGACGGTGCTCCGGATCGCCGGTGTCCCGGTCTTCGGCTGGCTGCTGCTGGTCGACGGCGGCACGGACGTCTCGACCCGCGTGTGGTCCTTCGTGGCCTTCTCGCTGCTCATGATCACCGACCGCATCGACGGCGACCTCGCGCGCAGTCGCGGCCTCGTCACCGACTTCG
>CAYRZN010000066.1:0-7634 GCA_964428825.1 uncultured Aeromicrobium sp.
GCTTGATGACGAGCACCCTGATGTCGCGACTCATCGCCACGACCATCTTGCGGATCGTCTCGGACTGCGCAGTGGCGCCGTACTTGACCTTGTCGAGCTTGGTGACGCCGTCGACGAGGTGGACGACCTCGTCACCGAAGTCGCCGCGGAGCTCCTCGAGCGTGTACGGGGTGTCCTCGACGGTGTCGTGCAGCAGCGCCGCGCACAACGTGGGCGCGGTCATGCCCAGCTCGGCCAGGATCGTGGCGACCGCCAGCGGATGGGTGATGTACGGGTCACCGCTCTTGCGCGTCTGCCCGGCGTGCATGCGCTCGGCGATGACGTACGCCTTCTGGATCGACGCGACGTCGCCCTTCGGGTGGGTGACCCGGTAGATCTTCAGGAGCGGCTCGAGCACCGCCTGACCGGTCTGGGTCTTGCCGCCGATGCGCGACAGACGCGAGCGGACGCGGGCCGACGCCGGGGCCGTGTCGGGCTCGGCGACCGGAGCCGGATCAGCGGCGACCGGGGCCGGGTCGGCCGAGTTCTCGGGGCTCGGGACGTGGCCGGGTGCCTCTGCGACCTCACCACGATCTGCCACGACGACCTCCTGCGCCCAGTCTACGGCTCCGGTCAGACCAGACCCGACAGGAGGGAGGCGGCAACGCCGAGGACGAGCACGGCGACGAGGACGAGGGCGACGACGCGCATCTGTGAGGAGTTCATGTGACCTTCCCGGTCGGTGGGTGGGCGGGGCGGCTCAGGAGGAGCGCAGCGCGACGCAGGGCGCGTCGAAGGCGTGGCGGCCGTCCAGGGCCGTGATCTCGATGAGCACCACGGTACTGACGACCTCGCCCCCGCAGCGCCGAGCCAGCTCGACGGCAGCCGCGAGCGTGCCACCGGTGGCCAGGACGTCGTCGACGACCGCGACCCGCTGCCCGGGTGTCACGGCCCCGGCGGGGACCTCGATCGTGGCACTGCCGTACTCGAGGTCGTAGGACACGCTCTCGGTGCGGCCCGGGAGCTTCCCGGCCTTGCGCACGGGCACGAATCCGACGCCCAGCCGCTCGGCCACGGCCAGGCCGAACAGGAAGCCGCGCGCCTCGACGCCGAGCACGACGTCGACCTCGCCCGCGGCGGCCGCCATCGCCTGTGCCACGGTGCCGAACGCCACCGGATCGGCCAGCAACGGCGAGATGTCGCGGAACATGACGCCCGGCTCGGGCCAGTCGGCCACGGTGGGAACCGTCGCGTCGATCAGCGCCCCGATCTCAGCCGTGGCGTCAGGCACCGAGGTCACTGCGCCTGGGTCGAGAGCTGGAGGTCGATGTCGCAGCGATCCTTGGCGTCCTCCGTGATCGCGTTGACGGCAGCGGTCGAGTCCTTGTCGGCCAGCTTGCCCTGGACCTCGGTGGCCTCGGCCTGGAGCGCCGGGTCGATCGTGGTGAGCACACCGGTCTGCACGTCGCTCGCGAACTTCTGGACGGAGTCGGGGTCGGTCAGGTCGTAGCCGATCTTCTCGAAGACCGCGACGACGTCCTGGAGACGCTCGTGGAACAGCTTCCAGTCGGCCTTGACCTCGTCCGGGCCGTCCTTCGAGAACTGCTCGGCACCGTCGAGACGGCGCGAGACGCTGCCGGCCAGGAACTCCGCCGACGTCGCGACGTCGGCGTCGGGTGCCAGGGTCTCCTCGCTCTTGTCCTGCCACGCCTGCAGGTCGTCGCAGTAGGAAGCACTCCCGTCACGCAGGAGGAAGAACCAGCTACCGGCGGCGAGCGCCAGCACGAGCACGCCCGCGATCGCGAGCACCTGGGGGCGTCGCCACGCGGGTGCGGACGAGGCGGTCTTGGCAGTGGACGGCATGAGAGCTCCTTGGGTCACGGACACGGTACTGGGACGCAGGTCGGGGCGGGACAGGACCCGCGATCACCGACCGCGCCGCTGCTGACGACTCGATCGTTGTGGCTGCTTGCGCCCCGAGGCCGCTGATGCCGCGACGGGTCGCGCAGCGGCAGGTGCCGGGGCACCCGCGGTCTCGAGGCCCTTGGCCCGACGCTGCAGCACCTTGGCGGTGTGCTCACGGATCGCCGGGTCGCGCTCCTTGAGCTGGGCCGCGATGGGCGTCGCGATGAAGATCGACGAGTAGGTGCCGACGGCCATGCCGACGAAGAGTGCGAGCGCCAGGTCCTTCAGCGGTCCGCTCCCCAGCACCCCGACCCCGACGACCAGCAGAGCCCCCACGGGGAGCAGTGCGGTGATCGAGGTGTTGATCGACCGGACGAGCGTCTGGTTGACCGCGAGGTTCGCCTGCTCGGAGTAGAGCCGGTTCGTCGAGGCAGTGATGCCCCGGGTGTTCTCGCGCACCTTGTCGAACACCACGACGGTGTCGTAGAGCGAGTAGCCCAGGATCGTGAGCAGGCCCGTGACGGTCGCGGGCGTGACCTCGAAGCCCGACCAGGCGTAGATGCCGACCGTGATGACGAGGTCGTGTGCCAGCGCGACCATCGCCGCCACCGACATCCGCCACTCACGGAAGTACGCCCAGATGAAGAGCACGACGATGACGAGGAACACCAGCAGCCCGGTCAACGCCTTCTTGGCGACCTCGGCGCCCCACGACGGGCCGACGAGGTTCTGGCTCACCTCGGTGGCGCCCGCGGACTCGAGGGCCTTGACCACCTGGGTCGTCTCGTCCTGCGTCAACGTGCCGGTCTGGATGCGGACCGTGCTGTCGCCAGAGGTGTTCGCCACGGGCGACGAGGCCGCGTCCAGGCCCGTGTCGACGACGGCCTCGCTGAAGGTGTCGACCACTTCGGAGTCGGCCTCGCCCACCTGGGCGGTGAACTCGACGCCGCCCTTGAAGTCGATGCCGCGCTCGAGGCCGTTGACCCCGAGGCCCGCGGCCGATCCGAGGACCAGCACGGCGCTGATGGCGTACCACAGCATGCGGCGTCCGACGAAGTCGAACGACACCTTGCCGGTGTAGAGGTGCTGACCGAAGCTGCTGAGTCGACCCATCAGGACCGGCCTCCCTTCGCCGTGGCGAACTCCGTGACCTTACGGCCCTCGATGCCCAGGTGAGAGGCGTCGAGCCCGGAGAGCTTGTGGCCCTCGCCGAAGAACTTCGTCCGCGCGAGCACCGACATCAACGGCTTGGTGAAGAGGAACACGACGAGGATGTCGACCAGCGTCGTCAGACCCAGCGCGAACGCGAAACCACGCACGACGCCGATCGCGAAGATGAAGAGGATGAACGCCGCGAGGAAGGAGACGGCGTCGGCGGCGAGGATCGTCGAGCGTGCTCGTTCCCAGCCGGCCTCGACCGCGAGGCGCAGCGACTTGCCGTCGCGGACCTCGTCGCGGATGCGCTCGAACAGGACGATGAAGGAGTCGGCCGTGATGCCGATCGCCACGATGAGGCCGGCGATGCCCGGCAGCGTGAGGGTGAATCCCACCGCCTGTCCCAGGAGGAGCACCAGTCCGTACGTGATGGCGGCGGCGACGCCCAGCGAGGCGACCACGACGAGACCGAGCCCGCGGTAGTAGAACAGGCCGTAGAGCAGCACCAGGACCATGCCGATGGCGCCGGCGATCAGGCCCGCCTGCAGCTGGCTGCCCGCCAGTGTGGGGCCCTCGACCGAGACGCCGTTCACGGTGAAGGTGAGAGGCAGCGCGCCGTACTTGAGCTGGTTCGCGAGATCGACCGCGGACTCCTGCGTGAAGCTGCCGCTGATCTGGGCCTTGCCGTTCGTGATGTGCGCGTTCGACGTCGGCGCGGTGATGACCTCGCCGTCGAGCACGACGGCGAAACGGCCCTGCGCGGGGGTGAGCGCCTCGGTGACGGTGTCGAACGTGTCGCCGCCCTCGCCGTCGAGCTCGATGTCGACGACCCACTGGGCGGTGTTCTGCGGGACCGCCGCGTTGGCGTCCTTGACGTGGGAGCCCTCGATGACGGCGGGGCTGAGCACCACGACCTCGCCGGTCTTCGGGTCGCAGGTGACGATGGGGACGTCCCCGGTGTCGACGACCGCCAGCTCGCCGGGGGTGCAGACGAAGGCTTGGGCCTGCTGCTGAAGGGCCGCTACGCCGGCTTGGTACTCCGCCGGCAACGACGCGGGCGTCTGGGTCTCACCGGCGATCAGCTGGTCGAGGCTCAGGGCCGACCAGTCGACGGCGTCCACCGCGGCCTGGGCCTGCTGCGCCGTGGCCTCGTCGAGCGCCTGGCCGGTGGAGGCGACCTGCTGCTGCCAGACGAGCCGGAACTGCAGCTGGGCCGTGCGACCCACCTGGTCGACGATGTCGCCGCGTTCCTTGCCGGGGATCTCGATGATGATCTGGTTGCCGCCCTGCGTCGTGACCTCGGCCTCCGAGACGCCGGTGGCGTTGACCCGTTGGTCGATGATGCCCCGGGCCTGACCGAGGTTGGCTGCGGTGACGTCGCCGTCGGTCGACTCCGCCTGGAGCGTGATGCGGGTTCCGCCCTGGAGGTCAAGGCCGAGGCGAGGCAGCCACGTGCCGTGCCCACCGCCGTCCTCGAGGTCGATGAACCCGACGAGCGCGAACATCGCGACGACACCGGCGAGGAACAGCACGAGGGTGCGACCCGGCCGGCGCACGTTTCGACCGCGGGCGGGTGCCGCCATCAGAGGCCTTCGGAGGCGTCAGGCTCGGCGTCGGTCTCGGGGTGCACGACCTGGCCGATCGCCTGCCGGTGCACACGGATCTCGACGCCCGGGGCGATCCGCAGGACGGCGTCGAGGTCGTCGATCGAGACGATCTCGGCGAAGATGCCGCTCGTCGTCATGACTTGCTGACCGGGCTCGAGCTGAGCCTGGAGGGTCGAGTACTCCTGCTGACGCCTGCGCTGCGGACGGATGATGAACAGCCAGAAGACGACGACGATCAGCAGCAGCGGGATGAAGCCGGCCAGTTCGGACACGCGGGTGCTCCAGACGAGGGTGAGGACATCGCCGGGCGACGTGCGCCTGACGGATCGGCCTGTGGGCCATCGGGAAGTGTAGACGCCGCGACGGCGTGCACCGCCCCTGCGCGGCCGGGATTCAGCGAGAAATCAGGAACCAGCGCCGGTCGGATCGTCGACCTGGGGGTCCGCGGGGTCACTCGGGAGCCGAAGCTGGGCGTCGATGCCGACCGGCGGGGCGAGGCCGAGGTGGCGCCACGCTGCCGGCGTCGCGACACGGCCACGCGGCGTGCGGGCGAGGAAGCCGAGCCGGACCAGGTACGGCTCGGCGATCTCCTCGACCGTCTCGCGCTCCTCGCCGACGGCGACGGCGAGCGTGGAGACGCCGACCGGTCCCCCGCCGAAGCTGGCGCAGAGGGCGCGCAGCACGCCGACGTCGAGCCGGTCGAGGCCGAGCTCGTCGACCTCGTACAGGGCCAGCGCCGCCCGGGCCGCCTCGAGGTCGAGCACGCCACCGGTGCGCACCTGGGCGTAGTCACGGACACGGCGCAGGAGGCGGTTCGCGATGCGGGGGGTGCCACGGGACCGACCGGCGATCTCGGCTGCGCCGTCGGGCGTGAGGTCGAGCGTCAGCAGCCCGGCCGAACGGGTGACGATGCGGTCGAGGTCGACGGCCTCGTAGTAGTCGAGCTGGGCCGTGAAGCCGAATCGGTCGCGCAGCGGGCCAGGCAGCAGCCCGGCGCGGGTCGTGGCGCCGACGACCGTGAACGGTGGGATCTCCAGCGGGATCGCGGTGGCTCCGGGGCCCTTGCCGACGATGACGTCGACCCGGAAGTCCTCCATCGCCATGTAGAGGAGCTCCTCGGCCGGACGGGACATGCGATGGATCTCGTCGATGAACACGACGTCGCCCTCGTTGACCCCCGAGAGGATCGCCGCGAGGTCACCGGCGTGCTGGATGGCCGGGCCGCTCGTGATGCGCAGGGGCGCCGCGAGGTGGTTGGCGATGATCATGGCGAGCGTGGTCTTGCCGAGCCCGGGCGGCCCGGAGAGCAGCACGTGGTCGGGCACGGACCCTCGCGCGGTGGCGGCCTCGAGCACCAGCGCCAGCTGCTCACGGACACGGTCCTGGCCCACGACCTCCTCCAACGTGCGGGGACGGAGGGCGGCCTCGTAGGCGCGGTCGTCGGTGCCGGCGGCCGGCGCCACGATGCCGACCTCGGCCGGCTCCTCGTCCCTCATCGTGTCTTCGCGAGTGAGCGGAGGGCGTCGCGCAGCGCGGTGGCGACGTCGGGCTCGCTGCCGTCGGTGGCTGCCCCCGCGACGGCGTCGACCGCCGACTCGGCGTCGCGGGCGCTCCAGCCGAGGCCCAGGAGCGCCTCGTGCACCTGCTCGCGCCAGGCCGGCGCACCCGTGGCGCTCGTGGTGGTGGCGAGCCCGACACGGTCCTTGAGCTCGACCACGATGCGCTCGGCGCCCTTGCGGCCGATGCCGGGCACGGAGGTGAGCACGGCGAGGTCGGACTGGGCGATGGCCGAACGGAGGCGGTCGGGGTCGAGCACCGAGAGCATCGCCAGCGCGACCTTGGGGCCGATGCCGCTGGCGGTCTGGACGAGCTCGAACATGTCGCGCTCCTCGGTGCTGCCGAAGCCGTAGAGCGTCATGGAGTCCTCGCGGACCACGAGCGTGGTGCTCACGGTGGACTCCTGGCCGAGACGAAGGGTCGCGAGCGTGCCGGGGGTGCTGCGGACGAAGTACCCCACACCGCTCACGTCGAGGACGGCACCGTCAAGCTGGATCGCGACGACCGTGCCGCGGAGGGAGGCGATCATCGGCCGGCCCTCGCGAGGGCGTCGGCGAGGCGCTGCTGCGCTCCCCCGCGCCAGACGTGGCAGATCGCGATGGCGAGCGCGTCGGCGGCGTCGGCGGGCTTGGGTGCCTCGGCGAGTCGCAGGATGCGCGTGACCATCTGACCGACCTGGGCCTTGTCGGCGCGGCCACTCCCGGTGACGGCGGCCTTGACCTCGCTCGGCGTGTGCAGGTGCACGCCAAGTCCGTGCCGAGCGGCGACCGCCATCGCGACGCCGCTGGCCTGCGCCGTGCCCATGACGGTGCGGACGTTGTGCTGGGCGAAGACCCGCTCGATCGCCACGGCGTCGGGCCGGTGCTCGGCGATGGCGGCCTCGATGCCCTCGGACAGCAGCAGCAGGCGACGGGCGACGTCGAGGTCGGCGGGCGTGCGGACGACGCCCACGTGCACCAGGCCGAGGGGCCGACCGACCGATCCCTCGACGACTCCGACACCGCAGCGCGTGAGGCCGGGGTCGATGCCCATGACCCGCAGTCCGACCGAACTCATGTTCGACAGCCTAGGCGTCGCCGCCGACTCTCCCGGTCACGACACGCCCAGCCGGCACCCGCCGGCTGAGGTGCGACGAGGAACGAGGAGCCTCGAAGCCGCCGGGACGGGGCTTCGAGGCTCGCGCCGCAGGCGGCACTCGCACCTCAGCCGACGCAGGTTCAGGCCTGGGCCTGCTCCATGACCTCGTCGCTCGCGTCGAAGTTCGCGAAGACGTTCTGCACGTCGTCGCAGTCCTCCAGGGCGTCGATGAGCTTCAGCACCTTGGTGGCGCCGTCGACGTCGACCTCGACCTGCACCGACGGCACGAAGGACGCGTCGGCCGAGTCGTAGTCGAGGCCCGCGTCCTGCAGGGCGGTGCGCACGGCGACCAGG
>CAYRZN010000066.1:7644-13755 GCA_964428825.1 uncultured Aeromicrobium sp.
CGAACGCACCGTCGAGGTCGTTGACCTCGTCGGCGCCGGCGTCGAGGACCGCCAGGAGGATGTCGTCCTCGTTGGTCTCGCCGCCCTCCTGCTCGGCGGGCACGATGATGACGCCCTTGCGGTGGAACAGGTAGGAGACCGACCCGGGATCGGCCATCGTGCCGCCGTTGCGGGTCATGGCGGTGCGGACCTCCATCGCGGCACGGTTCTTGTTGTCGGTGAGGCACTCGACCAGCATCGCGATGCCGTTGGGGCCGTACCCCTCGTACATGATCGTGGTGTAGTCGACCGCCTCGTCGCCGATGCCGCCACCCCGCTTGACCGCGCGGTCGATGTTGTCGTTCGGGACCGACGACTTCTTGGCCTTCTGGATCGCGTCATAGAGCGTGGGGTTGCCGTCAGGATCGGGCCCGCCCGTGCGCGCCGCCACCTCGATGTTCTTGATGAGCTTGGCGAACATCTTGCCGCGCTTGGCGTCGACGACGGCCTTCTTGTGCTTCGTGGTGGCCCACTTGGAGTGCCCTGACATCGCGCGTCCCCTCTTGTCTACTGCGTGACGAGGTCGACGAAGAGGCCGTGCACCCGGTCGTCGTCACCGACCTCCGGGTGGAAGGCGGTGGCGAGCAGGTGGCCCTGTCGAACCGCGACGATCCTATCCGCGCCGGCCACCTCGACCGACGCCAGCACCTCGACGGACTCCCCCGACTCCTCGATCCAGGGCGCCCGGATGAACACGGCGTGGACCGGGTCGTCGAGGCCCCGGAGGTCGAGATCGCCCTCGAAGGAGTCGACCTGGCGGCCGAACGCGTTGCGGCGCACCGTGACGTCCAGGCCGCCGAACGTCTCCTGGTCGCGCGTCCCGTCCTTGACCCGGTCGGCCAGCATGATCATCCCGGCGCAGGTGCCGAACGTCGGCATCCCCCCGCGGATCCGGTCGACGATCGGCTCGAAGAGCTCGAAGGTCCGGGCGAGCTTGAACATCGTGGTCGACTCACCGCCAGGCAGCACGAGGGCGTCGCACCGGGCGAGCTCCTCGGGGCGCCGGACCGTGATGGCGGTGGCACCCAGTCGCGTGAGCGCGGCGACGTGCTCGCGCACGTCGCCCTGCAGCGCGAACACACCGATCGTGGGGGAAGCAGGCACGCCTCGAGAGTAGTGACTCCGGAGCTCCCGCTCAGATGAGGGCGACCGAGTAGTAGATCGTCCTGGTGGTGGCGTGGCCCTCGTTGTCGGTAGCCCGGATCGTCAGCGCGTAGTCGGCGTAGGCGGTGTACGGGTCGTTGGTCCGCGGCACCGACCACCGCTGGGGGTTGGTGGAGGTGTTGCGGCTCGCCGTCCGGTACGCGCAGGAGATGACCCAGGCGGTGCCGTCCCAGCAGCGCGTGCCGAGGAGGAACCCGGTGCGTTGCAGGATGTACTCGACCGAAGCGATCGAGCCGTCGTCGGAGACGGTGCCGCAGGCCGCCGCAGCCGTCGACCCGTAGGCGGACCCACACACTGAGCTCAGGCGCGAGGCCGTCACGATGAAGCCGTGTCGCCCCCCGTTCACCGGCTCGGCGAAGTCGATGGTGGGCACCGTCGGCGCCACGCCGCACGTCATGAGGGTCAGCGTCCTGCTGAACCGTTGGACGCGGTACTCCTGCGACTGCCACGTCGTCCCGCTCACGCGGGCGTAGACCCGCATCTCGTAGTTGCTGCCCACGACCGGCTGGATCAGGAAGTCGCTCACCGTGCCGAAGGTCGTCGAGCGGGTGGTGCCAGTCCCCGTCATCTGCTTGGGGTTGGAGATCGCCGTCCCTGACGTGCCGACGGTGAACGCCTGGGCCCAGTAGGTGTACCTCGGGTCGTGCACCGTCGTCCCCACGGTGAGCTGCAGGAGGTTGGCGCTGCACGTGATGTCGATCGGCTGGCCGACGCGGTGGCCGACGAAGCCCGTCGTCGTGACGGTCGCGCCCAGGTCGGTGAAGGCCGCCATCGTCGGCTGGACAGGCTGCAGCGCCAGCAGGGTCGGCAGAGCGACGGCCAGCAGGCCTGCCACGGTGCGCGCGGCGCCACGCGGCCGGTCAGCGCTGCCGTCGCGGCGGCGACGTCCACCTGCGGCGGCCTCGGCACCTCCGCGGCGCGACCCGCCGGAGCGGCGCACGGACGACACCACGGCGAACAGCACACCGGCAGCGAGGACGCCCGCACCGAAGAGCACCACCGGGTTGCTCATGGCCGACAGCACGTAACCGACCCAGGGCACGGAGAACATCAGGCGATCGGCCTCGGTGACGCGGTACGGCTCGGCGTCGGGCTCGCTGTTCGCGTCGCCCTTGAGCGTCAACAGCGTGGCATCGGCAGTCTCCTCGATCGCCGCGATCCGGTGGGTGACCCGCACGCCCTCGGCCGACTCGACGCTCACGACGTCGCGCACGGCCAGGTCGGCAGCCGGGACCGAACGGGCGACGCCGAGCGAGCCGGTCGGGATGCCCGGCGACATCGAGCCGGACGTGAAGATCAACGGCACGATGCCGAGCACGGTCACCAGCACGGCGGCGACCAGGCTCAGTGCGCCGAGCACCGCGCCGACCCAGAGCAAGGCGTCGGCGACCCGCCGCATCACGGTGCCCCGAGCTGGGTGGCGTTGAGCCCGATGACCAGGGCCGTCGACCGACCCTGCATCGTGGTCGGCGAGCTGGCGTGCAGCAGGATGCGGGCGCAGTAGACGCGCGTCGCCCCCACGGCCAGCACTTGGTTGGTCGGGTGGATGGTCACCGCAGTCGTGGTGGTGCTCACGGCCTGGTCGCTGACGACGGTGCCGGTGCACGTGCCCGACCGGTTGCCCGTGGCCTCCGCGCCAGCGTTGGTCGGCGCACCGTCGACGTAGATCTGCACCCGCAGGCCACTTCCCGCGGCCACGAGGTTGTCGTTGATCGTGGAGATCGCTCCGTTGTACGAGAAGGGCACGTCGCCGGCGTTGTGCACGGCGAAGGGTCGGGCGATGCTCTCCCCCGGAACCAGGTTCGCGATCGTCAGCTGCGAGTACTCGTACGTACCTCCCTGGCCGGGCAGGTTGACGCTGTCGGCAGCCGTCGTGCCGACCGTCAGGTCCAGCGTGCCGGACTCGATCGGACCCGAGGTGATCACGGCCGTGTCGGTCCAGTACGCCATCGTGCTCACGCCGGCGGGCAGCACCAGCACGCCCAGGCAGAGCAGCAGACGGACGTGGACCGACGTCATCCTGCCGCGCCGCGCGCGAGAGGCGCGACGGCGCCCGGCCGGGGCGGAGTTCCGACGGCTCATCGGTCTACCCCCGCGCAGCGGCTCTCGGTCGACCGGCGGACGATGACGAGACCGCCGACGGCGCAGAGGGCCAAGGCGCCGAGAACCAGCTCGGGGCTGACGGCCGTGCCGGTGCCGGGGAGCAGGCCTCCGCGGGGGGCGGAGTCGGTGCCAGCGGCGCCCTCGTCGGGGCCGACCGCGCCGTCGTCGGGGCCGACGCCGGTCGGGACGTCACCGGCCAGGGTGATGCGCAAAGTGAGTGGCATGACGCGGTTCTGCGTCGGGTTTGCCGAGGCGGGGTCGAACACCGCCCGCACGTCGACGGGCACGGCCCGGCCGACCTCGACCGGGGCCACCGTGACGGGCCGGGGACCGGCTCCGAGGTCGAGCGTCGTCCACGTGGCACCGTCGACCCGAACGCTGATCGTCACGTCAGAGGCCAGGACAGGGTCGCCACTCGGGCTGAACGCCGCGACGGTCATGGACGCTGGGGACGTTCCCTGGTTGCGCAGCTGGAAGCTCCGGGTCTCACCGTCGCCGGGCACCCAACGGGCGTCGGCCTCGAACAGCACGACAGCGAGCTGCGGCGACCAGGTGGCGCCATCGGGGCTCAGGCCGATCTCGTCGGCGGCGTGGGCCGGGGCCGGCCACGCCAGCGTGAGCATGGCGGCAGCAACGAGGAACGGTCGCGTGCGTCGTGAGGTGATCATGCGGCGTGCGCGCCCCCCTTCCGGTCCTTGTCGCTGCGTCGGCCGACGACGGCCGACCCGAACATCCATGCTGCGTAACCCACGAGGACTGCTACCGCTCCGGTCGTGGCGACCTGTCGACTCGGTCCCGAGACCCAGGTGTTGACGTGCCCCAGGTAGGGCACCGAGTACCAGAGCCGGCCCTGGACCTGGACCTCACGGACAGGCTCCCGGTCCGCCACGTCGTTCGCGTCGCCCTGGGTACGCACGATGCGCTCGCCGTCTCGGTCCAGCGAGGCGCCGACGGAGATGACCCGATGAGTGACCACGGCCGACTCCCCCGACTCCAGCTGGTACGTGATGACGTCGCCGACAGCGATGTCCTCCATCTCGACCGGCGTGACCACCACGAGCGTCCCGGGCGGGTAGTCCGGCTGCATCGACCCGGTGAGCACCGTGTAGGGCGTCGCCCCCGCGACCCGAGGCAGCAGGACGGCCGCGACCAGCACGAGCACCAGCGCCAGCAGCACCGTCCAGACCAGGACGCGCCACGCGAGGCGCAGCGTCCCGCCGGCCCGCGAGGGCCGGGTGAGCACCGAGGTCGAGGTCATGATGGAACGGTGGCGGCACCGGTCCCCGCGCCCTGCACGGAGACCGGTGACCTCCTCACCGGACTGCGATCAGTTGAGCGTGTTCGTCTGGACGGCGATGAGCTCGAGCGACTCCAGCGCGGCGATGCCGGTCTGCGAACCGTTGGTGGCGTCCGTGCGCGGGTCCGGGGTCGAGACCGGTCCGTCGTACGGGAACGTCACGGTGATGCGCGCCGTGACGGTGTAGGTGCCGTCGCCCTCGATCTCCGCGACCACCGGGTCGCCCAGATCGTCGAGGAGCGTCACGGTCGGCTCCAGGGTGGCCGTGCTGAGCTCACTGGCCAGCGCGACGTCGGCAGCGACCAAGGCGTCGGCGGCGTCGACGCTGGCAGGGTCGATGGTCAGCGTGGCACCGATGTTGTCGCCCACGAGGACGAGGGTCACGTCGCAGTCGTTGGTGACGACGTCGCCCGGGACGATCAGGTCGACGGCCGTGCCGTCGGAGTGCTCGAATCCGTCGCACACCAGTGCGTCCAGCGTGATCGAGCCGGCCTCGAGGTTGCCCGCGTCGACGTCCGTGTCGGCGGTCCAGTACGCGAGGGTGCCGGCGCCGCCGAGAAGGATGACGGCCGCGGCACCAGCCGCGAGCGCGCCCTTGGTGGACTTCTTCATGGTGTTCTCCCCATCAGTGACGATCTTCACGCCTCCCTGACGTGACACAGGGGTGACGGACTCACTTCCGGTTCGTGACGCGACTTCCACCCACTACTTTCGATCGGTCCGCCAGGAGGTGGCGGCCGTCGGGAACACGCACTCCAGGAGCACCACGACGGTCCGCCCCCCGGCAGGGGACGGGCCGTCGTCAGGACGTTGGGGCCCAGCTCACCAGCCGCGGGTCTCGAGGCGGTGCGGCTCGGGGATGTCGCTGACGTTGATGCCGACCATCGCGTCGCCCAGTCCGCGCGAGACCTTGGCGACGACGTCGGGGTCGTCGAAGAACGTCGTGGCCTTGACGATGGCCTCAGCCCGCTCGGACGGGTTGCCCGACTTGAAGATGCCCGAGCCCACGAACACGCCCTCCGAACCGAGCTGCATGACCAGCGCGGCGTCGGCGGGGGTGGCGATGCCACCGGCCGTGAAGAGGGTGACGGGGAGCTTGCCGGTGCTGGCGATCTCCTTGACCAGGTCGAACGGCGCCTGGAGCTCCTTGGCGGCGACGTACAGCTCGTCGTCGCGCAGGCCCTGGAGGCGGCGGATCTCGCCGGTGATCTTCCGGATGTGGGTGACGGCGTTGGAGACGTCGCCCGTGCCGGCCTCGCCCTTGGAGCGGATGAACGCTGCACCCTCGGTGATGCGACGCAGCGCCTCGCCGAGGTTGGTGGCGCCACACACGAACGGGACGTTGAACGCCCACTTGTCGATGTGGTTGGCGTAGTCGGCCGGGGTCAGGACCTCGGACTCGTCGATGTAGTCGACGCCGAGGGACTGCAGGATCTGGGCCTCGGCGAAGTGACCGATGCGGGCCTTGGCCATGACCGGGATGGTGACCGTGGCCTTGATGCCCTCGA
>CAYRZN010000067.1:0-12349 GCA_964428825.1 uncultured Aeromicrobium sp.
AGACGCCGGCCTCGCGCGACGGCAGCATCGGCGTCGAGCCAGAGCCCGCCGTCGGAGAAGGAGTCAGGGGTCACGTTCACGACCCCCATCACGAGGGTGCGGTCCGCGCCCGGGGCACCAGCGAGGCCGGGGATCTGCGGGCGGGTCACGAGCCCCTGATGAGGTTCATCGCCTCGTTCCGGGTCGCCACCTCACGCAGCTGACCACGCACCGCGCTGGTGATGGTCCTGGCACCGCCCTTGCGGACGCCGCGCATCGTCATGCAGAGGTGCTCGGCCTCGATCACGACGATGACGCCGCGCGGGTGGAGCACCTCGATCAAGGCATCGGCGATCTGGGTCGTGAGCCGCTCCTGCACCTGGGGGCGCCTGGCGAAGACGTCGACGAGCCGGGCGAGCTTCGAGAGTCCCGTGACGTTGCCCTCGGCGGCCGGGATGTAGCCGATGTGGGCGACGCCGAAGAAGGGCACGAGGTGGTGCTCGCACATGCTCCACATCTCGATGTCCTTGACGAGCACGAGCTCGTCGTGACCCACGTCGAACGTGGCGTTGAGGACCTCGGCGGGATCCTGGTCGAGGCCCGCGACGAGCTCGCTGTAGGACCGCGCCACCCGGGCCGGGGTCTCGCGCAGACCCTCGCGGTCGGGGTCCTCGCCGATCGCGAGCAGCAGCTCGCGGACGGCCGCCTCGGCCCGCGGCAGGTCGACGGCCACGGTCAGTCCGTTCCGTCGACGACGGGGCCGATGTCGACACCTTCGTCGGACGTGGCCGGCTGGGCCGGGGCGATGACGACCGGCGGCTCCTCCGAGGGCACGCGGGTGTCGGACCCGGTCCACGGCGGACGGATCTCCCGACGACGCAGGGGCTCGAAGATGCGGGCCACCTGGGCCTTGTCGAGCGTCTCCTTCTCCATGAGCTCCACGACGAGGGCGTCGAGGACGTCACGGTTCTCGTGGAGGATGTCGAAGGCCTCCTGGTGCGCGTTCGAGATGAGGACCGTGACCTCCTCGTCGACGACCGCGGCGACCCGCTCGGAGTAGTCACGCGAGTGACCCATGCCCGTGCCGGCGCCGAGGAAGGGCTGGCTGTTGTCGCTGCCCAGCTTGATGGCGCCGATCCGGTCGCTCATGCCGTACTGCGTGACCATGGCCTTGGCCAGGCCGGTGGCCTTCTCGATGTCGTTGCCCGCACCCGTCGTGGGGTTGTGGAAGACGAGCTCCTCGGCCGCGCGGCCGCCCATCATGTACGCCAGCTTGTCCTGCAGCTCGGCGCGGGTCTGGCTGTACTTGTCCTCGTCGGGCAGCACCATCGTGTACCCCAGGGCGCGACCGCGCGGCAGGATCGTGATCTTGTGCACCGGGTCGCTCTGCGGCAGTGCTGCGGCCACGAGCGCGTGGCCACCCTCGTGGTAGGCCGTGACGAGCCGCTCGTTCTCGTTCATGAGGCGGGTGCGCTTCTGCGGACCGGCCATGACGCGGTCGATCGCCTCGTCGAGGGCCTCGTTGGTGATGACCTTGTCGCCGTTGCGGGCCGTGAGCAGCGCGGACTCGTTGAGCACGTTGGCAAGGTCGGCGCCGCTGAAGCCGGGCGTGCGCTTGGCGACCGCGTGCAGGTCGACGTCGGGGCCGAGCGGCTTGCCGCGCGCGTGGACCTTGAGGATCGTCTCGCGTCCGCGCAGGTCGGGCGCCTCCACGCCGATCTGGCGGTCGAACCGACCCGGGCGAAGCAGCGCCGGGTCGAGCACGTCGGGACGGTTGGTGGCCGCGATCAGGATGACGCCGCCACGGACGTCGAAGCCGTCCATCTCGACCAGCAGCTGGTTGAGGGTCTGCTCACGCTCGTCGTGACCACCACCCATGCCGGTGCCGCGGTGACGACCGACGGCATCGATCTCGTCGATGAAGACGATCGCCGGCGCGTTGGCCTTGGCCTGCTCGAAGAGGTCGCGCACCCGGCTGGCGCCGACGCCCACGAACATCTCGACGAAGTCGGAGCCCGAGATCGAGTAGAACGGCACGCCGGCCTCGCCCGCGACGGCGCGTGCGAGGAGCGTCTTGCCGGTGCCGGGCGGACCGTACAGCAGCACGCCCTTGGGGATCTTCGCGCCGACGGCCTGGAACTTGGCGGGCTCGGCGAGGAACTCCTTGATCTCCCCGAGCTCCTCGATCGCCTCGTCGCACCCGGCGACGTCGGCGAACGTGGTCTGCGGGGTGTCCTTGGTCATGAGCTTGGCCTTGGACTTGCTGAACTTCATGACGCCGCCACCACCACCCTGCATGCGGCCCATGAACCAGAACAGCACCAGCACGATCAGCAGGATCGGCAGGAGCGTGAAGAGCAGCGACACAAAAGTGTTGGTCGTGGGGTTCTCGACGTCGAAGCTCTTGAGCTGCTTGTCGGCGACGGCCGTCTCGGCGGACTCCACGAGGCGCGCACCCTGGTCGCCGAGCCACGTGGCCCGGACCTGCTCGTCGTCCTTCTTGAGGGTCGCCTGGATCTGCTGCTCACCCTCGACGAACGTGACCTTCTCGACCTCGTCGTTCTCGAGGTACTTGACCATCGTCGACGTCTCGACCTCGCGGTAGCCGTCGGACGAGGACGAGAACTGGAGGATGCCGATCACGACGAGGGCGATGACGACGATCCAGAGCCAGGGGCCCTTCAAGATCTTCTTGACATTCATGGGGCGTCAGCCCACCCTCTCCTCGGCGAATCGACGGTAGGTGAACCGTACACGCGCACAGGTCACGCGTGAGCAACGTCCGGAAGACCCGTCAGGTTCCGCCGGCACGGGCCCGGGGCCCGGCATCGCAGGTCGGTTCAGCGGTAGACGTGCTCGGCGAGCGTGCCGATGCAGCGCAGGTTGCGGTAGCGCTCGGAGTAGTCCAGGCCGTAGCCGACCACGAAGGCGTTGGGGATGTCGAAGCCCACGTACTTGACGTCGACCTCCATCTGCAGGGCGTCGGGCTTGCGCAACAGGGTCGCGATCTCGACCGACGCGGGCTTGCGCGACTTCAGGTTGGCGACGAGCCACGAGAGCGTGAGGCCCGTGTCGATGATGTCCTCGACGATCAGGACGTCACGACCGCTGATGTCGGCGTCGAGGTCCTTGAGGATCCGTACGACGCCCGAGCTCTTGGTGCCCGAGCCGTACGACGACACGGCCATCCAGTCCATCTCGACGTGGCGGTCGAGCGAGCGGGCCAGGTCGGCCATGACCATGACCGCGCCCTTCAGCACGCCGACCAGCAGGATGTCGCGGCCCTCGTAGTCGGCCTGGATCTGCTGCGCGATCTCCCGGAGTCGTGCCTGGATCTGCTCCTCGGTGAAGAGCGTCTGGCTGAGGTCGAGATCGGCTTCGATGTCTGCGCGGTCCACGGGTTCAGGGTGCCACAGGGTCACGAGGCCGGCGGGGTCGGGAGGAAGACCAGGCGGTCGGCCTCCCGGGTGCAGGAGACGCCGCCCGGCAGCTCGATCCTGCGGCCGCCGCGGGGGTCGGTCACGAGGGAGTCGAGTCGCGCGACGTGGGCTGCGGTCAGCTCGCCCGCCGGCGCCCCCGCGACGAGCGCGAGCTGGTGCAGGACCCGGCTGCGGACGGCGGGGTGCTGCACCGCGATGTCGGGAATCCTCGGGTCGGGATGCGCGTCGAGCCAGCCCGCGGTCAGGGACTCCAGCAGCTCGGCGTCGCGGCCGAGCTGCTCGGCCGTGCGGGCCAACGACTCGGCGACCCCTCCGGCGAGCACGTCCTCGAGCAGCGGGAGCAGCTCGTGCCGGACGCGTGCGCGGCGGAAGCGGCGGTCGCTGTTGTGCGGGTCGTGCCAGGGGTCGAGGTCGAGTGCCGCGCAGATCGACTCGGTGTCGGCACGGCGCAGGCCGAGGAACGGGCGTCTCACGAGTCCCGTCCGTGCTGCCATGCCCGCGAGGGATCGGGCCCCCGAGCCGCGGCCGAGACCCAGCAGGACCGTCTCGGCCTGGTCGTCGAGGGTGTGCGCCAGGCAGAGGGCCACCGCGCCGGTCTCGGCCGCGCGCGTGCGCAGCGCCGCGTGGCGGGCCGTGCGTGCCGCCGCCTCGGGACCGCCGGCCTCGCCCACGGCGACCGTCACGACCTCCGCCGGCAGGCCGAGGCGGCGGCACTGGTCGGCGGCACGCCGGGCCACCTCGGCCGATGCCGGCTGCAGGTCGTGGTCGACCACCACCGCGATCACGTGCCATCCGGCACGGTCTCCGACGAAGGCCAGGCTCGCGGCGAGCGCGAGCGAGTCGGCCCCGCCCGAGACCCCGACGACGACGGTGCTGCCCGGGTCCACGTCGCCCAGCCCGTCACGCACCGCGGCGCGTCCTGCCGCCACCGCTGGGTCCAGCCGTCCTCCGCCCACGCCCCCACCCTCTCAGCCGTTCCCCTCGCGAGAGAGTTTGTTGGTGGCGAGGGGCCAGCAACACCCGCGTCTCTCGCGCGGGGTCAGGCGTGGACGCGGTCGAGCCAGAGCTGGGGGTCGAGGACCTCTTCGTGGGACGGGAGGGTCTCCGGGGACGTCCAGACGGCGTTGAACCCGTCCATCCCGACACGGTCGACCACGGCGCGCACGAACTCCGCGCCCTCCTTGTACTGGCGCAGCTTGCCCTCCATGCCGAGCAGCTTGCGGACCAGCCGGTCGATCGGGCTCGCCTTCTCGCGACGCTGGGTGAAGCGCCGGCGGATCGTGGCGACGGTGGGCACGACCTCGGGTCCCACCCCGTCCATCACGACGTCCGCGTGGCCCTCCAGCAACGACATGACGCCCGTGGCCTTCCCGACCAGGCGGCGCTGCTCCTCGGTCTGGAACAGCTCGGCGAGCGACAGCTCGATCTCGCCGCGCACCGCCCGGCCGATCTGCTCCACGACGTGCGTCATCGACTCCGAGTCGGTCTGGTCGAGGAACTCCTGGACGATCCCACGGAGGTGGTCGCGCAACCACGGGTTGGCCGTGAACTGGACCCGGTGGGTCTCCTCGTGGAGACAGACCCACAGACGGAAGTCGGCCGGGACGACCTCGAGCTTGCGCTCGATCTGCACGATGTTGGGCGCGACGAGCAGCAGACGACCGGGCTCCCCGCCCGGCCCCGTCCAGAACGGGTCGAACTGTCCGAGCACCCGGCTCGAGACGAGTGCGAGCACCGCGCCGAGCTCCGCGCCACTGACGGCACCACCCACGCGACGCACGAGCGGGTTGCTGCGTTCGTCGAGCTTCTCGAGTGCCGGACCGAGCAGTCCGGAGAACGACCCGAGGTTCGCCTCGATCCACCGCGGTCGGTCGACGACCAGGATCGGTGTGGCGTCGGTGGGCGCCGACAGACCCGTGAAGTCGCGCACCGGACCCTGCGACCTGATGGCCGCGACCCGGAGCTCCTCGACGATCTCGGCCGCCTCGCCCGGTGAGACCTCCGGACCGGGGCGGCTGAGACGTGCTCCCGTGCTGCGGGCGAGCCGCCAGTCGATCATGCCCCTCAACCTACGGTCCCGCGCCCAAGCGCGCTGCGCCGAAGCCGACTCGGTCAGGCCGCGCAGCTGCAGGTGGCCAGCGACGCCACGACGGCGTCGACCGCGGCGCGGGCGTCGAGCGCCCGGGTCACGTCGGCCTGATCGACCATGACGGCCACGGTCAGCACCACCCCGTCGGCCGTCGTGACCGTGCCGGCGAGCGAGTGCACCTGGTTGAGTGCGCCCGTCTTGACCCGCGCCAAGCCCCGGCCGCCCACCCCCACGAACCGCTCCACGAGGGTGCCGGTGAAGCCGGCCACCGGGAGGTCGGCCATGAGCTGGGGCGCCGCGAGCTCGGCGGCGGCCACGACCGACGTGAGGGTCGACGGCGCGATGCGGTTCTGCCGCGACAGTCCGCTGCCGTCACGAAGCACCAGTCCGGTCGTGTCGACGCCACCGGCGTCGAGCGCCGCGACGACCGAGCCGGTGGCGCCCTCGAAGCTCGGCTCGGCCCCCGACCCGAGGGCGACGTGCCGCGCCAGCACCTCGGCGGCCCCGTTGTCGCTCGTGACGGCCATGCGCTCCACGGCCTGGGCGACGGTGGGGCCCTCGACCTGCGCGACCGGGTCCGCGTCGACCGGCGCCTGGCCCGACTGGACCTCGCTGACCATGACGCCGCGGTCGGCGAGCTGCGCGGCGAAGATCGCGGCTGCCGAGCCCGACGGGTCCTCGACCCGGCGCTTGTCGATGCGGCCGCGGTCGACCCACAGGGCCGTGATCGGACTGACCTGGTTCTGGGCCGCGTAGGTGGGTTCCCACGTGGGGTTGTCGGAAGGGCCCGTGAAGAGCGTGTCGTCGTAGGTCAGCTGGACCTGGGTCACCCCCTGCGCGGCCAGCGCCTCCGCCGTGCGGTCGGCCAGGGTGGCGAGGTCGGCCCGGGCCGCGAAGCCGCGGTCGGCCGGCGTGGCCATGAGGTAGGGGTCGCCACCGCCCACGAGGACGAGACGATCGCCGTCGATCACCGTGGTGGTGCGGAAGCGATCCTCAGGGTCGAGGGTCGTGAGGGCGGCGTACCCCGTGAGCAGCTTGGTGGTGGACGCCGGGATGAAGGTGTCGGGCGAGGTCATGAGGAGCTCGTCACCGTCGAGCTCGCGCACGGAGACGCCGACGTGCGGACCGAGGAGCGGCTGCCCGGCCGCCGACTCCACCGCCGCAGTGACCGACGCGGTGTCCGCCGACGCCGGCGGGACCCCGGACACCGTCTGGTCGGCAGGGTCGAGCGCCTCGAGAGCCTCGGGCTGCGACACGTAGCGGTCGCCGCAGTCGCCGCCGCAGAGGAAGTCGTTGAGCGAACCGCGCTGGTGCAGCACCACGCCGGCGACGACCGCACCGGCCAGCACGACGAGCACGGTGATCCACGACAGGGCACCCAGGACTCGCCTGCCAGTGCTTTTCCGCACCCGGTGGCTGTTGCGCGACGTCACATGGGCCAGACTATAGAGACGGCCTCCCGCCCCGGATCCTCGGATCGGACGGCCACCGACGACTGACGACCTGCCGTGAGCGACTCCGGCCGGCCACCACCTGGAGGACATGTGATCTTCGACGTCACCGTGGAGATTCCCAAGGGCGAGCGCAACAAGTACGAGCTCGACCACAAGACGCACCGGCTCCGTCTGGACCGCACGCTCTTCACCTCGATGACCTACCCGGCGGACTACGGGTTCATCGACGACTCCCTCGGCAACGACGGCGACCCGCTGGACGCGCTCGTCGTCCTGCCGTTCCCGACGTTCCCGGGCTGTGTCATCGAGTGCCGCGCGATCGGCATGTTCAAGATGACCGACGACGCCGGTGGAGACGACAAGATCCTGTGCGTCCCGGCCACCGACCCGCGCCAGGTGCACCTGCAGGACATCACCGACGTGGCGGAGTTCGACCGCGGCGAGATCCAGCACTTCTTCGAGACCTACAAGGACCTCGAGCCCGGCAAGTTCGTCGAAAAGGGCTCGCAGTGGGTCGGTCGCGAGGAGGCCGAGGCCGAGATCCAGGCCAGCTTCCATCGCTTCAAGGACAACGGGGGGTATTGACGCGCTCCGCGCGTCCCGCGACTTCGTCGCGGCCGGGCTTCGCCCGGAATACTTCTCGTCGCTCCGCTCCTCGCCATGGCTGGTGCCAATGGTGAGGAGCGTTGTCGTTCTGCCCGAGCGTTGTACCTAGCTGTTCTTGGGGCGGACGAGGGAGCGGATCGCGGGGGCGAAGACGCCCACGTCGATCGAGCTGTCGAGCGATCGCATCGCGCCCATGCCGATGCCGAGGCTCAGCAGCGAGGTCGCGGCCTGCTCGGGGGTCAGGGCGAGCTCGATGCCCTCCTCCTCGGCGATCTGCGCGATCAGCCCGGCGGCCATCGACCGCATCTCACGGTGGCGCTTCACGAGCTCGCGCGCCACGAACGGACTGTGCCGGGCGGCTGCAGCGAACTCGACCTCGAGCGCGGTGTAGCGCGGGCTTCCGACGCTGCGGCGGGCCCACTCCACGATGGCGTCGATGCGGCTGTCCAGGTCGGTGCGGGCGCTGCACGCCTCGACGATGCCCTCGATCTGCTCGGCGTGCATGCTGTCGAGCACGGCGAGGCAGAGCTCTTCCTTGCCGGCGAAGTTGGAGTAGACGGCACCCTTCGAGAAACCGGCCGCGACGGCCACCTTGTCGAGCGGCGTGGCGGCGTAGCCCTCGGTCAGGAAGAGGTCGCGGGCGACCTCCACCAGTCGCTCGCGGGTCTGCGCCTGGCGCTCGGCCCGGGTGATCCGGGTTCCGTCGTCCGTCACGTCGTCCTCCTCACATCCGTGCCGTTCCGTCTTGGCGCGGCACTCAGATACCGACAGTATCTGAAATGTGATCAGCACCGACACCCTCATCATCGGCAGCGGCTTCTCCGGCATGGGCATAGCCATGAAGCTTCGCGAAGCCGGGCGTACCGACTTCATCGTGCTCGAGAAGGCCGACGACGTCGGCGGCACGTGGCGCGACAACACGTACCCCGGCGCGGAGTGCGACGTCCAGAGCCACATGTACTCGTTCTCGTACGAGCTCAACCCCGGGTGGTCGCGCGAGTACTCCGGCCAGGCCGAGATCCACGCGTACATGCGTGACGTCGCCCAGAAGCACCGCCTCCACGAGGTCATCCACTTCAACACCGAGATGACGGGGGCGACGTGGGACGAGGACACGCAACGCTGGACCGTCACCACCAACGGGGAGACCTACGAGACCCGCGTGCTCGTCTCGGGCATCGGCGGCCTGCACATCCCGAACATCCCCACGATCAAGGGCGCTGAGTCGTTCGAGGGCGCGCGCTTCCACTCCGCGCAGTGGGACCACAGCGTCGACCTCACGGGCAAGCGCGTCGCGGTCATCGGCACCGGCGCCAGCGCGATCCAGTTCATCCCGCAGATCGCGCCGATCGTGGGCCAGCTCGACGTCCACCAGCGCACCGCTCCCTGGGTCGTGCCGAAGTCGAACCACGACATCACGGGCAAGAAGAAGACCTTCATCTCGAAGGTCCCCGGCGGCACCCGCGCGTACCGCAACATGCACTACTGGATGAACGAGGCCACCCAGCTCGGCTTCACCGGCCCGCTGCAGAACATCACCTCCGTCGTCGAGAAGAAGGTCTCGGGCTACATCCGCAAGACGGTCACCGATCCCGAGACCGCCGAGAAGCTCATCCCCGACTACCGCCTCGGCTGCAAGCGCGTGCTGAAGACCGACAACTACATCCCGGTCTACAACCGCGAGAACGTCGCCCTGATCGACACCGGCGTCGAGGAGATCACGGCCACCGGCATCCGCACGAAGGACGGCGACTTCCGCGAGGTCGACGTCATCATCTACGGCACCGGGTTCCACGTGACCGACGCGTTCCAGTGGGTGCACGTCACGGGCGAGGGTGGCCGCGACCTCTCGAAGACCTTCGACGAGGGCGGCATCGAGACCTACAACGGCATCGCCGTGACGCACTTCCCGAACTTCTTCCTCCTGCTCGGGCCCAACACGGCCCTCGGACACAACTCGGTCGTCTTCATGATCGAGCAGCAGACGAAGTGGATCATCAAGCTCCTCGACGCGATGGACGCCAGGGGTGCCGGCGCGGCCCAGCCGACGCCACAGGCCCAGCGCGAGTTCAACGACCAGGTCCAGGAGAAGGTCTCCAAGGGCGTGTGGAGCCAAGGCGGGTGCACGAGCTGGTACCTCGACAGCCAGGGCAAGAACCGCACGATCTGGCCCGGGTTCACGTTCCGCTACTGGTGGCACCTGCGTACCGTCGCGACCGACGACTTCATCTGGCACACCGCCGCGAAGCGCGAGAAGACCGCCGCCTGACGTTCCGCCCTCCCGAGAAAGATCCCCCGGGGCCTCGTGAGCGGAAGCCCTCACCCGAAGCCCGCTGATCGTGAGTTGATCAGACCGGACGCCACGACGTAGGCGATGGCCGGACCGAAGTAGCCGAAGATGACGACCGATCCAGGGCGCAGCACCTGTTCGAGAGCGTCAGTCGCCCATGCGCAGGCTGTGCGGGTGGCCCGCGGCGAGACGGTGAGATCCGCGTCCGTCGATTCATTGACCCAATGAAGTGCAGTCGCCACGGCCACGACGCACCGCTCGGCCGCCACGCGTCGGCCAGTGGTGCGTGCCCGGAGGAGGTCGAAGGACAACCACATCCCGAAGAACCACAGGAGGACAGGACTCGCGGCCAACAGCGGTGCGAAGAGCCATTCATTGACGGCATCGAGCGAGGGACCGCCCGAGGAGGCGTGGGCCTGGAGCGCGATGCCTGCGGAGGCGCCGTAGGTTGCGGCCGCGCCGAACGTGAGGACCGTGATGATCATCTTGACCATCCACATTCCCCGGGCCGCGAACGCGCTCATCTCCGCGACCGGACGCGGCACGGGGATGAAGAAGGCCGCAAGAAGCGTGACGAGCCAACCGGCAATGATCATCCCTACGGCGACGGCCGTGGGGATAGCCGAAGGGATGAACATCACCGCGACGAGTGTGAAGACTGCCGCCGCTCCCAGCAGGCGCCCTGGCCGCCACCGAGGGGGATACAGGCTTGCTCGAAGGTCTTGACTCGTTGACATGGCCAGCAAGGTAGATCGAGGACCTGACAATTCCGGGCATCGCCAGCAGGGCTCAGAGCACGCTCGCGCCACCGGGATGACGGAGACCGGGGACCACCACCGAGACGAGGTAGTCGCGCATCTCGGGGACGCTCTCGGTCAGAGTGCGCCAGACCCGTCGCGGGTCGAGATCGTCGTACTGGTGCGCCGCGAAGTTGCGCATCGCCACGATCTGGCGCCACGGCTGATCGGGATACGCCTCCCGCACCTCGGGAGGAAACCGGTTCACCGCCTCCCCGATGCGGATCAGGCCCATCTCGACGGCCCACTGGGACCGCACGTCCTCAGCGAAGTCCTCAAACCCCCCTTCGGCGATGCGTGCCAGGACGTCGCACACCTTGATCGCTCGATCGGTCGCGTCGAGCGCCTTCTGGCGCGGGTCGGTCACACGGGGACCGCTTCGCGGAAGATGCGGTCGCGCAGCTCGCCCCGCAGCGTGTCGGCGGCCACGACGTCAACGTCGATCTGCAGTAAGTCACGCAGCGCGAGTCGCAGACCCACCTCGTCCAGCAGCGTCGCCTCGTCATTGAAGTCGACCAGCAGGTCGAGGTCAGACCCGGGTTCATCGTCCCCCCGCGCCACGGACCCGAAGACGCGCGGCGAGGCGGCCCGGTGCTGCGCGACAACGGAGCGGATGCGCTCGCGGTGCTGCGCGACACGGGACGACGGCGACCCGGTCATCGCCCGGGCGAGGCGCTCGACGACCTCAGCGCTGGGCGTGCGACGACCATTCTCGTAAGCCGACAGGTTGGGTTGCGGGACCCGAGCGGCACGAGCCAGCTCCGACTGACTCATGCCCGCGGCCAGCCGCTGCTCCCTGATGTCCATGTCTTGAGGATATCGCGGCGTTATCTACCGCGATATAGGCCAAGGTCGTTCCACTCGCGGTATCACTCGTGGGGGCCGACGTCGGTGACACGGACGACGGCTTCGCCGGCCTCGTCGGAGGCGTCGAGGTCGACCTCGGCCGTGATGCCCCAGTCGCGGTCGCCCTCGGGGTCGAGGAACACCTGCCGCACGGTCCACGCGCGTGACCCCGGCTCGAACGAGGCCGGCGTGCTCTCGTCGACCATGAACAGCTCCGGACCGCGCGCCTCGGGTCCCGTGCCGATCTCGGAGTACTCCTCGCGGTAGGCCGCCATGGCCTCCATCCACGCCACGGCGTCCCAGCCGTCGTCGCCGTCGAGGGCGCCCAGCTCGGTCCACCGACCGAACGCCGCGAGCTCGACCCGCCGGAACAGCGCGTTGCGCACGAGCACCCGAAAGGCCCGCGCGTTGCCCGTGACGGGTCGCGGCGGCGCCGTGCCGTCGGCCTTCGGCCGCACGACGGCGGGGTCGTCGCCCGGGTTGATGAGCTCCTCCCACTCGTCGAGCAGGCTCGAGTCGGTCTGCCGGACGAGCTCGCCGAGCCACTCCGTGAGGTCCTCGAGCTCGGTGTTGCGCGCCTTCTCGGGCACCGTGCGGCCGAGCGTCTTGTAGACGTCCGAGAGGTACCGCAGCACGAGCCCCTCCGAGCGTGCGAGCTGGTAGTCACCGATCAGCTCGGAGAACGTCATGGCACGCTCCCACATCTCGCGCACGACCGACTTCGGCTTGAGCTCGTGGTCGGCGACCCAGGGATGGCCGATCCGGTACGCCTCGTAGCCGGCGGTGAGCAGCTCCTCGAGCGGCTTGGGGTGCGTGACCTCCTCGAGCAGCTCCATGCGCTCGTCGTA
>CAYRZN010000067.1:12359-13619 GCA_964428825.1 uncultured Aeromicrobium sp.
ATCTTCATCTCGCCGATCGCCTCGCCGCGGGCACGATGGCGCTGGGCGTTGATGATCGGGCGCGGGTCGTCGAGCGTGGACTCCACGACCGAGACCACGTCGAGCGCATAGGTCGGCGACTCGCGGTCGAGCAGCTCCAGCGCGGCGACGGCGAAGGGCGACAGCGGCTGGTTGAGTGCGAAGTTGGCCTGCAGGTCGATCGTGAGCCGCAGCGTGCGGCCCTCGGCGTCGGGCGGGTCGACCGCCTCGACGACACCTCCGGCCAGCAGGGCCTCGATGATCGCGTCGACCTCGGCGAGCATGCGGTCCTGCGACTCCTCGGTCTCGCCACTCTCGCGCAGCAGCCGCTCGAGCGACGCGCGCGCATCACCGGGGCGGCTCACGACGTCGAGCACCATCGCGTGGCTGACGCGCATGCGGGAGACGAGCGGCTCGGGCGTGCCGTTCACGAGCTTCTCGAACGTGCCCTGCCCCCACGACACGAAGCCCTCCGGCGGCTTCTTGCGCTGGACCCGCTTGAGCTTCTTCGGGTCGTCACCCGCCTTGCGCACGAGGCGGGCGTTCTCGATCTCGTGCTCGGGGGCCTCGACCACGACGTGCCCGATCGTGTCGTAGCCGGCGCGGCCCGCCCGCCCAGCGATCTGCTGGAACTCCCGGACCTGCAGCTGGCGCTGGCGGGTGCCGTCGTACTTGCTCAGCCCGCTGAACAGGACCGTGCGGATCGGCACGTTGATGCCGACCCCGAGCGTGTCGGTGCCGCAGACGACCTTCAGCAGGCCCTGCTGCGTGAGCGTCTCGACGAGACGCCGGTACCGCGGCAGCATGCCCGCGTGGTGCACGCCGACGCCCATCCGCACCAGGCGCGAGAGCGTGTTGCCGAACGCCGACGAGAACCGGAAGTCGCCGAGCGCATCGGCGATGCGGTCACGCTCCTCGCGCGTCGCGACCTTGATGCTCGTGAGCGCCTGGGCCCGCTCGAGCGCCGAGACCTGCGTGAAGTGCACGACGTAGACCGGCGTCTGGCCCGTCTCGATGAGCTCCTCGAGCGTCTCCTGCACCGGTGTCGTGACGTACTCGCTGACGAGCGGCACGGGGCGTTCGGTCGATGTGACGACGGCGGTGTCGCGCCCCGTGCGACGCGTCAGGTCGTCCTCGAGCCGCGCCGTGTCGCCAAGCGTGGCCGACATCAGCAGGAACTGCGCCTTCGGCAGCTCGATCAGCGGCACCTGCCAGGCCCAGCCGCGGTCGGGGTCGGCGTAG
>CAYRZN010000068.1:0-7852 GCA_964428825.1 uncultured Aeromicrobium sp.
CCATCGACGAGATCACGGTGCTGAAGTCGCTCGCGGCGCACCACGTCATGCTGGCCGATGACCGCACCGCGAACCAGCAGGCCCAGCGCGACCTCCTCACGGCACTCGTCGAGGCCCTGCTCGAACGGGAGGGACGCGACCTCGACCGCGATCTGGCCGCAGACTTCGCCGTCGCGCCGGACGACGCCGCACGGCTTCGCGTGGTCGTCGACCAGGTCGCCTGCATGACGGATGTCTCCGCCCCGATGTGGGCGCAGCGGCTCGGTCTCTGAGCTCATCGTCGGCATTGTCGGCCGGTGCTGACGGTCCTGGCGAGGTCGTCGGGCATCTGGTATTGATGGATCCTGGGGTGGTGACCGTGGGACGATCTGGGCGTCAGAGGGGTCTGAGCTCGGCGCTCGTGTCGGTCGTTGCCGCTGCAATCGTGACGGCCTGCGGTGGGGAGCCAGGCAACCGCGACGCCGGCGGGGACGCGACCGCGGAGCAGTCGGTGCCGGCGCCGCCGATCGATGCCGACCTGCGCACCGCACTCGAGACTCACCTGAGCGACGACCCGTCCGTCCGGTCCGTCTGGATCTCGGCGCCGGACGAAGCGGACCCCGCGACGTGGACGCTCTTCGTCACGGTCTCGACGATGCCGGACGCCGAGGATCGGCTCGAGGAGTTCGACGGTGTCGAGGTCCGGTACGTCCTCGGATCGGGCTTCGTCGGCAACTGAACGGACCCGCTCGGGGGAGTGGGTGGGCGGTCATAGAATGCGCGCATGCCGCGGATCAAGGACGAGGACATCCAGCTCGTCCGTGAACGCGCCCGCATCGACGAGGTCGTCGAGTCCTACGTCACGCTCCGCAACGCCGGGGGAGGGGCGCGCAAGGGTCTCTGCCCGTTCCACGACGAGAAGTCCCCGTCGTTCAACGTGCGCCCGGCGCAAGGTTTCTACCACTGCTTCGGCTGCGGCGTCGGCGGTGACTCGATCAAGTTCTTGATGGAGATCGAGGGCCTGCCCTTCGCCGAGGCCGTCGAGCGGCTGGCCACCAAGTACGGCATCCAGCTGCGCTACGACGAGGACGCCCGCCCCACCGGGCCGCGCCGTGACCCGCGTCAGCGGCAGCGGCTGCTCGAGGCGCACCGGTACGCGGGGGAGTTCTACGCCCAGCAGCTCGGCTCCTCGGCCGAGGCGCAGGTCGCGCGTCAGTTCATCAAGGACCGCGGGTTCGACCAGGTCGCGGCCGAGCACTTCACGCTCGGGTACGCGCCGAAGGACCGCCAGAGCCTCACGGGCTTCCTCAAGAACAAGGGGTTCACCGACGAGGAGCTCGTCGTCGGGGGCCTCGCGCGGCACACCAACAGCGGCACGTTCGACGTCTTCCAGGGCCGCCTCCTCTGGCCCATCAAGGAGATGACGGGTGAGATCATCGGCTTCGGCGCCCGCAAGCTCTACGACGACGACTTCATGGCCGGCAAGTACGTCAACACCTCCGAGACCCCCATCTACAAGAAGACGCAGGTGCTCTACGGCATCGACCTCGCCCGTCGGCAGATCTCCGGAGCGAGCCAGGCTGTCGTGGTCGAGGGCTACACCGACGTCATGGCGTGCCACCAGGCCGGCGTCACCACGGCGGTCGCCACGTGTGGCACCGCCTTCGGCGAGGGCCACGCGCGCATCCTGCGCCGGCTCATGATCGACCACGACGCGTTCCGGGGCGAGGTCGTGTTCACGTTCGACGGCGACGAGGCCGGTCAGCGTGCGGCGGTGAAGTCGTTCGAGGGTGACGAGGAGTTCGTCGGCCAGACCTACGTCGCCGTCGAGCCACGAGGCATGGACCCGTGCGACCTGCGCATGGCCGACGGCGACGCCGCGGTGCGCGAGCTCATCGCGTCGCGCGTCCCGCTGTACCGCTTCGTGCTCGACAACACCCTCAAGCAGTACGACCTCGACCGCGCCGACCAGCGCGTCGACGCCGTGCGCGAGGCAGTGCAGCTGGCCAGCGCCATCCGCGACGCCTCCAAGGTCGACGCGTTCCTGCGTGAGGTCGCTGGCCGCATCGGGGTCGAGGTCGAGCAGGTGCAGGCCGAGCACAAGCTCGCCAAGGCACGCCCGGCGCCCGCGAAGCCAGCCGAACGGTCCCGGGCTGCCGCCCCCACGGCCGACGCCGTCCCGCAGCCGGTCTCGGCCTTCGCCGCCGGACCCTCCTTCGGCGCCGCCCAGTTCTCCGACGAGCGGGAGGCCCTCAAGGCCCTCGCGCAGCACCCGCACACCGCCGCGCAGTTCGCCGCCGACCTCGACGAGGACGACTTCACCCACCCGATCTCGAGGCACATCTGGTCCGTCATGTCCGCGCAGGGCTGGCCGACGAAGGAGGACCCGAGCTGGGTGCCGCGAGTCTCGGAGGCTTTGCCCGAGGAGCTGCGGCCCATCCTGTCGCGGGCCGCAGTCGAGCCCCTGCTCGCGCAGGAGCACACGACGGTGCAGGTCGTGTCGTCCAGCATCTTCCGCCTGCAGGTGCTCACGGTGGGCCGCCACGTCGCCGACCTCAAGTCGCGCCTGCAGCGCACCAACCCGATCGAGGAGCCCGAGCAGTACAACCGCATGTTCGGTGAGCTCATCGCGCTCGAGCAGCAGCACCGGGAGCTGCGCGAGAAGGCCGTCGGCGGCGTCGTCCCCAGCTGAGGTCCGTCCACAGCAGTGGCCGAGACGTGTCCGCCGGTCGCTGGCGGCGGCCACGGTGGATCCATGGCGACGTCATGGGCCCGACAGGTGTGGGACGAGCCGGAGCTCGACCGCGGCACGGAACGCGACCTCGCCCGCAGGTCACGCTCCGGTGACGCGGAGGCGAGGGCGGCACTCATCCGGTCCGGCCTGCGCCACGTGGTCCAGCGCGCCCGGATGCTCGGCTACCGGGGCGAGGCCTTCGACGACGCCGTCCAGTCGGGGTGCCTCGGCCTGATCCGGGCCGTCGACCGCTTCGACCCAGACCGCGGGTCGCGCCTGCGCACGTACGCCTGGTGGTGGATCGGCGAGGCCATGCGCGCCGCCGTCCCGGTCCGCGAGGCGGAGCTCCCCAGCGACGTCGCGGCACCCGAGCGCGACGCCACCGGACCCACTGACGAACGTCTGGACGACGTGCCCCAGGTGCTCCGGCTGCGGTACCGACTGGGCGAGGAACCAGCGCCTCCGCGCCCCCGCCACGAGGTCGCGCGGCTACTCGGCCTGACCGAGTCGCAGGTCCGCGAGGAGGAGAGCCGGGCGATGCGACAGATGCGCGGGAGGCTTGCTAAGGTGGTGCACCGTGCTCCCGCTGAGGGAGCCGATCCCCCATAGCTCAATTGGCAGAGCATTCGACTGTTAATCGAAGGGTTTCTGGTTCGAGTCCAGATGGGGGAGCACGACCGCCGTCATCAGGGGCGGCGAGGACGGCCGGGACTAGAGCAATCTAGTCCCGTTCCTCGTTCAGCCCCTGGTGGGATCTGCTGCGACGAAGGCGCCCGATGGTGCCGTGCCGGCGGCTGGGGACGGGATCCGGGACACACGCCGCGCTGCCGCGTTGGCGTCAGTAGGTGAACCCACCGCTGCCGTACGTGAACGCCCAGTACAAGGCTGCGTAGAGCACTGCGCCGAGGACGACGGGCAGGATCAGGAGTCTGACCAGCACGGAGAAGCACCCGTTCTTCCACCGCTTGGGTTCGTCCTTCGGGATCCTCGAGATCGTCAGGTGCGTTCCTCTCGGTATCGCGTGTCGTCAGGCTACGCAGGTCGCGTGTCACCTCAGCGAGTGCGGGACTGCGGACACGAGCCACCGGGTGACCCCTGGGAGTGTGACGATGGCGCATGGACTCGCGACACCGGGTGACGAGGGCGACCAAGCTCGGGTTGTGGGTGGCGACGGTGATCGTCGTGGTGGGGTGCTCGGGACCGAGTGATGGCAGCTCGGACGGTCCCGGTCCCGGTCCTCAGTTCTCGGATCACGGTGGTGAACTGGCCGATCTGGCCGAAGGCGAGCCCATCGCCGCGCCGGGTGACTATGTCGATGCGCCGGCTGCGCCGACAGGCGCTCCCCGTCCTGAGCTCGCCCGGGAGCTGTCAACAGCGGGCGGCAGTCGCGCCGACGCCGAAGCCTTCGCCGTCGAGTTCCTGCACCTCATCGCCGACACGCGTGACGAGATGGACGTGGACGAGATGGTGGACGATCTCGTGGCGGAGGACGCCGACCCGAACACGGTCGCCTATCTCGCGACCAACCTCGCGCTCACGAAGGGCTCCGAGGTCCGGCAGATCTGGCGAACCGACGAGGAGTCCTGGATCAGGACGCAGGTCAGGGGAGACCCGGAGCGCCCGGACCCGGTGTCGATCGAGGTCGCGTTCACGCTGGGTCTCGATCAGGACACCTTCCGGTCGTGGGTCACCTATCGCATCGAGTTGGTGCGCCCCGCCGACGCATGGCTCGTCACTGAGGTCACCTTCAGGTCCCTGGACTACATGCCGGCCGACGGGGCATCCATCTCGCAGGCGCTCGACGGTCAGGGATGGCGCGCCATCACGTCAGCCTGAAGCAGCATCGGACCCCCGCTGCGACGCGCGTGCTGACCATCCACGTCGTCAGGGATTGCCGGCTGACGGGTTCACGGGGTCATCGCCTGCACGGGACCGATCCTCACGGTCGTCAGGATCCCGATGTCGAGGGGCATCGGCTGACCCGACAGGTCCCCGCTGTCGCCCGCGACCTCGCCGACGCCCCGGACACCGAACGCGTCCTGGCCCTGCGCGAGCTGCAGCACGAGCATCGAGATCTTCTCCGACTCGGCGCCCGCCAGCTCGCCGGTCCACTCGAGGTTGGCGAACCCCGCCCCACCGGGCTGAAGGGTCACGAGTGACGGGGCGACCGGGCTGGCGCTGGGATCGCGGTGCTCGGCAGCGAGCTCGAACGTGGTGCCCCACTCGCCGCGAGCCCCGATGCCCGGGAAGCCGCTGACCGTGCAGGTCCGGCTCGACACGTTGGTCAGCACGACGCGGGCGTAGCGATGTCCTGCGGCCGCATCGAGACCCTCGATCGACGTGGTCACCTCGTCGGGTCGGCAGCTGTCAGAGGTGGCCGTGCCGGAAGCGGGGAGGCGCAGGAGCGCGGTGATCTCTACCGGCGAGAGTGCCGAGTCGGGCGTGATCTCGCCGTCCGGCATCTCGTCGAACCCTGGCGGCAGCTCGTCGCCGCTGGGGGTCGAGGTGGCGCTGGGAGCATCGGGTGTCGTGCCGCCCGCTCCGCAGGCGCTCAGTGCCAGCGTCGCGCCGAGCAGCACCGCAGTCGCTCTGCCCCGGACCTGACTGGTCCGGCTCATGCGCTGCACCATTCGCCGGCGGCCCGCGCGACCAGGGCCAGCACCGTCACTGCGCCTCGTCTCATGGCCGCGAGTATCGCACCTGCGAACCTACGAACGCCCTCTGGTAGACAAGCCGGATGCAGCGACTCGACGGGGCCGACGAGCTCGTGCACACGCGCAACGCCACCTTCCAGCAGCTCCACGCGCTGCTGGGCAACCGCACGAAGCGGCATCGCCAGCAGTCATTCCTGGTGCAGGGCGTACGGCCGCTGACGATCGCGCTCGAGCGGGAGTGGCCGCTGCGGATGCTGTTGGGCCCCCTCGACCGCGACGTGAGCGCCTGGGCGGCGGACGCCTGGCACGCCAGCACCGCACCGAAGACCCTGATGCCGGCCGAGCTGCTCGACGAGCTGGGCGAGAAGGTCGACGTGACCGAGCTGGTGGGCGTGGCCGAGATGCCGGCCGACGACCCCGAGCGTGTGCCGACGGACTCCGGGCCGATCGTGCTGATCGACCGGGCCACCCAGCCGCGCAACCTCGGCATGCTGGCGCGCTCGATCGACGCCTTCGGGGGAGCGGGCCTGGTCGTCACCGGCCATGCGGCCGACCCCTACGACCCGCAGGCCGTGCGCGCGTCCACCGGTTCGCTCCTGGCCGTGCCCGTGCTGCGCGCCGAGGGGCCTGAACAGGTGCAGGCGTGGTTCGAGCCCGGCGCCTGGCAGTACGTCGGCACCGATGAGACCGGTGAGCGCGAGCTGCGCGAGCTCGACCTCGTGCGACCGACCGTGATCGTCCTGGGCAACGAGACGCGGGGCATGTCCTCGGCCTGGTGGGAGTCGTGCGACACGACCGTGGCGCTGCCGATCGTGGGCACCGCGAGCTCGCTCAACGTCGCCGTGACCGGCTCCATCGTCCTGCACGAGGCGTTGCGCCAGCGGATCGACGCCGGCACCGCCCCGATCTAGGCGTGCGGCTGGCCCGTCGACGCGCTCGTGCCGCCGTCGACGGTCACGATGCTGCCGGTCATGTACCGCGCGTCGTCGCTCGCGAGGAACAGCACCGGACCGACGACGTCCTCGGGCTCACCGGGGCGGCCCAGGGCGATGCGGTTCACGAACGGGGCGAGCCCCTCCTCGTCTCCGGCCATGCCCTCGGTCATCTCGGTCAGCGTGAAGGCGGGGGCGACGAGGTTGAGCCGGACACCGCGGTCGCCGTAGTCGAGGGCGAGCGACCGCACGAAGCCGTTGATGGCGTGCTTGGACGCGTTGTACGCGGCCTGGCCCCAGTCGCCGGCCGCCCCGGAGACCGACGAGACCGCCACGAGGTTGCCCCCGGACTCGACCAGACGCGGGAGCGCTGCCTGAGCAAGGTGGAAGAGGCCGTCGACGTTGGTCGAGAACACCGTGTGCCACTCGTCCTCGTCGAGGTCCTCGATCTCGCCCCCGCTGTAGGCGGCGGCGTTGCTGACCACGACGTCGAGGCGCCCGAAGCGCTCGACGACCTCGTCGACGAGCAGCTCCACGGCGTCGGCGTCGGACACGTCCGACGACACGGCCCAGGCGTGCTCCGGCCCGTACCCCACGACGGTCGCCTGCAGCGGCTCGAGACGACGACCCGTCACGACGACCCGGGCGCCGTTCTCGAGGAACCCGCGGGCGATGGCGCGGCCGATGCCGGACCCGGCGCCGGTCACGATCACGACCTTCTCGGCCAGTGCGTAGCGGTTGGCGGTCATGCGTGAGGCAGCCATGACCTCATTGCAGCACGCACCCGGTGAACCGAGCGTGGCCTCGTGAGGTTCAGGTGCCGTCGAGCTCCTGCTGCTCGTCGACGCGCTTCTTGATGCGCCCCATGCCCGGCAGCTTCGCGAGCATCAGGTTCAGCTCCCGCGTGACGTCGAGCATGTCGTGGATGTCGGGCGCCACGGTCTTCAGGTTCGCGAGCATCGGCACGATGTCGGTCTCGAGCCGGTCGACGAGCTGCGGCAGGTGGTCGACCAGGCCGACCAGCGCGTCGACCTCCTTCGGATCGGTCGTCTCGGCGAGCCGGTCGATCACGGGGTGGAGCTTCTCGAGCGTGGGCGCGAACATGTCGAGCAGCCGCTCGGCCCGCTCCAACGTCGGCTCGACACTGGCCACCGTGCCGGCGGTACGGATGATCACGGCGTTGGCGGAGTCGACCGTCTCGTTCGTGCGGGCGACGACCTCGTCGGCCGCCTGACGCGTGGCATCGATCTGGTCGACCAGCACGGCAGCGCGTGCCACGAGGCCCTCCACCGCCGACAGCAGCGCCAGAGCACGCGGGAGTGCGGACGTGAGTCCCTCGGCGAGCGCCACACCGCGCAGGCCGAGGGTGGCGACGTCGCGAGGGTCGGGGATCGGGAGGCGCATCTCGTCAACGTATCCGGACTTCGCACGCGGCACCCGCTGACCCAGTCCGCCCGACTAGGGTGGCTGGACCCGGGGAGGTAGCTCAGCCGGTCAGAGCACGGGACTCATAATCCCTTGGTCGCGGGTTCGAGCCCCGCCCTCCCTACCGA
>CAYRZN010000068.1:7952-13581 GCA_964428825.1 uncultured Aeromicrobium sp.
GTGTCGTCGCCGCACGCGGCCAGGGTGAGGGTGAGCACCGCCAGCAGGGCGCCGATCACGAGCGGACGGGTCGGGCGAAGGGTCCGGTTCATGCCCCTCATCCTGCCCTCCCGCCGCACACCTGGGGCAGACTGGCACCCATGACTCGCGATGCCGTGATCATCGACCTCGACGGGACGCTCGTCGACACGTCGGGCGTCGAGCACCTTCTCGAGGGCGAGGATCGCGACTTCCGTGCGTTCCAGGAGGCCGCGATCGGCTGCCCGCCGAATCCCGCGATGGTCGCCGTCGCCCGCGCGCAGACCGAGGCCGGACGGGCCGTCCTGGTGGTCTCCTCGCGCGAGTTCATCTGGCTCGACCCGACGCTCGACTGGCTCGTGCAGCACGAGGTGCCGCATGCCGCGGTGTACCTGCGGATCGTCGGTGACTACCGCCAGGACGTCCTCGTGAAGCGCGAGATCCTGGACGACGTCGTCGCCGACGGGTACCGGGTGCTGGAGGCGTGGGACGACAAGGACCGGGTGACCCAGATGTGGCGCGAGCAGGGGATCGAGGCGCACGACACCCTCCGCTGAGCCGGGGCAGTTGGCAGGTTCGCACCGGTCGGGCAGAATGGACCTGTTGGCAGTGCATGACATCACCGCTCGAGGACGCTGGGGAAGGCGACCACTCGAGATCCGGAGGTGCGACATGAGCATGGCCGACAGCACTGCTGTGCGCTCAGCGCGAGGTGTGGTGTTCATCCACTCCGCGCCGTCAGCGCTGTGCCCGCACGTCGAGTGGGCCGTCACCGGCGTGCTCGGCGGCAACGCCGAGCTGGCCTGGCAGGGTCAACCTGCCGAGCCCGGCACGTACCGTGCCGAGCTGTCGTGGACCGGCCCTGTGGGCTCCGCTGCCGCGATCGCGAGTGCTCTGCGCGGCTGGGACCTCCTGCGGTTCGAGGTCACGGAGGACGCCTCGGCGTCGTCGGAGGGCGCTCGGTACTCCTACGTCCCCGAGCTCGGCATCTTCCACGCCGTCGTCGGCGTGCACGGCGACATCGTGATCCCGGAGGACCGGATCAAGGCCGTGCGGGAGCGTGCGTCCCGCGGCGACGTCGCCCTCGACGAGGCGCTCGACGCCCTCTTGGGCGTGCGGTGGGACGCCGAGCTGGAGCCGTTCCGGCACGCCGGCGACGGTGCACCGGTGCGCTGGCTGCACCAGGTGGTCTGAGCTCAGCCGATCGTGACGGCGACCGTCGGGGTGGCCTCGCCCGAGTCGGTGTTCACGAGCCGCCACTCCCGGGTGCCCGTGCGCGTGGTGTAGACCTCGGCCGAGAACCCGCCCTCCGCGCCGGAGGTGAGGGTGACGGGGAAGTCGTCCCACTCGCTGCCGGGGTCCTTGACCTGCACCTGGAGCCGGGCTCCGGGACCGAGGGACGGGATGGCGCCCGTCAGCGTGAACCGCGTGCCCGGGGCGACCGTGGTGGCGGACGCCGTGAGGCTCGGCTCGGGCACCGCCGGCTCGGAGGGCTCCGTGGTCTCGGTCGGCGTGGGACTGGCCGAGGTCTCGGTGTCGCCCTCGTCGTCGGCGGTGGGCGAGGACGAGATGGGCGGCAGAGCGGTGTCGCCCAGGCCTGACGACGCCAGAAGGGTGGAGGCACCGAAACCGAGGGCGACGCCGACCAGGCTGCCGATCACGATCATCGTCAGCGCCGTCGTGATGGCCCCCGAGGTCAGGCGGCCACGATCGAGCGGCACGTCGTGCTCGGTCAGGTCGTCGGGCGAGTCGCCCGCGGTCGGGGCGTCGAGGACGACGGGTCCGGCGTCGGGGGTCTGCGCCCACGTGGGGGCCGTCGCGCCGTCGTGGTGCACCACGGCGCGCACCGCGTCCTCGACGGTGCGCATCGAGTCGACCGCCTGGTCGGACAGGTACAGCCCGTGGCGGCGCCCGAGCTCGTCGGCGAGCTCGACCGCCAGGAGGGAGTCGATGCCGAGGTCCTTGAGCCGGCTGGTGGGTTTGACCTGCGACGCATCAGTACCCGTGAGCCGGACGACGAGGTCGGCGACGCTCGCTCTGACCTCCCCGTCGGACTGCATGGGTCCAGTCTAACGGCGTGAACACCAACCCCACGCGTAACGTCGGTGCAACGCACGACCTCTACAGTGGCGCGGGTGACCAGCCCGGAGCTCCAGTACGTCGTCGTCCACGGCTACCGGCGGGCCTTCCGGAAGGTGGGCTCCGGCCCGGCCCTGCTGCTGATCCACGGGATGGCGTGCGACTCCTCCACCTGGGACGACGTGATCGGCCCGCTCGCCGAGCACTTCACGGTCATCGCGCCGGACCTGCTGGGACACGGCGACTCCGACAAGCCCGACGGTGACTACTCGATCGGTGGCTACGCGAACGGCATGCGCGACCTGCTGACGATCCTGGGCATCGACAAGGTCACGATCGTCGGGCACAGCTTCGGTGGCGGTGTGGCGATGCAGTTCGCCTACCAGTTCCCGGAGCGCACCGAGCGGGTCGTGCTGGTCTCGAGCGGTGGTCTCGGGCCGGAGGTCACGGCCTTCATCCGCATGCTGACCCTGCCGGGGGCGCCGCTGGTGCTGGCGATGGCCACGGCGCGCCTCTGGCGGCCGTTCGTCGCCGCGGGCCTGCGCGGTCTGGCGTCCACGGGCCTCAGTGCGACTCGTGACCTCGGGGAGGTGGCGCGGATCTACGAGTCCTTTGCCGAGCCCCGGTCCCGTGCGGCCGTCCGGCGCCTGACGAGCCACGTGCTCGACTGGCGGGGCCAGTACGTCACGATGACCGACCGGACGTACCTCGCCCAGCTGATGCCCGTGCTGGTGGTGTGGGGTCGCGACGACCGCGTGATCCCGGCCTCGCACGCCGTCAACGCCTCGCACGCGTCACTGACCGACGTGCGGGTGCTGGCTGACTCCGGCCACTTCCCGCACCGTGACCACCCGGAGCGGTTCGTCGAGCTCGTGACCGAGTTCGTGGCCGAGAACCCGCCCGCCTCGTACCACCGGGGCCGGTGGCGGGCCATGCTGCGACGAGGCGATCAGGCCGTGTTGACGACCGTGCCCGACTCGTCCTCGCCGGCGGTCTGAGCGCCGGTCTTCGCGGGCTCCGCCGACTCGTCGCCGTGCGGGCGCACGTCGGGGATGTCGACGTCGGGGTGTCCGGCAGCCGCTCGGGCCTTCTGCTTCTTGGTGTTGCCAGTGGCCCAGGCGCCCACCCAGACCGCGATGACACCGATGACGAGTCCGGCGAGGTCGTCGGAGACGTAGTGCCAGCCGAAGTACACCGTGGCCAGGACCGTGCCGACGAAGTAGACCCACGCGGTCGCGCGCAGCAACGGGTGGATCTTGGTCATCTCGAAGAAGAGGCACGCCGTGAACACGACCGAGACGTGCAGCGAGGCGAATCCGGCGATGACGTAGATGCTGCTGCTCTGTTCGTTCTCGATGACGTCGCGTCCAGCGCGGAACAGGGAGCGTTGCAGCTCCGAGGCCGGCGTGCCATCGATGACCTCGAAGCGGGTCGGGAAGGCGAAGGCCGGGCCCACCGTGGGCAGGATGTAGTAGCTGACCGTGCCGAGGATCCAGTTGATGCTCAGTGCGGTGGCGTACCAGGCGCCGATCGAGACGTCGCGGTTGAGCACGAGGTAGGCGCCGAGCGTGATCGGGATTAGCATGAGGTAGCTGACGTAGATCACGGCGATGACCTGCGCGACGATGCCGGTGCCCAGCAGGCTGTGGAGCAGGTCGGACGGGTAGTTGCCGAAGAACAGCCAGTGGTCGAAGCGCTCGAGCTCCAGGTCGAACGACGGCGGCCGCAGGTCCGGGAGGTAGCCCTTGAGGTTCCGGTAGCTCACGTACGTCGTGTAGAACGCCAGCAGGCCGGCGGCGATGTAGCCGAAACGGGCCCACGTCCAGTCGGTACGGATGACCTCGCGCACGCCCCAGACGACACGTTTGATGCCGTAGCGCCCGATCGCCTGCGGGATGATGCCGGCGGCGAAGAACAGCATCGCCAGCAGCGGGAGTCGCACGTAGGCGGGTCCGAGGAAGCCCTCGGGGTCGCGCATCGGGATGTCGAGCCGGACCGAGAAGCTGACCGCGCTGGCCGCGCACCCCAGGGCCACGATGCCGATGACCGTGTAGGGGTTGCGGCGCAGCATGGCCGCCATCTTAATCCGACGTGGCTGAGAGGACTCTCAGCCGCCCTGCTCGGCCTGGGGGGCCGGACCCGAGCAGGGCGGCCAGGTCAGGCGTCGCCGCCCTCCTGGGCGACTCCGGCGACCGCCATCGGGTCGTCGATGCGGAAGCGCTCGGCAGCCTCACGGACGACCGAGGCGTCGACCTTGCCCTCGCGGTACAGACCGGTGAGCGTGGCCACGACGATCGACTCGGCGTCGATCTGGAAGTAGCGACGCGCGGCGGCGCGGGTGTCGGCGAAGCCGAAGCCGTCGGCGCCGAGGGCGATCCACGGGCTGGGCACCCAGCGCGCGATCTGGTCGGGCACCGCCCGCATGTAGTCGCTCACCGCGACCGTGACGTCGACCTCGTCGCCCAGGGCGCTCGTGACGTACGGAACGGCCTGCTCAGCGTCGGGCCTCGCCAGGTTCGCGCGCTCGGCCTTGGCGGCGTCACGGGCGAGCTCGTTCCAGGACGTGACCGACCAGACGTCGGTCTTGACGTCGAACTCGTCGGCGAGGATCTGCTGGGCCCGGACCGCCCACGGCACGGCGACGCCCGACGCGAGGATGCGCGTGGCGGCCGGCCCCCCGTCGGCCGGCTTGAACTTGTAGGCACCCTTGAGCAGACCGTCGACGTCGAGGCCCTCGGGCTCCGCGGCCTGCACGGCGGGCTCGTTGTAGACCGTGAGGTAGTACAGCACGTCCTCGCCGTGCGGGTGCTCCTCGCTGGTGCCGTACATGCGGTCGAGACCCGACTGCATGATGTGGGCGATCTCGTAGGCGAAGGCCGGGTCGTAGTGCACCACCGCCGGGTTGGTCTGCGCGATGAGCGGGGAGTGGCCGTCGGCGTGCTGCAGGCCCTCACCCGTCAACGTCGTGCGGCCCGCCGTGGCGCCGATCAGGAATCCGCGCGACAGCTGGTCGGCCATCGCCCAGATCGAGTCGCCGGTGCGCTGGAAGCCGAACATCGAGTAGAAGAGGTAGACCGGGATCATCGGCTCACCGTGCGTGGAGTACGCCGTGCCCGCGGCGGTGGCCGACGCGACGGCGCCGGCCTCGCTGATGCCCTCGTGGAGCAGCTGGCCCTCGGTCGACTCCTTGTAGGCGAGCAGCAGCTTGCGATCGACCGACTCGTACGTCTGGCCGTGCGGGCTGTAGATCTTCGCCGACGGGAACATGGAGTCCATGCCGAACGTGCGGTACTCGTCAGGCGCGATCGGCACGATGCGCTTGCCGATCTCCTTGTCCTTCATGAGGTCGCGCAAGAGTCGGACGAACGCCATGGTGGTGGCGATCTGCTGCTTGCCCGAGCCCTTCTTGAGCTCGGCGTAGGCGTCGTCGCCGGGGAGCGTGAGCGGCTTGACGTCGACCTTGCGCTTCGGCAGCGATCCGCCCAGCGACTCGCGGCGATTCTGGGCCAGGCGACGTGCCTGCAGCAGAAGA
>CAYRZN010000069.1:0-13353 GCA_964428825.1 uncultured Aeromicrobium sp.
CACCGGCCTCCTGCGCGACCTCGACCTCTGACCACGAAAGCGACACCGTCATGACCGACACCAAGCCCGCGTCCGGTAAGCCCAGCGTCCTGTTCGTCTGCGTCCACAACGCCGGCCGTTCCCAGATGGCCGCGGGGTTCCTCGCGAACCTCGCCGGTGACCGCATCGACGTCCGCTCGGCCGGCTCCATGCCCGGTGACCGGATCAATCCCGTCGCCGTGGAGGCCATGGCCGAGGTCGGCATCGACATCACCGGCGAGCAGCCGAAGAAGCTCACCGACGACGCCGTGATCGCCTCCGACGTCGTCATCACGATGGGCTGCGGCGACGAGTGCCCCTACTTCCCGGGCAAGCGGTACGAGGACTGGGTCCTGACCGATCCGGCGGGTCAGGGGATCGACGTGGTCCGCGAGGTCCGCGACGAGATCAAGGCACGCATCGAGGGCCTCGTCGAGTCGCTCGTCCCCGGTCCGGAGGTGACCGACCATGCCTGAGAGCGGCGACCTCCCGGTGGTCGTCATCGGAGCCGGCCCGGCGGGCCTCGCCGCCGCCGCACACCTGCGGTCGCGCGACCTCCCCGTGGTCGTGCTCGAAGCCGGTGCTCGCGCTGGCGCATCGGTGCGCGAGTGGGGTCACGTCCGTCTCTTCTCGTCGTGGTCCGAGCTCGTCGACCCGGCCGCGGAGAAGCTCCTGGCCGCCAGCGGCTGGGAGGCGCCGAACCCCAAGCGCTACCCCACGGGTGACGACTGGGTCGGCTCGTACCTCCAGCCGCTCGCCGACGCCCTCGGCGACAGCGTCCGACTCGACACGCGCGTCATCGCCGTGACTCGGTCGGGGCGCGATCGCCTCGTCTCCTCGGGCCGCGAGACCTCGACCTTCACGGTCCACGTCGAGACTCCCGCCGGACGCCAGACGCTCACCGCTCGCGCGGTCGTCGACGCCTCCGGCACGTGGAACCGTCCCAACCCCCTGGGCAGTGACGGGTTCCCCGCGATCGGTGAGGCCGAGAACGCCTCCCGCGTCAGCTACCGGATGCCCGACCTGACGGATGACGCGGTGGCCCGGCGGTACGCCGGCAAGCACGTCGTGGTCGCCGGGTCCGGGGCGTCGGCGAAGGGCGTGCTGATCGGGCTCGTCGCGCTCGCCGAGCAGCACCCCGAGACCCGGATCACCTGGCTGGTGCGACGCCCCTCGGTCACTGCGACCTTCGCCGGCAGCGGCCAGGACGAGCTCCGCGCCCGCGGCGAGCTGGGCCAGCTCGCCAAGGCCGCTGTCGAGCACGGACCGGTCACGACCGTGAACAGCTTTCGCGCCGCCGCGGTTGCCTCGGACTCCGACGGCCGTCTGACCCTGACGTCGGACCGCGGTGCGGAGGTCGTGGGCGTCGACGAGGTCGTCGTCCTGACCGGCTTCCGACCCGACCTCTCGTTCCTCACCGAGCTGCGCCTCGACCTCGACCCGGTCCTGGAGTCACCGCGAACGCTGGCCCCGTTGATCGACCCGAACGAGCACTCCTGTGGCACGGTCTACCCGCACGGCGCCGCCGAGCTCGCTCAGCCCGAGCCGGACTTCTACCCGGTCGGCATGAAGTCCTACGGCCGCGCCACGTCGTTCCTCGCCCTGACCGGGTTCGAGCAGACCCGCTCGGTCGTCGCCGCGATCGCCGGCGACCACGAGGCAGCCGCGCGGGTCGAGCTCGTGCTGCCCGACACCGGCGTCTGCGGCGGGGCCGGGACGTTCGAGGACGAGTCCGTGGCGGGTGCCGACGCCGGTGGGTGCTGCGGTGCTCCCGCCGGCCCCGAGCTCCTCACGCTGGGCGGACCCCGGACGACCTGAGCGGCCGCGAGGCCCGGGATCAGTGCTTGAACGGGTTCAGCGACCGGCCCAACGCGTACTGCGCCCGGAACGGGACCGGTCGCATTCCGTGGGAGAGGACCTTGTTGACGACGCCCGGGACGCACACGGGCCTGCCCTTGTTGACGGCCGCCCAGCCTTCCCGCGCCACGGCCTCGGGCTGCTGCCACAGGATCGACGGCAGCTTGGAGGCCGCGTCGCGGGTGCCCATGACGTCGTGGAACTCGCTGTGGGTGAACCCCGGGCACAGGGCCGTGACGTGCACGCCGTGGGGCTTGAGCTCCATGTCCAGTGCCTGCGACATGCCCAGCACGTAGGTCTTGATCCCGGTGTAGAGCAGGCTCTCGCCGGGAGGCGCGAACGCGGCGAGCGACGACAGGTTGACGATGCGGCCGTGACCGCGGGCCACCATGTCGGGCACGACCAGGTGGGCGAGCTGGGTCACGGCCGTGACCATGAGCTGGATCTCGCCGGCGAGCCCTGACCACGGGGTCTCGGCGAAGGCCGTCGAGCTCGACATGCCGGCGTTGTTGATCAGGACGTCGACCGTGAGACCCTGCTCGCGGATCGAGGCCATCAGCTCCTCGGGTGCTCCGGGGTCGGTGAGGTCGGCGGTGAGGACCGTGCAGGTGGCGCCGTGCACGTTCGCGAGGCGCTCGGCGAGCTCGTTGAGTCGCTCGGCGCGGCGGGCGACGAGGATCAGGTCGTGGCCGTCCTCGGCGAGCAGCTCGGCGAACGCGGCGCCGATGCCGGCCGAGGCTCCGGTGACGAGGGCGGTGGGTCGGGACGTGCTCATGACGGGGCTCCGGCTTCTTCGTGGTGGTCGTCGAGGGGGACGTGGGCGCGCAGGAACGCGGTCTGGTCGGCGATCACGCGGCTGAAGAGCGGCTCGACGTACGGGTCGAAGTGCCCGCCGGGGTAGGTGCGCACGGTCGCGCGAGGCATCTTCTGTGCTGCGGCCCTGGCGACGTGCACGGGCGTGACCGCGTCGTCCTCCACGACCTGGACCAGCGCGGGGACCTCGACCTTCGCGGCCGACCGGCCCGGTGAGTACAACCCGATCTTGAGGGTGATGCGGGCGGCCACGTTCACGGGGTAGTCGCCGGGACGCAGCCCGGACTCCTCGATCAGCCGAGCCATCCCGGCGGCGGCGTCGGGGGAGGTCATGACTCCGGTCCGACCCGGTGCCGCGACGCTGTCGACGTAGAGGGGGGCGCGGCCGCTCCACGCGCGGACCTGGTCGCGGATGCCGGGCAGGCCGACACGAAGGCTGCGCCGAAGTCCGGTGGCGCGTACCGCTGCGGGGCCGCTGACGTGCGGCACCTGGGCGATGATCGCGGCGAGCGGCTCACCCGCGCTGGCGAGGCTGATGACGTGGCCCCCGGCGAACGAGGTGCCCCAGGCCACGACGCGCTCGGGGTCGACCCCCGGCAGCGTGCGGGCGAACGCCAGGGCGGCGCGCCAGTCCGCCAGCTGCATGCCGACGTCCAGCAGCTGCCGCGGCTCACCCGCGCTGTCGCCGAAGCCGCGGTAGTCGAACGCCATCGCCACGTAGCCGGCGGCGGCGAACCGCTCGGCGTAGGCGTCGAGCCGCAGCGCGCGCACCCCGCCGAACCCGTGGGCCAGGACCACGACAGGAGCGGCACCGCCCGTCGGTGTCGGCCGGTAGACGCGTGCTGCGCACTCGACCCCGGCGGACGTGAAGTGGACCTCGGCCCAGGCCGGGCTCGTGTCGGGGGTCGGTGTCATGGATGCTCCTGGGTCGGCGCGGCGCGGTTCGCCTTGTCTGCCGATCAAGAGGGTACGGGCGCTCTAGATCGCTGGTCAAGATAAGGTGACGTGTGCCTCGCAACCGACGACCGATCGACCGCGCCGAGAAGCGCGACGAGATCGTCGTGGCGGCCACCGGCCTGTTCACGGAGGTGGGCTACGACGACAGCTCGATGGCGAAGGTCGCGGCGGCGGCGGGCGTCACCCCGACGACGATCTACTGGTACTTCGCCGACAAGGACGCCCTGCTGGTGGCGGTGCTCGACCACCTCCTGGCCCAGGCGCTCGAGGAGGCAGCGGCCCACCTCGAGGACTCCTGGGTCGACCAGGTGCTGTGGGCCGTCGAGCGGCTCGAGCAGTACAGCAAGCTCGTCACGGTCGTGCACGCGCGCACCGCGACCTCGCCCACGATCGACCAGTGGCACGAGGGCTTCCACGCGCTGATGGACACGATGCTGGCCGACGGCCTCGCCAGGGCGGGGGCCGCAGCGGAGGACGTGCAGGCCATGACCCGCATGAGCGTCTTCGTCGTCGAGGGCCTGCTCACCCACCCCCTGCCGCAGGCCGAGCGCCGCAAGATCATCGAGATGATCCACCGCCCGCACTGAGGTCCCGCTCAGCCCGCGGTGACGTCGACGAGTCCGGACCTGATGCCCCAGAGCACGACCTGCAGCCGGTCACGCGCCTGTGACTTCTGCATCAGACCGGTGAGGTGGTACTTGACGGTGGTCGGCTCGACGAAGAGGCGTCCGGCGATCTCGGCGTTCGACAACCCGTCGGCGAGCAGCTGCAGGACCTCGGCCTCGCGGGCCGTGAGCTCAGGGGACGGGGGGCTCGGACGAGCAGCGGTGGTCCGACGCTGCCCGAACTCGCGCAGGACCCGACGGGTGAGTCGTTGATCGAGGGTGCCCTCCCCGGCCGCCACGGAGCGGATCGCCGACAGGAGCCGTTCCTCCTCGGCGCCCTTGAGGATGAATCCGGCCGCACCCGCCTCCAGGGCGGCGAAGACGTCGTCGTCGATGTCGAACGTCGTCACGACGAGCACCTCGGCGTGCAGGGAGGGGTCGGCGGTGATCGCGCGGGTGGCGGCGATGCCGTCGAGGCCCGGCATGCGGACGTCCATCGTGACGACGTCGGGCCGTAGCTAGCGAGCAAGGCGCACGGCCTCGGTGCCGTCGGCCGCCTCGACGACGACCTCGATGTCGGGCTCGGCGCCCGTGATGACGGCCATGCCGGCACGGACAACGGCCTGGTCGTCCACGATGAGGATCCTGATCACGATGACGCTCGCCCCTTCTGCTGGTGGATGACGAGCCGGTTGCGCCATCCGGAGTCGGGACGGGGCTCGATGGTCAAGGTCGCGCCGATGAGGTCGGCACGTTCCTCCATGCCCGAGAGGCCGTACCCGCGGTGGTCGGACCGTGACGGCGAGACGCGCCGGGCCGTCCGGGCGGGCTCGTTCTCGACGACGATCTCGACGTGCTCGGGCGCGTACGTGACCCGGACGAGGCAGGCTGCACCGGGCGCGTGGCGCGCCGCGTTGGCCAGCGACTCCTGCACCATGCGGTAGCCGGCCGTCTCCGCGAGCGGTCCGACCGGAGCAGGGGTGCCCCCGAGCTCGAGGACGACCTCCTGTCCACGTTCGCGTGCGTCCCGGACGAGGTGGGGGATCGCCGAGAGCGTCGGCACGCTCGCGACGCTGCCGTCCTCGTCGTGACTGCGCAGCAGTCCCACGGTGCGGCGCAGGTCGGCCATCGTGGTGCGGGCGTCCTGCTGCAGGTCGCGGAGCAGTGCCTGCGTCCGTCCCGGATCGGTCGGTGCCAGCGCCGACGCCGCCTGGGCGCTCACGATGATTCCGGTCAGGTGGTGGGCCGCGATGTCGTGCAGCTCGCGGGCGAGAGCGGTGCGCTGGTCGACCTCGGCCCGCCGCAGCTCGGCCGTGTGCAGGCGGCCGCGGCTGAGGACCAGCTCGCCCGCTGCGGCCGGAAGGGCGATCTCCACGGCGAGACGGGCGACCGTGAAGCCGGCGATCACGAGCCAGGACGTGGAGGTGTCGACCGCCAGGGCGACCGCTCCGGCGCCCACGGCCAGCACGGCACCCGCCGTGACGACGACGTAGCGGTGTCGACCCTGAGCGCGCCGGGTCACGGTGTAGGTGGCCACGATCACGGCGAGCGACCCGAGGCCGAGCTCGCCACCACTGGTTCCCAGGACGACGCCGTGGAGACCCGTCACGACAGCGTGCACGGCGAGGGGTGCTCGGTCACGGGCCAGCAGGGCGACCGCCTGGAGAACCACGGCGAGCGCGTGCAGCAGAGGTGGGAAGGACCCCGGCACGGGGCCGACCGAGGCGGTGAGATCGATCACCGCGTATGCCGCGGCGACGGCGAGCACGACAGCCACGGGGGCATGCCGGGCGACCTTCAGGAGCGGGATGCGACCTGACCCCTCCGGCATGCGATCAGTCAACCACGCGAGGTGCCGGCGCCACGGGGCGCCGGCACCCCGCGGGGGGCCTGTCGGACCTACTGGTCGCACAGCGTCTCGTCGAGGACGTCGACGACGATCTTGTACTGGTCGAGGAGCTTCTCCTCGTCCGCCGGGTCCGTCACGGCCCACGGCAGGGCGGGCACCGCGATGGTCACGGAGGTCCCGTCGGGACCGACCGCGTTGCGGGTCTGCATGCCCGGGATGTCGCCGCCGTGGCCCCAGGCGGTGCCCCCGCAGCTCAGGGGGTAGCTCTGCAGGCCGAGTCCGTAGGTGGCCTCCGGCCACAGCTCGTCACCTGCCGGAACGCCGGTCTGCATCGCGGCGAGGCTCTGCTCGCTCACGAGCTCGCCGTCCAGGAGCGCCTGCATGAACGTGTTGAGCTCGCTGGGCGTGGAGACCATGGCGCCGGCTGCCCAGGCGAACGACGGGTCGAGCGCCGTGAAGTCGACGAGCTCGCCGGCCACCTTTGCGTGGAACCCGGTCGGGTGAGGACCGCGCAGCTCGCGCTCGCCCGGGTTCGGCAGGTAGGTGTGCTCCAGACCCAGCGGCTCCACGACGCGCTCGTCGATCTGCTCGCCGAGGGCCCGGTCGGTGACGCGCTCGACCAGGAGCCCGAGCACCAGGTAGTTGGTGTTGCTGTACTCCCAGCGCTCGCCGGGAGCGAATGCTGCGGGGCGTTCCAGGGCGACGTCCAGCATGTCGCGCGGGGAGACGTACTGCTCGCGCACGGCGAACGCGTCGGCCGCGATCTGGTCGGCGTACTCCGGCAGGCCCGACGTGTGCTGCAACAGCTGCCGCACCGTGATTCCCGCACCATCGATGCCCGTGCCGACCACGAGTCCGGGCAGGTAGGTCTCGACGGACGCGTCCAGGTCGACGGCTCCCTCGTCGACGAGCTGCATCACGACCGTGGCGACGAACATCTTCGTGTTGCTGGCGATGCGGATCTCGCCGTCGGCCGGCACGTCAGCACCGGCGGTGGCGTCGGTGCTCTGCCCGTCGGGGCTCGTGACGGAGGCGAGGGCCGAGGGGTAGCCGGCCTCGACCAGCGACTGCAGGCGGTCCTCGACGGGGTCGGCGTCGGGGGAGGTCTCCGGAAGTGTCGCCCAGGCCCCGGCGCCGGCGACCCCGACGAGCACGACCGACGCGAGGCCGATCGATCGTCGGGACCATCGGCGACGGGTCCGGTCATGGTCGGTCGGTGGCTGGTGGTCGGTCGCAGTGCTGACGGTGTCCATGTCTTGATCGTGTCGAGGCCAGCGTCGATGCACCCCCTCCGCGAGAACGGTCGTCCCTGTCCGGAAGGACAGGACTCCGAGGAGTCCCTCAGCGGTCAGGCCGTGGCGTCGGCCGCGGCGCGACCGGCGACCCGGCCCGAGAAGAGGCAGCCGCCGAGGAAGGTGCCCTCGAGCGCGTTGTAGCCCATCATCCCGCCGCCGCCGAAGCCGTTGACCTCGCCGGCCGCGTAGAGGCCGGGCAGCGGGCTGCCGTCGGCGGTCAGGCAGCGCCCGGACAAGTCGGTCTCCAGGCCGCCGAGGGTCTTGCGGGTCAGGATGTTGAGCCGCACCGCGATGAGCGGACCGTTCTTGGGGTCGAGGAACCGGTGCGGGGTGGCGACGCGGATCAGCTTGTCGCCGCGGTACCTCCGCGCGCCGCGCATCGCGGTGATCTGGGCGTCCTTGGTGAAGTCGTTGTCGATCTCGCGGTCGCGGGACTCGAGCAGGTGGCGCAGCTCGGCCTCCTCCACGTGGCCGGTGTCGCCCACGGTGTTCATGCCGGCGACGAGTGCGGTGAGGTCGTCGGCGACGACGAAGTCCTCGCCGTGGGTCTTGAACGCCTCGATGGGACCGGGCGCCCCGGCCTTGAGCCGGCTGAGCAGCAGCTTGACGTCCTTGCCCGTCAGGTCGGGATTCTGCTCCGAGCCGGACAGGGCGAACTCCTTCTCGATGACCTTCTGCGTGAGCACGAACCACGAGTAGTCGTGCCCGGTTCCTCGCAGGTGCTTCAGGGTTCCCAACGTGTCGAAGCCCGGGAAGAGTGGCGCGGGGAGCCGCTTGCCGGTCGCGTCGAGCCACATCGACGACGGTCCCGGAAGAATGCGGATGCCGTGGTTCTCCCAGATCGGGTCCCAGTTCCGCAGGCCCTCGACGTAGGCCCACAGGCGGTCGGGGTTGATGATGCTGGCACCGGCGTCGCCGCTGATGGCCAGCATGCGTCCGTCGACGTGGGCCGGGACGCCGGCCACCATCGTGGTCGGCGGCGTGCCGAGGCGCTCGGGCCAGACCTTGCGCACAAGGTCGTGGTCACCGCCGATGCCGCCGGACGTGACGACGACGGCCTGGCCCCGCAGCTCGAACTCGCCGGTCTCCTCGCGGCTCGACGCCACGCCGCGGTCGACGGTCGTCGGCTCCAGCAGGGCTCCGCGGGCGCCGACCACAGCGCCGTCCTCGACGATCAGGCCGTCGACCCGGTGGCGGAACGCGAACCGGATCGTACCGGTCGCGACGTGCTCGCGGACCCGGCGCTCGAACGGGGCGACGACCCCGGGGCCCGTGCCCCACGTCAGGTGGAACCGCGGCACCGAGTTGCCGTGGCCCTCGGCGCGCCCGTCACCGCGCTCGGCCCAGCCGACCACGGGGAAGAGCCGCAGGCCCATGCCGTGCAGCCAGGCACGCTTCTCGCCCGCCGCGAAGTCGAGGTAGGCCTCGGCCCACCGCCGCGGCCACGCGTCCTCCTCGCGGTCGAACTGCGCACTGCCCATCCAGTCCTGGGTCGCGAGCTCGCGCGAGTCCTTGATGCCCATGCGGCGCTGCTCGGGGGAGTCGACGAAGAAGAGGCCGCCCAGGCTCCAGAACGCCTGACCGCCGAGGCTCTGCTCACCCTCCTGGTCGACCAGGACGACCGAGCGTCCCCGGTCGGCCGCCTCGGCGGCAGCGGTGAGGCCGGCGATGCCGACCCCGATGACGATGATGTCGGCGTCCATGGGACCACTGTGAGAGCAGGGCCCCGCGATGCCAAGGCCTGTCGTGCGACGTGAGTCCTGTCGGTGTCACCAGGTGACAGTGCCGTGCTCGTCGGCCAGCACGGCGGACTCCAGGACGAAGCGGTCCCACGCGTCGCGGGGATCGCGTCCGGTGACCACGACGAGGCGTTTGAGGCGCTGCCGCAGGGTCTGCGGGTGCAGCCCCAGGTCGGCGGCGGCTCCGGCCGCCGATCCCGCGCGCAGGAAGCCGGCCAGCCCCTCGGCCAGGTGAGCGTTCTCGTCGCCGGCCAGGCCACCCAGGACCGCGTGGGCGAGTCGGGCCGGGTCGGCGTCCGGATGACGTCGGACCAGTCCGAGCGCGTGGGCGTCGCCCTCGCCGAGCAGCGGCCGGTCACGCGAGAAGGCGTGGGGCGGCGCGTGGTCGAGGAGGTGCTCGGCCAGACGCGCCGCCGTCGGGAGGTCGTCGACACGAAGCGCGCTCGAGCGGAACCCGCGCCAGTCCGTGACGGCGACCGAGCCGGGGTCGAGCACGACGTGGGGCGTCGTGATGAGGACTGCCGACGCGTCGCCGAACCGTTTCACGACGGTGTGGGCCGCGCCCGCGAGCAGGGAGCGCGCCACCGCGGCGGCGTCAGGCGCCCGCAGCACCGTCAGCACCAGGCGGGGACCGATCTCGAGGCCGAGCTCACGGGCCCGGTCGGCGAGGTTGGTGCGGGTGACCTGCCGGCCGACGAGCAGGTCGCCGGCGAGGTCGCCGACCGCCCGGTCGCGGTCGACGCTGACACGGTCGGTGGCGGCCCGGTAGCCCTCGTAGATCGCCTCGGACAGCGCATCCATCGACGCCATCCAGAGTCGGGCCATCGCCATCGTGTCGGGCACGGTCAGCAGGTCGGAGCCCACGCGCTCCACCGTCTCCGTGACCTCGGCACCCGCCAGTCGGTAGGCGCGCAGCACGGCCGGGAGAGGTCGGCCGTCCAGGGCGCGGGCCGCCCCGATGCCCTTGAACTGCCGCAGGTCCTCGGGCGTGAGTCCGGACTCCTCGACCCACAGGTCGAGGATGCGGAGCGTGCCCCACGAGGCGATGTCGGTGACCTCCGCGACCTGGTCGCGCGACAGTGTGGCGTAGGCGGGGATCTCCGCCTGGATGGCGGCGACGACCCGCTCGGTGACCTCACCGAGCTGAGTCAGCACCTCGGCGCGGATCCGGGTCCGCACCTCGTGGTCCGCCATCCTTCGCACCTCGCTGTTCGGGTGGGCCGTGCAGTCTGTCGTCCTGGGTCGATCGCGCCTTCGCAGGCTACGCCGTCGCCGCGGGGTCGTTCCGGAGTCGAGGCTCGACCTCGGGTCGCAGTGCCGTAGCCGAAATTCTCGAGATGTGACCCATCTCACACCATGTCGGTGGCGAACTCCTTCACACAGACACAAGTGAGGTGTTCGACATGGGCGATCTTCTGGGCGATGTCATCCGCGAGTCTCACCGCTCGCTCGCAGAGCGGCTCGAGACGTCCTCCGCCGCGCTGCGCGGTGACGCCGAGTGCGGCGAGGTCATGCAGAAGACCGATGCCTTCCTCATCGAGATGTGCCGGCACGTGTCGGCGGTGTGCGACGTGGTCCTGCCGGCCGTGCGTCAGCGGGTCCCTGACGGGGGCCAGCGCGTGCGGGCGTACGTGCAGCAGGTCAAGAGCTTCGAGCGATCGGCCGCCCGGACGAAGGGCCGCCTGTACGGCGCCTCCGGTGACGCGCACGTGCCGTGGCAGCGGGTGTGGGTCGAGCTCGGCACCGAGTTCGACCGGGTGCTGGCGGTGGAGGCCGACCTGATCGCTGAGGTCGTCGCCGTGTGCACGGCTGACGACAGCCGGCTGCTTGCGTCTCGTCTCCGTGCGACGCGCCTGATCGGTCCGACCCGGCCCCACCCGAACTCGCCGCACACCGGCAGGTTCGCCCGCGCGGCTCGCCGCGTGTGGATCCTGGCGGATGCGGCATGGGACTCCGCCGAGGCTCGGATCGTCCCGGGCGCCGTGAGGACGGCGAAGCATCCGCCGAGGGCTGCGCTCACGAAGGCGGACTGATCAGGGCGGGTCGGCGGGCCCAGTCCTGGCGACTTCAGTCGCCGAACTCGCCGCGGCCCTGCACTGCCGAGGTGCCGAGGTCGCTCTTGGGTAGTTCAGTGCCGGCCCGGGCTGCCTCGACCCATGCGTCGGTGTCGGTGACGGCGGCGAAGTTCGAGTTCAGCAGCACCATCAGCGTCCGGTGGAGCTGCTCGGCCGACACGCTTCCTGCCTCGTTGGACAGGTGGATGGCACCGGACGCGTCCGACAGGACCTCCGCTGCGATGCCGCGGCTCTCGGCGTCGGCGGCCGTGGCGATGTCGCAGTTGTTCGTCATGTAGCCGACGATCGTGATCGTGTCGACCTTCTGCTCGGTCAGCCACTCGGCAACGCCCTCGCCGGTGAAGGCGCTGCCGTAGACCTTCGAGGCGCGCTTGAACTCCGGCTTCAAGCGCCGCTCGACCTCGGGGTGCAGCGACCAGCTGGGCGAGTTGACCGCGAACACCGGCGAACCCTCTGGCAGCTCGTGCTGGAGCACGACGACCGGCAGCTCGAGCTCGACGGCGGCGTCGATGGCGCGCGTGATGTTGGCGAGGGTCTGGTCCCGCGGCGGGTACTGGACCTGCAGGATGCCGTCAAAGTACTCGTTCTGGACGTCGACGACGACGAGGGCGCGGCGCTGAGTGGTCACGGGATGTCTCCTTGGATTCGAGGTGCACCCCGATTCTTGCTCCGCGAGGGAAGTACCGTGAGTGGCGCGAATGCCCTCTTTCGATGAGATCGGGACAAACGATGAAGATCGCCATCCATGCCTTCGACGGCATCAGCCTGTTCCACCTGTCAGTCCCGACGACGGTCTTCAACGAAGTGCGGCTGCAAGGTCTCGACGCCACGTGGGAGACCGTCATATGGAGCTCGGAGCCTCGGGTGACGACGGCGGAGGGGGCCGTCCTCGTCCGCCTTCCTGGTCCCGAGTCCACCCGCGACGCCGACCTGCTCGTCTTCCCGTCGTGGCACGCCGACCTCCGTCCGGCGGACCGTGACGTAGCGCAGGTGATCGATCGAGCCGCCAGGCGAGGCACCCGTCTTGCTGGACTGTGCCTCGGTGCCTTCCCGCTTGCCGGGTCCGGCGTGCTCGACGGCCGCGAAGTCGTGACCCACTGGGCGGCCGCTAGGGACATGCTCTCCCTGCACCCCGCCGTGGTCGTCAACGCCGATGCGATCTACGTCGACCACGGCGACGTCCTGACCTCGGCCGGCACCGCCTCGGCGCTCGATGCCTGCCTGCACCTCGTCCGGCGAGAGCTCGGCTCCGATGCCGCCGCGGCCCTGGCCAGGTACCTCGTCGTCGCCCCCCACCGCGACGGAGGTCAGGCCCAGTACGTCACCCGGCCGATGCCAGGGCCCGATGGTGTCGGGCAGCTCGGCGGCACGATCGCGTGGGCGCTGGCGAACCTCGACCAACGGATCACGGTGGACACGATGGCGACGCACGCCCGGATGAGCAAGCGAAACTTCACCCGGCGGTTTGTCGAAGTCACCGGTGCCAGCCCCGCGCGGTGGTTGATGACCCAGCGTCTTGACCATGCTCGCCGCCTGCTCGAGCGAACCACGCTTCCCATTCACGTCGTCGCCGAACGGAGCGGATTCGGGAGCGTCGTGACCTTTCGCCAACGGTTCGCGAGCGACTACGGCACGACGCCCACGTCCTACCGTCGCCGATTCGCAGTGAGGGCTTCGGCCTGAGACCTGGCGCCAGGGTGCATCGTCTGACGGCCGGCGCGCGCAACCGTCGATTTGGCGGCGGTGACGTAGGCCTGGGTGAGGACGCACTCGGAGTCTGCGCGGCGATCGCCTTCGACCGTGGATCTGATCCTCGGCGCGTGTGGCTGCCCAAGACTCGCTGCAACTGCAGCGTTCGGAAGGCACGCTGACGCCGCGGCATCAGTGGCCCTCGGCCGCATCTGTGCGACTCGAGCGCCCTGGATGACGGGGGTAACCGCCGGCGCTGCGAATCCCGGTGCGGGCCAATCCTGCGCCAAGCAGTGTCTGTCCGACTTCCGCTACCTCATTGGTGACTGCAATTGCAGTGAAGATCCTGGTACCCCGTACGGGATTCGAACCCGCGCTACCGCCTTGAAAGCCCGGCGGAGAACTTTTCGGTTGTCGTTGAATCTCGACGTCTGTGCAGGTCAGCGATTATTTCTG
>CAYRZN010000070.1:0-13311 GCA_964428825.1 uncultured Aeromicrobium sp.
CCCTCAGCCTCGGGTGCGCCTCGGCGGTCCGCACTGCACCCGGCCGTACGACATCGCCCTCCTCAACGTCTCGGCGATGAGCTTCGGGTCGCTGTCGGGCAACGCGATCGAGGCGCTCAACGCAGGTGCGGCGCTCGGCGGGTTCGCCCACGACACGGGTGAGGGCTCGATCTCGAGCTACCACACCAAGCACGGAGGTGACCTCGTCATGGAGGTCGCCTCGGGCTACTTCGGCTGCCGCACCCCCGAGGGCCGCTTCGACGACCGAGCCTTCGCCGCCCGGGCGGGCCTGGAGCAGGTCAAGGCCATCAACATCAAGATCTCCCAGGGCGCCAAGCCCGGTCTCGGCGGACTGTTGCCGGGCGCCAAGGTCAACGCGGAGGTGGCCGAGGCCCGCGGTGTGCCGATCGGCACCACGGTCGTCTCACCCCCCGTGCACCCGGAGTTCTCGACCCCGCTGGGTCTGGTCGACTTCATCGACCGGCTGCGCGAGCTCAGCGGTGGCAAGCCCGTGGGGTTCAAGATCTGCATCGGCTCCCGCCGCGAGTTCCTCGCCATCTGCAAGGCCATGCTGGAGCGGGGGAGTGCGCCGGACTTCATCATCGTCGACGGCTCCGAGGGCGGTACGGGCGCCGGACCGGTCGAGTTCGAGGACCACGTCGGCATGCCGCTCACGGAGGCGCTGATGTTCGTGCACAACGCACTCGTCGGCATCGGCCTGCGCGAGCAGGTCAAGGTCGGGGCCAGTGGCAAGGTCGCGACGGGCATCGACATCGTCAAGCGCATCTGCCAAGGGGCCGACTTCACGCTGTCGGCGCGCGCCATGATGTTCGCGATCGGCTGCATCCAGGCCCAGACCTGCCACACCAACACGTGTCCGGTCGGGGTCGCCACGCAGGACCCGACCCGGGCCCGGGCCCTGGTGGTCGAGGACAAGAAGCATCGGGTGTTCCAGTACCAGGAGAAGACGGTCAACTCAGCCCGGCAGATCGTGGCCTCGATGGGCCTGGACGACTTCGACCAGCTCAGCCCACGCAAGCTGTTCCGCCGGGTCGACCCCCAGGTCACGAAGACCTACCAGGAGCTCTTCGAGTGGCTCGAGCCCGGCGAGCTGCTCACGGCTCCGCCCGAGGCGTGGGACCGCGACTGGCACGAGGCCGTGCCCGACTCCTTCGAGGCCGCCAGCAACGTCGGTCCTGCCGAGGACCAACCGGCCATGAGCCGCGGGGACGACTGAGCGCGGTGTGGCTCGTACAGCGGACCGCCGGCCGTTCACGCGGACAAGCGGCCACGGACCGAGGGGCAGCGGGCCTCTGCAGCCTGCATCCCGCGGGTCAGCGGACTTAGCACGGCAGACGGTGACATCACACGGGACGTGTGCCGTGGGATGTCACCGTCTGCCGAGTTAACTCCGTAACTCGACGACTGCGGGAAGCCAGGCCGGCGGCCGCGCCCTGGCTCTTCGTCCTTGGCCGCTTGTCGCCCGCTGTGCGCCGGACCGATCCGAATGGGCGTGAGCCAGCCGAACGACTCAGATGCGGACGTCGCCGTGGGGCGTGCGGAACGTGACGGCGAGGATGCCGGGCATGCCGTTGGGTGCGGCCCAGTCGACCTTGATCGACTCGAGCGCGTCGAAGACGGTCTCACCGAGCCAGTCCGCCACGCGCTGCGGATCGCCGGCGATCTCCATCTGCACCAGCTCGACCTCCGAGGGAGCCGCCTGAGAGGGGTGCTCCTCGGGCGCGATGTCCCAGCGGGTCACGTACGGCAGCTGCGGGTCGGCCTTCATCGAGCTCGTGCCGATCTGGTGCCACTCGAGGTTGAAGCCGTCGGGACGGTGGCGGTTGCCGGGCACCGCGTGACGGCCCATGCGCTCCTCGACCTCGGCCAGCTCCTCCACCGCGAGGCACCAGTGCAGCCATCCGCCGCCGGCCTCGGAGCGGGCGCGGACGACCTGGCCGAACGCCATCTTGTCGGCGGCGGGGTGGTCCAGGACCTCCACGACCTCGAGGTACTGACGGTTGCGCAGCGGCAGGATCCGGTTGCGCGTGCCGAAGCGGGGGTGGACCCCGCCGTCGACGAACGTCGAGCCGAGCAGGGAACCGAGCTTCTCCGTCGTGGCGTCGAGCCCATGAGGCCCCACGGCGAACGTCACGTGGTCGAGATGCATGCCGCCAGTCTTGCCCGAGCGACCGGCCCAGAATTTCTCAGGGTGTCCTAAGTCACGGACGGGGTGGGTGCTGCGGACGCATCGAGGCGGGGTGGGGGACAGGGACGCCCGCCCCCTCGAAGGCCTCGCAGTGGCGGGCGAGCTCGGCATAGCCGGCGGCGCCCATCAGGGCGGTCAGCTCGGCCCGGTTGGACCGGTAGACCGGCTCCGGCCCGACGTGCGCCTCGGTGTTCGAGGAGCAGTACCAGTCGAGGTCGTGGCCGCCCGGCCCCCAGCCGGCCCGCACGTACTCGCCGATCGTGACCTCGGTGTACTCGTCGCCGTCGCCCGGGTCGATCTCGCGGAACTGCCGGCGCAGCGGCAGCTGCCAGCAGACCTGCGGCTTGGCCTCGAGCGGCTCGATGCCCTCGGCGAGCGCGAGCCCGTGCAGGGCGCACCCGTAGCCGCCGGAGAAGTCACGCGAGTTGTGGAAGATGCAGGCACCCTCGACGGCGCGGGTCTTGAGCTCCCCGTCCTCGTCGCGCTCGGTCCACCCGTTCGCGACGCCGTCGTCGTGGCGCTCCCACCGCTCGGGCGTCAGACGGTCGACGAAGGTCGCGACGGTCTCGTGGTCCTCGTCGTCGGCGAAGTGCGCGCCGAGCGTGCAGCAGCCGGCCTCGGGACTCGTCTCGTAGATGCCGGGGCAGCCGGCGCCGAAGATGCAGGTCCAGCGCGACGTCAGCCACGTGAGGTCGCAGCGGAACACCTCGGACGTGTCGTCCGGGTTGGGGAACTCCACCCACGAGCGGGGGAATCCGAGATCGACTTCGGGCATGGTGCCGGCCACTCTACGTCGGGGCGGCCCGTCCGCGAGCCGAGCGCGTGGGACGATGGCCAGCATGCGCATGGGCGTTCTCGACATCGGCTCGAACACGGGGCACCTCCTCGTGGTCGACGCCTTCCGTGGTGGCCCGCCGGTGGCGGCGTACTCCTACAAGGAGCCGCTGCGGCTGGCCGAGCACCTCGAGCACGGGGCCGTCACCCACGACGGCGTCCGTCGTCTCGTCGCGTTCTGCCAGGAGGCGAAGCGCGTGGCCGAGGACCAGGGCTGCTCCGAGGTCATGGCGTTCGCCACCTCCGCGGTGCGTGAGGCGAGCAATGCCGAGGACGTCATCGCCGAGGTCAACGCCTCCACCGGGCTCGACCTGCAGGTCCTGGCGGGCGCCGACGAGGCACGCCTGACGTTCCTGGCCGTGCGCCGCTGGTTCGGCTGGTCGGCCGGACGCATGGGGGTCTTCGACATCGGAGGTGGGTCGCTCGAGATCGCTGCCGGCGCCGACGAGAGCCCCGACGTCGCCTACTCGCTGCCCCTGGGTGCCGGTCGACTGACCCGCGACTGGGTCGAGGCCGGCCGCAGCGTCGACGACCTGCGTCGCCACGTCCGGGCCGAGATCGCCGCGGGTGCCGGCCCGATCCTGCGTGCTGGCGCGTTCGACCACGCCGTCGCCACGAGCAAGACCTTCCGGTCCTTGGCCCGCGTCTGCGGCGCCGCCCCGTCGGGCGAGGGTCGCTTCGTGCGTCGGTCCCTGACCCATGCCGACCTCCTGACGCTGGTGGACAAGCTCCGCGAGCTGACGGTCGAGGAGGTCGCCGAGATGCCCGGTGTCTCGGCCGATCGCGCCCACCAGCTGCTCGCCGGTGCCCTCGTGGCCGACGCCACCATGAGCCTGTTCGGCCTCGAGCGGCTCGAGGTGTGTCCGTGGGCCCTGCGCGAGGGCGTGCTGCTCGAGCGCATCGACCGACTCTGACACCTGAGGATCCCTGCCATGACGTCCACGATCGTGCTGACCCTGACCTGCCCGGACCGTGCGGGCCTGGTCTTCGCCGTTTCGCGCTGGATCGCCGAGTCGGGCGGCAACATCCTCGACAGCCAGCAGTTCACCGACACCGCGGACGGTGAGTTCTTCCTGCGGGTCCACTTCGACCACCCGCAGACGGTGGCCGACCTCCGGGAGTCGTTCGCGACCGTCGCGGCCGACCACGACATGGTCTTCCAGCTCGTCGCGGCGGAGCGCCCGACCCGCACGCTGGTGATGGTCTCGAAGGAGGGGCACTGCCTCAACGACCTGCTCTACCGGCAGAGCACGGGCGCGCTGCCCATCGAGGTGCCGGCGATCGTCTCGAACCACCGCGACCTCGAACGTCTCGCCACGGCCTACGGGGTGCCGTTCCACCACGTGCCGTCGGGCGACAAGCCCGCCGCGGAGGCCGCCGTCCTGCGTCTGGTCGACGAGCTCGACGTCGAGCTCGTCGTGCTGGCGCGGTACATGCAGATCCTCAGCGACGACCTGTGCCGCGCCCTGTCGGGGCGGGCGATCAACATCCACCACAGCTTCCTGCCGAGCTTCAAGGGCGCACGTCCGTACGCCCAGGCGCACGACCGCGGGGTCAAGCTGATCGGCGCGACGGCCCACTACGTCACGGCCGACCTCGACGAGGGACCGATCATCGACCAGGAGGTGCAGCGCGTCGATCACCGGATGACGCCCGCCGACCTGGCGCGGGTGGGCCGCGACGTCGAGGCGCGCACGCTCTCGCGCGCGGTGGCCCTCCACGCGGAGTCCCGCGTCCTGCTCAACGGCCCCCGGACCGTCGTCTTCGACTGACCCCGGCTCGGCTCGTGGTGCCGACCGGTGCCCGGGTCCTGGGGGTCGGGCCTAGGCTGGCCGTCGTGTCCTCTCCCGTCCGCGTGTCGCTGTCGACGTCGTCGGTGTACCCGGGTTCCACCGCGAGCGCCTTCGAGGCCGCTGCCCGGGTCGGCTACGACGGCGTCGAGGTCATGGTCGGCACCGACGAGGTCAGCGCCGACATCGAGGCCGTCAGCCGGCTGGCCGAGTTCCACGGGGTGCAGGTCGTCTCGGTGCACGCGCCGACGCTCCTGCTGACCCAGCGCGTCTGGGGCACCGAGCCGTGGGGCAAGCTGCACCGCGCCGCCGACATGGCGCACGCCGTCGGCTGCGAGACGATCGTGGTGCACCCGCCGTTCCGGTGGCAGCGCGAGTACGCCGCCGACTTCGTCCAGGGCATCGCCGACCTCGAGGCGGAGCACGGCCTGACGTACGCCGTCGAGAACATGTATCCCTGGCGCACGGGTCGCCGCGAGTTCCAGGCCTACGCCCCTGACTGGGACCCGGTGGGCCAGGACTACGCGCACGTCACGGTCGACCTGTCGCACAGCGGAACGGCCAAGCAGGACCCCGTGCAGATGGTGCGCGACCTCGGCGACCGGCTGGCGCACGTCCACATCGCCGACAGCCTGGGCAGCGCCAAGGACGAGCACATGATCCCCGGCCGCGGGAGCCAGCCCTGCGCGGAGTTCCTCGCCGAGGTCGCCCGTTCGGGCTACTCCGGCGAGGTCGTCGTCGAGATCAACACCCGCAAGGCGCTCGACACCCGCACCCGCGAGGACGCCCTGATCGAGGCCCTCGACTTCACGCGCCGGCACCTGGAGCCCTGATGGTCACGTCCGGACAGCTCTTGGCGTTCGGCCTCGCGGCGTTCGTCCTGATCGCGATCCCGGGCCCGAGCGTCGTGTTCGTGATCGGGCGGGCGTTGGTCTACGGACGCGCCGTCGCCTTGGCGACCGTGGTCGGGAACTCGCTCGGGCTGCTCGTCATCATCGTGGCCGTCGCGCTGGGTCTCGGGGTCGTCGTGGCGGAGTCGATCCTGGTCTTCACGGTCATCAAGCTGCTGGGGGCGGCCTACCTCGTGTGGCTCGGGCTCCAGGCGCTGCGCCACCGGGCGGACTTCACGACCGTGACGGTCGGCGACGCGCGCTCCCTGCCCGTAGGTCGTGCCGTGCGGCAGGGCTTCGTCGTGGGCGTCACGAACCCGAAGGCCTTCATGATCTTCGCCGCCGTGCTGCCGCAGTTCCTCGACCGCGGGGCCGGCCACCTGCCGGTGCAGATGCTCCTGCTCGGTCTGGTCGCGTTCGCGATCGGACTGGTGTCCGACGGCCTCTGGGCGCTGATCGCCAGTCGTCTGCGGGAGTGGTTCGCCAGCTCGCCGCGGCGTGGGCGCGCCGTGGGCACGGCGGGCGGTGTCTCGATGATCGGGCTCGGCGTGGGCCTGGCCGTCACGAACCACCACTGAGCCTCACCCCACAGGCTCCTCGGGCGCCGCGCGTCCGAGTCGCTCGGCCAGGATCGAGCTCACGACGAGCTGGAACTGGTGGTAGATCATGAGCGGCAGCACGATCAGCGCTGCCGTGGCACCCGGGAACAGCACCGCCACCATCGGCAGCCCGCTCGCCAGGCTCTTGGTCGATCCGCAGAACATCAACGCCATCCGGTCGGGCCGGGTGAACCCGCCCCAGCGCCCCACGAGGGCGGTGCCCCCGAGGGCCAGGGCCAGCAGCAGCGCGCAGACGAGGGCGACCACCGCGAACGACGACGCCGGCACGGCGGACCAGATCTCGGCCTCGGCACCCTCGCTGAACGCGACGTACACGACGACGAGGATCGCGCTGCGGTCGAAACGCTTCAGCGCCCCGTCATGTCGCTCGACCCAGCGACCGATCAGGGGGCGCAGCAGCTGGCCGGCGACGAACGGGGCGAGCAGCTGCGCGACGATCCGGGCGACCGAGCCGCCGTCGACGCGTCCGTCGCCACCCATCAGCAGGGCGACGTAGAGCGGCACGAGAAAGACCCCGAGGAGATTCGAGGTCGAGGCGCTCACGACCGCCGCGGCGGTGTTCCCGTGGGCGATGCGGGTGTAGACCACGCAGCCCTGGACGGTCGAGGGCACGAGGCAGAGCAGCAGCACGCCCGCCGCGAGGGCGCCTGGCAGGACCGACTCGGGCGTCAGGCGCACGAGCAGCCCGACCAGCGGGAACGCGACGAAGGTCGTGGCGAGGATCGCCAGCTGCAGCCGCCAATGACGCAGGTTGCGCACGGTCTCGGCGGTCGAGAGCCGGGCGCCGTAGAGGAAGAACAGCAGCCCGATCGTGATCATCGCGGCGATCTTGACGACCTCGAGGCCGTCGCCCGTGGCCGGCAGGAACGTGCCGACACCGGCCACCGCCAGGAGCATCACGAGGAACGGGTCGAGGCGCACACGGCGACCCTACGGCGGCCCGGAAGGCCCGGCCTATGGTGGACGCCATGACGACGATCGCGTTCCTCGGTGCCGGTGTCATGGGTGAGACGATCCTCGCCGCGATCCTGCGAGCCGGTCAGGCGCCGGGCGACGTGCGCGTCGCCGAGAAGTGTCCCGACCGGGCGGAGGCGCTGCGCACGACGCACGGCGTGGTCGTCACCGACGCGCGCAGCGCGGTCCAGGGGGCCGACGTCGTCGTCGTGGCGGTCAAGCCGCAGGACGTGCCGGCCGTGCTCGCCGACGTGGCTGACGCGGTGTCGCCCTCGTCCATCGTCGTCTCGATCGCCGCCGGGGTGCGCACCGCGACCTTCGAGGCCGCGCTGCCCGCGGGCACCGCGGTGGTGCGGGCCATGCCGAACACGCCGGCGCTGGTCGGTGAGGGCATGTTCGGCATATCGGCGGGCTCGACGTGCACGCGAGAGCAGGTGGAGGCCGTGGCCAGCCTGCTCAACACGGGGGGCGAGGTCGTGGTGGTCGACGAGTCGCTGCAGGACGCGGTGACGGCGGTCTCGGGCTCCGGCCCCGCCTACGTGTTCTACCTCGTGGAGCAGATGGTCGCCGGCGGCGTCGAGGCGGGGCTGGACGAGGCCACGGCCCGGGTGCTGGCCACGCGCACGCTCGTGGGCGCCGCGACGCTGCTCGACCGCTCGGGCGACGAGCCTGCTGAGCTGCGTCGTCGGGTCACCTCGCCCGGCGGCACCACGGCCGCGGCGATCGCCACCTTCGACGACTCCGGCGTCGCCGCCGGCCTGCGGGCCGGCGTCGTGGCGGCGGCCCGGCGCTCTGCCGAGCTTTCCGGCTGACGCCGAGGGGCCGGACTCTCCGGCCGACACCGGGTCAGCGCCTCGCGGCGCAGGTTCGGGGACTACTCTCGAGAGGTGGGTCACAGCCATCGTCCGGTCGTCGTGTTCGACGAGGCCGTCACGTCGTACAACTTCGGGCCGACCCACCCCATGGCCCCGGTGCGCGTCGAGCTGACGCTGGAGCTCGCCGGCGGGCTCGGCGTGCTCGACCACCTCGACCTCGTCGGAGCGGCCTCGGCCACCGACGACGAGCTCAGCGCGATCCACTCGGCCAGCTACATCGAGCGGGTGCAGAAGCTCAGCGCCCACCCGATCCACCGTGACCTGGGCATCGGTCTCGGCGGCGACGACAACCCGGTCTTCGGGGGCATGCACGAGGCAAGCGCCCTCATCGCCGGTGCCAGCGTCGAGGCGGCCCGCCGTGTGTGGACCGGCGAGGCGCCCCGCGCCGCCAACGTCGCCGGTGGCCTGCACCACGCGATGCCCGACCGGGCCAGCGGCTTCTGCATCTACAACGACATCGCCCTGGCGATCCGCTGGCTGCTCGACCACGGCGCCGAGCGCGTCGCGTACGTCGACGTCGACGCCCACCACGGCGACGGCGTGCAGACGATGTTCTGGGACGACCCGCGCGTCCTGACCGTCTCGATCCACGAGGGCCCGCAGACCCTGTTCCCCGGCACGGGCTTCGCGACCGAGACCGGCGGGTCGCAGGCACCGGGCACCGCGGTCAACATCCCCTTGCCGCCCGGCACGTCGGACGCCGGCTGGTTCCGGGCGTTCCACGCGCTCGTGCCGCAGGTCCTGCGCGAGTTCGCGCCGCAGATCCTGGTCACGCAGCACGGGTGCGACTCGCACATGGACGATCCGCTGACGAACCTGATGCTCAGCGTCGACGGTCAGCGCCAGTCGTACGTCGTGCTCCGCGAGCTGGCCGACGAGCTGTGCGACGGCAAGTGGGTCGTCACCGGTGGCGGTGGCTACGCCGTGACGGAGGTCGTGCCCCGCGCGTGGACCCACCTGCTCGGCATCGTCGCTGACCACCCGATCGACCCGATGACCCCCACCCCGGCCGACTGGCAGGCGTTCGTCCAGCATCGTCAGGGCGTCGTCGCGCCCACGCGGATGAGCGACGGTCGCACTCCCTCGTACCGCGCCTGGGAGCAGGGTTTCGACCCCGCGAGCTGGCTCGACCGGTCGATCAACGCGGCCCGCCAGGCGGTCTTCCCGCTGATCGGCATCGATCCGCTCTACTGAGCCGCCGCCCGCCGACGTGCAGCACCGCGGGAGAGATGTGGCTCACGGTTCCTGAGGGTCTGCTGAGGCGAATTCGGACAACCCCTGTACGGCCGGGAGCCCGACCCACTAGTGTCACCGACAAGCACGCGCGCTGCCTCTCCGGTGGGGAAGCCGGAGAGCGCGCGTGCCCTCACGTGGAAAGGGAACGCAGATGGCGTCCGCTGGCGAATTTCTGACCATTGCCGAAGTCGCGGCGCAGATGCGTGTCTCGAAGATGACCGTCTACCGCCTGGTGCACGGTGGTGACCTCGAGGCCGTCCGCGTCGGGCGCTCCTTCCGCGTCACGCAGAAGGCCGTCGACGACTTCATCGACAAGTCCTTCTACCAGGCCGGCTGAGCCCGCCGCCGGGTCACGCAGGCACCGCGTCCGTCATCACGGCGCCCGTCCGACCGGATCGCTCGCCCTGCCCCTGTCGCCCCGTTCTTGGCGGTGTGCGCAGGTCTGGCCGAGACGGGTAGGCTGAGCCGTCATCTCAACCAACACCAGTACTGGGGTTCCTCTGTGGGTTCTGTCATCAAGAAGCGTCGCAAGCGGATGTCGAAGAAGAAGCACCGCAAGATGCTGAAGCGCACGCGCGTGCAGCGTCGTCGTCTGGGCAAGTAGTCCCCAGGCGCCATGGGCAAGGTCGTTCTGGTCACCGGCGTCTCCGACTCCTTCGCCACCCTCGTGGCACGGAGCCTCGCCGACGAGCCCTCGATCGAGAAGGTCGTCGGCGTCGACACCGTCCTGCCCGACGGTGACCTGAGCGGCGTCAAGTTCGTCCGCGCCGACATCCGCACGCCGGTCATCGGCAAGGTCATCGCGGTCGAGGACGTCGACACCGTCGTGCACCTCGACCTCAGCCCGCAGGTGCGAGGTCGAGGCGGGGGCAAGGAGCTCAACGTCATCGGCACGATGCAGCTGCTGGCCGCGTGCCAGCGCTCGTCCGTCGTGCGCAAGCTCGTGCTGGGCTCGTCGACCGCCGTCTACGGCTCCTCGCCGCGCGACCCGGCCCTGTTCCGGGAGTCCACGAGCGCCCGCGGCGGCATCCGATCGGGATTCCCGAAGGACATCGTCGAGGTCGAGTCCTACGCGCGAGGCTTCGCGCGGCGCCGGCCCGACGTGCTGATCACGACCCTGCGCGCCGCCCACCTGCTCGACGTCGAGCACTTCTCGCCGCTCGGCCAGTACTTCCGCAGCGCGGCCCTGCCGGCGGCGCTCGGCTACGACCCGCGCCTGCAGTTCGTCCACGTCCAGGACCTCTTGGCGATCCTCGTGGAGTCGGTCCGCAAGGACCGCCCCGGCACCTTCAACGTGGCCGGTGACGGCGTCGTGCTCCTGTCGCAGGTGGCGCGCCGGCTCGGCCGTCCCGTGGTTCCCGTGCCGCCCTTCGGGTTCGCCAGCGGGGCCCGTCGGGTCCTGCGCGCCGTGGGCTCCGACATCTCGCCCGACCTCCACCGCCTGCTGATGTACGGGCGGGCCGTCGACACCTCGGCGCTGAAGGAGATCTTCGGCTTCGAGCCGACCTACACGACCGAGCAGATCGTGGAGCAGTTCCGCGCCACGGTGCGACCCGGTGTCCTGTCCGCCCTGGGAGTTCGGGTATGAGTGAGCCAGGGGAGACCATGCCATGAGCGACGATCCACGCAAGAACATCGGGGCGCGTTCGGCCAAGCCGGGGGCGGGCCGCACGTCGCCGTCCAGTGCCGCTCGCTCGCTCGCGGGTGGCTCCACGCCGCGCAAGCCTCCCGCGAAGGCGAAGCCCAAGACCCCGGCCAAGTCGGAGTCGGCTGCGACGGAGCCGACGACGAAGTCGACCAGCGCCACCTCCGCGACGAAGAAGTCGGCCCCGAAGAAGTCAACCGATGCCACGTCGTCGGCCGCGAAGTCGACCGGCGCGAAGTCGGCGACGTCCAAGGCCGGCGGTGGCTCGACGCCGAGCTCGTCGGCCCGCAGCACCGCCACCGGCACACGTCTGCGCGCGGTGACTGACGACGACGCTGCTCGCGCCGCGGCTGAGGCCGCCGAGGAGGCGCAGCGTCGCACCCGGTCCGCCGGCGCGACCCCCGCCGCGGCGGGGATCCCGATCGACGAGATCGTGGCAGCCGTGATCCAGGCTGCCCAGCGCGTCCTCGGCTCGGACTGGGACACACGGCTCGCCACCGTGCTGGCCGCCCTGCGACGGCGCATGGGAGGCGAGTACGCGGTCGACGAGTTCGGCTTCGACCCGCAGATCACCGAGATCCTGGTGGGCGCCGTCGAGCCGCTCGCCGAGAAGTGGTTCCGGCTCGAGGTGCGCGGTGTCGAGAACATCCCCACCGAGGGTGGCGCCCTGCTCGTGTCCAACCACTCCGGCACGGTCCCGATCGACGGCGTCATGGTGGGCTACGCGGTCAAGAAGTACGCCCAGCGCAACCTGCGGCCGCTGGGCGCCGACCTGGTCTTCCAGCTCCCGTTCATCAGCCAGCTGGCCCGCAAGGTCGGCGCCACGCTCGCCTGCACCGAGGACGCCGAGCGCCTGCTCGGCACCGGCGAGATCGCCGGCGTGTGGCCCGAGGGGTTCAAGGGCATCGGCAAGCCGTACGCGGAGCGGTACAAGCTGCAGCGTTTCGGCCGCGGCGGCTTCGTCTCGTCGGCCATGCGCGCCCAGGTGCCGATCGTCCCGGTCTCGATCGTGGGCGCCGAGGAGATCTACCCCCTGATCGGCAACGTCCCGTCGCTCGCCCGGCTCCTGGGTGTGCCGTACCTGCCGATCACGCCGTTCTTCCCGCTGCTCGGGCCGCTCGGCCTGGTGCCGTTGCCGAGCAAGTGGATCATCGAGTTCGGCGAGCCGATCCGCACCGACGCCTACGAGCCCGAGGCGGCCGACGACCCGATGCTGCTGTTCAACGTGACCGACCAGGTGCGCGAGACGATCCAGCAGACGCTCTACGCCCTCCTCGTCGACCGAGGCAGCGCCTTCTTCTGAAGGCTGCCCGGACGCGGTGCTACCGCCAACGACGATCCTGAGGTTCTCGAGCTGCGTCAGCCACCCGTGGATCCACTGGCCGAGCGAAGCGAGGCAAGCGCCCGGACGAAGTCCGGCATCGGCGAGGAACGAGCCGGTGGTGCGGCGACGAAGGAGCCGCGCGCTACTTCTGACCCAGCAACCCGCCGAGCAGCGACGGCACGAGGCCGTTCTCGCCCAGCAGGCCCTCGACGAGCGGTGTGACGACCGGGATCTGCGGAGCCGTCGACGGCGACGCGGAGGGGGTCGGGCTGACCGGCAGCGTCAGGATGGGGGTCTGGGCCGGCGCGGGGGCCGGAGTGCCGGAGGTGGACGAGGACGGCGCCGTCGGCGTCGTCGGTGCGGGACCGGCGGCCGGGGCGGCGGAGGTGCTGGTCCCGTCCGTGGGGCTGGCGCTGGCCTGGAGCTCGGGCAGCGTCACCGAGCTGCACTCGAGGCACAGGGCACTGGCCTGCGTGACGATGTCGCGCACCGTGCTCATCGCGAGCTCGACCGGGTCGGACGAGGTGGCCGGGAACTGCTGCGCGAGGTCGGTGAGCGTGCTGGCGGACTCGGCGGCGAACTCGTTGACCGATTCGACCGAGGCGGTCTCGCCACCGGCTTCGTAGTGCGTGAACAGATCGGCGGTGCCGGCGTCGGCCTGGCTGCGGAAGTCGGCGAGGGCGCTGGCGGACCGGTCGAGGTCGCCCTCGTCGGCCAGGTGCTCGGCCTCGGCGAGACGCTCGCGGGCCTGCTCGAGCTGGAACTCACCGCGCGAGGCGTCGGTGCGGTGCAGGGCGAGCTCGACGGACTCGACGCTGCGCTTGACCCCGTAGAGCATGTCGCCGGGGACGGCCTGGGCGCTCGAGGCGACGAGCCCGACGCCACCGACCGCGACGATGGCCGCAGCGCTCAGGCGGGCGACGCGGCGACGGAC
>CAYRZN010000071.1:0-13103 GCA_964428825.1 uncultured Aeromicrobium sp.
CGAGTGGGTGAGGGCGGTCGCGCCCGATCCCGTATAGAGACCCCGTCAGATGAACTCGAGCCGCCACCACCCCCGCCCCTTGAGGTGTGAACGCCCTCTGGGGCGTGAGCCTCGAAAGGCAGGTCGGCCGACCTCGAACCGTAGCGACGGACCAGCGGCCACAGACCAGAAGCCGTGGGCCGGGGCGCGGCCTCGATGCGACAGGGCACCCGGTCACGAATTCCCTGCGATTCCGGCAAGTTTCTAACCGCAGACCCTTGCTCTCGAACACCTGTTCGAGTAGAATCGAGACATGGTCTCGGGTCCGACGGTGCAGGCACTGCGAACCGCCGCGCACGCCGTCACCTCGTCCGACCACCGGTCGGCTCTGGTCGCGATCCAGACCGCGCAAGACGCACTCGACGCCGCCAAGGCCCACCATCTGGCCGAGCTCGAGAAGTCCGCCGAGTATGAGCTCGACGGTGCCTCGACCGTCGCCGCGTGGGCGCGTGACCACCTGCGGTTGGACGCCCGCCAGACGAGGAGCCTCATCAACGCCGACCACACCATGCGAGAACTCCCCGCTGTGGGCGACGCGGCCATCGCCGGCCAGATCCGACTCGACCATCTCAAGCTCTTGACCTTTGGCCTGAAGCACATCGGCCACCAGGTCGTCACCGACGCCGAGCCGTGGTTGCTGGCCGTGGCCACCACCCACGAACCGGTCCAGCTCCGCCGGGTCGTCCGCGCCCTGCGCGACGCCGTCTTTCCCGACGCGTTGGACGAGGACTGGATCAACGGCATGGCCAAGGAAGACATCCAGCTGAGTGCTGTGCCCGAAGGTTGGCACCTGTCGGGGTTCCTGAAGACGGAGACTGGCGCGAAGCTGAAGGCTGTGCTGGAGTCGCTCTCGATCCCCACCCAGGCCAACGACGACCGGCCGGTCGCCGAACGCCGTGTCGCCGGCCTCGACAAGCTCCTGTCGTCAGTACTGGAGTCCGGTCTGCCGACCAGCAAGGGCATCCGACCCCAGCTGTCCGTCATCGTCGGTGTCGAGACGTTGCACGAGGCCATGGCCGCCACCCCCGGGAAGGCGCAACCGGTCGGCGAACCGGCTGAGCTGTCTGGGTTCGGACCCATCGGCCCGCAGCTGCTGTCGTACCTGGCCTGCACCGGCGACATCACCCCGATCCTCGCCAGTGGTGATGACCTCGAGCAGGCGCAGGTCCTCAACGTGGGCGACACCATCCGGTTGGCCACACCCGCGCAGCGCAAGGCCGTCATCGCCCGCCAGCACGGCGTGTGCGCCGCACCCGGTTGCACCCACACCCACCTCGAGATCCACCACACCACCTGGTGGTCCAACGGCGGCCACACCGACCTCGACGGACTCATCGGCATCTGCACCAGCTGCCACTCATTGGTCCACCGAGGGCTGCTCGTGATCGATGCCCTCGGCCAAGGCCAGTTCGCCCTCTCCACCCGAGACGGCCGACCCATCGACTTGGCGCAACGCCGCACCACCCGCGAACACCTCCGACACATCCGCAAGGCAGCCCGAGACACCCGCGAGCCCGAGTACCCACTCCGCGCCTGAGGGTTCAGTCGAACGCCGCACGCAAGCGCGAACCCCACCACGACCATCGGACTGCCGGACCTCGCACCGGTCGAGTCGCCACGTGTGTCGCGACCACGCTGTCGTTCTCGTCGAGCAGCTCGACAATCGGGCAAGTGCCGTCTCGGCTCATCCCCCGGACGCGCGCGTCCCAGGGCGGAGGGGGCAGGTCGCGCCAACCGGAGTGGGCCTCAGAACCGTCACGGCGTTCGCCGAACTCAGCACCATCAGCAAAGACGAACAAGATCACATTCAGGATCCACGTCCACACGGTCGAGACATGCCGACGTCCCCAGTAATCGCGGGACGAATCGGCGTGCCACGTCGACGGGATCCAGGCGACGACACCGTGGCAATCGTGGGAGACCGCCGCCGTCGACGACACTGGCAGGATCTCGAGCCCCCGCTCGCCGGGGCCCGGCCTCACGACGCACCGCACCGCCGCGCGTTCGCCCGCGAGCATCGCCGCCCTGCGTCGCACTCGGGGAAGGACGACGACGAGCAGTGCAAGGCCCGCGAGACCGCCCGCGGCATCGATGCGGAACGCGTTGTACCCCTGGTCGACGTCATAGTCGTTCCACGGCCGGAAACGTCCCTCCGGATCGACGTGCACGGGGTAGGACTCACCCACCACGTAGTCGCCGGAGTCCTCGACCCAGAAGTCCCACGTCTCGCCCTCGACGTCGGCCACGATCCAACCGTCCTCGACCGTCGTGACGGTCGCCGGTGCCGTGACGGACCTCACCTCGGAGGCACGCAGCTCGGGCCACAGCGACACCCAGCTCGCGGCAAGCCCCAGCGCGCCAACGATGAGGACAGCGCTGATCACGACGCGACCCGGCTCGCTCAGTGGCCGTCGAGGCGCGACCGAGGTCGTCGGCCGCGACAGCACGCGGAAGCGGTCGTCGTGCACGGTCTGCTGGCGCCACCGGTGGTGCACGTCCGCGATGAGAATCGAGGCCCACGGGATCCAGAGCAGCTGAGCGAGCACGGACTCGGTCGGTCCGAAGACGGGAGGCAGGATCATGACGAGCACGAGCCACCCGGTGATCCGCGGTGCGAGCCACGCCGTCACCAGCAGGACCACCAAGACAGCGAAGGTGATCGAACCCACGGCGTAGCCCCACGACGTGAGCTCCGCGATGTTCGAGGTGCTGTCGGGGATGTCGTCCCACGCCACGAACAGCATCAGCGCCACTGTCACCGATGGGCCCAGAACCAGCACCGGAGTCGGTATCCGACGCGCCCAGAGCAGACCGAAGTCGGGAGTCAAGGCGTCGCGCACCCGGAGATGCTAGACGAGAACGGTGCCACACCGACGGCAAACAGCCCGAGCTACGCGTCCTGCTTGGCCTTGCCCTCGATGATCGCACCGAGCACGCCGGCCACGAAGGACGGCGAGTCGTCGGTGCTGAGCTCACGGGCCAGATCGACGGCCTCGCTGACGGCGACGGCGTCCGGGACGTCGTCGGCGAACAGGATCTCGTACGTGCCGAGCCGGAGCAGGTTGCGGTCGACGCCGGGCATGCGGTCCAGCGTCCAGCCGCGCGAGTGCTCCGCAAGGAGCTCGTCGATGTGCGCCTGGTTCTCGGCCACGCCCTCGACGAGGGTGACCGTGTAGGCGTTGATCGGCGGGTGGTTCGTCACGAGCCGCTCCGTCAGCGAGCCGCCCATCGACAGGCTCTGCAGCTCGGACTCGAAGAGAATGTCGAGCGCGCGCTTGCGGTACTTGGTGCGCGCTCCCATCAGTGCCCACCCATCATGACTTGACGCGGCCGAGGTAGCTGCCGTCGCGGGTGTCGACCTTGATCTTCTCGCCGGTCTCGAGGAACAGGGGGACCTGAATCTCCTTGCCGGTCTCCAGCGTGGCCGGCTTGGTGCCGCCCGAGGAGCGGTCGCCCTGCAGACCGGGGTCGGTGTGCTGCACCGTGAGCTCGACCGAGAGCGGGAGCTCGACGTAGAGCACGCGGCCCTCGTTCGTGGCCACGACGGCGTTGGTGTTCTCGAGGATGTAGTCGACCGCCGTGCCCATCTGGGCCGGAGCGATCTCGATCTGGTCGTACGTCTGGATGTCCATGAAGACGTACGAGGAGCCGTCGTTGTACAGGTACTGCATGTCGCGCTTGTCGACCGAGGCCGTCTCGACCTTCGTGCCGGCGTTGAACGTCTTGTCGACGACCTTGCCTGACTCGACGTTCTTGAGCTTCGTGCGGACGAAGGCGGGACCCTTGCCCGGCTTCACGTGCTGGAACTCCACGACAGCCCAGAGCTGTCCGTCGATGTTCAGCACAAGGCCGTTCTTCAGGTCGTTCGTGGTGGCCATCAGCCAATCTCCAACAAGTCGGTGGGCGCCGGCGTGAGGACCTCGGGATCTCCCGGGGTGACGCAGACGGTGTCTTCGATGCGCACGCCTCCACGACCGACCAGGTACACACCCGGTTCCATCGTGAGCACAGTGCGGTCGATCAGTCTACCGGTGCGCGCGGGTCCGAAGAACGGGTCCTCGTGGATCCGGAGCCCGACCCCGTGTCCGAGACCTGTCGTGAACTGGTCGAGCCACCCCGAGGCGTCGAGATCGGCACGGACTGCGGCGTCGATCCGGGCCGGTGTCCCGTTGACGCGGAGCGCGTCGACGCCGAGGGCCTGTGCCTGTCGGACGGCTTCGTGGATCTCCCGCTGCCAGTCGGCAGCTCGGCCCAGCACGACGGTGCGCGTGCAGTCGGCGTGGTAGCCGCCGACACGGGCGCCGAAGTCGATCTTGAGCAGGTCGCCGGCGGCGAGGACCCGGTCGGTGGGGCTGTGGTGCGGGATCGCCGAGTTCTCGCCGGCGGCGCAGATCGTGTCGAACGCGGGCGCCTCCGCCCCGAGGTCGACCATGAGTCGTTCGATACCGACGGCGACGTCACGCTCGGTGCGGCCGACCAGCGGTCCCGCCCAGGTGCGCTCCAGCGCCTCGACCGAGATCGCGCAGGCCTGCCGGAGCAGCTCGACCTCGGTGGCGTCCTTGACCTCGCGCAGTCCTTCCACGAGCGTGCCGGCGGGGACGGGCGGGTGGTCCAGCTCCTCGATGAGCGTGGCGTGCTGGTCGACCGTCAGGACGTGCGTCTCGACCGCCCACCGCTCCCCCGGCGCCAAGGCAGCGGCGGGCCCGAGCAGGGTCGGGGCGACGTGGATCTCGACCCCGGGGCACTCCGCCGCCGCCTGGTGGCGGTACCGCCCGTCGGTCACGAGCGTCGCCGCCCCGTCGGGCGACAGGACCACGGCGCCGTTGGACCCCGTGAAGCCGCTCAGGTACCGCACGTTGACGAGGTCGGTCACGAGCAGACGGTCGGCACCCAGCTCTCGCAGGGCCTCAGCGGCGCGCTCGCGCCGACTCCCCCAGTCCGTCGTCACCGAGTCCACGCCCGGCCTGCTCAGGCGCTGACGGCGCGGTAGGCGTCGCGGAGCAGGAGCTCGTCGGTGACAGGCATGATCTTCGGCGAGGCGAGCCGGTCGAGCACGACGAAGCGCAGCGTCGAGCCGCGCGTCTTCTTGTCGAGGCGCATCGCGTCGAGCAGTTGGGGCCACGCGTCGGCGCGGTACGCCGTGGGCAAGCCGACGAGCTCCAGCGTCGCCCGGTGACGGTCGACGAGCTCGTCGTCGATCAGGCCCTGTGCCCGGGCGAGCTCGGCGACGAACACCATGCCGACGCTGATCGCCTCGCCGTGACGGATCGCGTAGCCCTCGTGACGCTCGATCGCGTGGCCGAGCGTGTGGCCGTAGTTGAGTGCCTCGCGCCCGATCGTGCCCCCGGCACCACCGCCCTCGCGCATGTCGCCTTGGACGGTCGTCGCCTTGACCGCGATGCCCTTGGCGATGAGCTCGGCCACGACCGGTGAGCGCACGTCGCCGGCCGCCCGTGGGTCGGTCTCGACGAGGTCGAGGATCGACGGGTCGGCGATGAAGCCGCACTTGACGACCTCGGCCAGCCCGCTGCGGACCTCGCGGGACGGGAGGGTCACGAGGGCGTCGAGGTCGCACAGGACGCCGACGGGCTCGTAGAAGGCGCCCACGAGGTTCTTGCCCTGGGGCGTGTTGATGCCGGTCTTGCCGCCCACCGCGGCGTCGACCATGCCGAGCACGGTCGTGGGGACGTTGATGAACCGCACGCCACGCAGCCAGGTGGCGGCCACGAAGCCGGCGAGGTCGGTCGTCGCACCGCCACCGAGGCCGATCACGACGTCGGACCGGGTGAACCCGGCCTCGCCCAGGACGCGCCAGCACTCCGTCAGCACGGAGGCGGTCTTGGCCTGCTCGGCGTCCGGGACCTCGATCACGCGCACCGCGACGCCCGCGTCGGCCAGGGGCATGCGCAGGGCGGTGGCCCGGTCGGCGACGCTCGGCGCGTGGATGATCGCGACGCGCGCCGCCTCGGGACCCACCAGGTCGAGCACCCGCTCACGCAGGCCGCGGCCGATCACGACGTCGTACGGCTGCGCCGTCGCGACACGGATCTCGATGGGACCGGAACTCATGGTGTCTCCTCGGTGCTCTGCACGTGGTCATCGGCGACGCTCTGCTCCCGGTCATCTCCGATGAGCTGCACGACGAGGTCGGCGACCTCGTCGGCGGTGCGGTCGTCGGTGCCCACGGTCCAACGGGCGAGCGCGGTGTAGATCGGACGGCGTTCGTCGAGCAGGCCCTTGAGGCGACCGCGCACGTTGCCGACCAGCAGCGGCCGACTGGCGTTGAGACCCACACGCCTTGCGGCTCCGGCGAGTCCGACCTCGAGGTGCACGACCCGGTGCCCGGCGAGGCGCTCACGCGTGGCTGGACTGAGGACCGCGCCTCCCCCGAGCGCGAGGACGCCCGTGTGCTCCTCGAGGGCGACGGCGACGGCCGCCTCCTCCAGGGCCCGGAATGCCGGTTCCCCGTCGGTCACGAAGATGTCGGAGATCTCCCGGCCCGTGCCCGCGACGACGTCGGCATCGGTGTCACGCAGCTCGAGCCCGAGGCGCTCGGCGATCCGCGTGCCGACGGTGGTCTTGCCCGCGCCCGGGGCGCCGATCAGGACGACGTACGGACCGGACGCGCCGGCACGGTCTGGGCTCAACGGAACCTCAGGTTCGACCGGTACCCGTCGACGTTGCGCCGGGTCTCACCGAGGGAGTCGCCGCCGAACTTCTCCAGCACGGCCTCGGCGAGCACGAGCGCCACCATGGCCTCGGCGACGATGCCGGCGGCCGGCACGGCACACACGTCCGAACGCTGGTGGTGGGCGCGGGTCTCCTCGCCGGTCGTGACGTCGATCGTGCGCAGCGCGCGGGGCACCGTTGCGATCGGCTTCATCGCCGCCCGGACCCGCAGGATCTCGCCCGTCGTCATGCCCCCCTCGGTGCCGCCGGAGCGGCCGGAGGCGCGTCGGATGTTCTCCAGACCGGTCGCGCCGCCGGGGATGATCTCGTCGTGCGCCAGCGAACCGCGGGTGCGGGCCAGCTCGAAGCCGTCACCGACCTCGACGCCCTTGATCGCCTGGATCCCCATGAGGGCCGCGGCGAGGCGGGAGTCGAGGCGACGGTCCCAGGCCGTGTGCGAGCCGAGACCCGGCGGGAGGCCGTGCACCGCGACCTCGACGACCCCACCGAGCGTGTCGCCGTCCTTGTGCGCGAGGTCGATCTCGGCGACCATCGCGGCGCTCGCCTCCGGGTCGAAGCAACGGACCGGATCGGCGTCGAGGGCGTCGACGTCGCGCTTGGCGGGGACGAGTCCGGCCGGGGCCTTCGCGGTGCCGATCTCGACGACGTGCGACACGATCGTGGCGCCCGTGGACTGCTCGACGAACTGGGCAGCGATCTCCCCGAGGGCCACGCGCGCCGCGGTCTCGCGGGCGCTCGCCCGCTCGAGGATCGGGCGGGCCTCGTCGAAGTCGTACTTCTGCATGCCGGCGAGGTCGGCGTGCCCGGGGCGCGGCCGCGTCAGGGGCGCGTTGCGCTTGAGCCCCTCGAGCACGTCCGGATCGACCGGGTCGGCCGCCATGACCTGGTCCCACTTGGGCCACTCCGAGTTGCCGATCCGCAGCGCGATCGGGCTGCCGAGCGTCAGCCCGTGCCGGACCCCGCCGATGATCTCGAGGACGTCGGCCTCGAACGACATGCGGGCGCCGCGGCCGTAGCCGAGACGACGACGCGCCAGGGCGGCGTCGATGTCCTTGGACGTGATGGACACCCCGGCAGGGATGCCCTCGATCAGGGCGGCGAGCGCCGGGCCGTGTGACTCACCGGCGGTGGACCAACGAAGCATGGCGTGATTCTCCCACGCCCGCGGGGTGCGACGTCACGAGCCGTACAGAGCAGGTCCCCACGCCGCGCCGACGACCGCCCCGAGCACGAGGTACTGCCCGAAGGCGAAGCTCGTGCGATCGATCAGTCGGGCCAAGGAGAGCACGACACCGGCCACCGCCCCGACCAGGAACCCGGCGTACATCCCGACCAGCGTGACCTGCGGACCGAGCGGACCGAGCACGAGCGCCAGCACCGCGGCGAGCCTGACGTCGCCGTAGCCGAGGGCTCCGCCGAAGAATCGGCCGATCTCGTAGAGGACGCGGAAGACCACGTACACGACGATGTTGGCGACGAGGGCCCGGACGGCGATCTGCACGTCCTGCTCCAGCAGGGCCGCCAGTCCCACGAGCAGCCAGGTCGCGAGGTACAGAGGCGCGACGATCGCGTACGGCAGGAGCCGCGTGCGGATGTCGACGTAGGAGAGCCAGGCGCCGACCCCGCTGACCAGCACCCACGCCGGCATGAGCGCCGGGGCGTCGGCGCCCCACGCGACCGCACCGGCGAAGAGCGCCGCCACGACGGCGAGCCCCGGGGACAGCCACCGAGGCCGGGCGATGCCGGCGTACGTGCGCTTGCCTTCGCCCGGCTCGTCGGGCTCCGGCACCCGTGCGATCGCCCACGGTCCGAGAGCACCGATGACACCGGCCGCGACCGCACTGAGCAGGATCTCCACCCGGCGAGGCTAGCCGGGAGATCAGCTCACCTGGGCACGACGTCCCCAGCTGGCCGCGATCAACGTGCGGCGAGCTCCAGGGCCGCCGCACCGCGGAGCAGGGACGGACGAACGGTGCCGCCGGTCATGAGGTGCACCTGCAGCGCCGCTTGGTGGGCGAGCAGGTCGAGTCCGTTGACGACCGGGATCCCGCGCGACTCCCCCTCGGACGCCAGCGCTGTCGGCCACGGGTCGTAGACGACGTCGAAGACCGCCTCGGCCCGGTGGGCCTGGTACGGGTCGACGACGGCCGCCGGGATCGTGGAGACCAGGACGTCGACGCCCCCGTGGTCGTGGTCGGTCAGCGACGTGACCTCGACGGCCATGCCGCACTTCCGCGCCACCTCGACGACCTCGAGCGCACGGGCCGGGTCGCGCACGGCGACCTCCAGCCGCCTCGCCCCGAGTCGCGAGAGCGTGAGCGCCATCGACGCGGCAGTCGCGCCGCCCCCGAGGATGCGGGCACTCACGACGTCGTGGATGCCCGCCTCCCGGAGGGCGTTCAGCCCACCCGGCACGTCGGTGTTGTGCCCGATCCGCTCGTCGCCGAGCAGCACCGTGTTGGCGACACCCAGCAGCTCGGCGTCCTCGCTGACGTCGTCGAGCAGCCCCACGAGCCGCCGCTTCAGCGGCGCGGTGACCGAGAGACCGCGCCACGTGTCGTCGAGACCGTCCAGGAACGACGCCAGCTCGTCCTCCTCGACCTGGATCGCGTCGTAGTCCCAGTCGACCCCGAGCTCGAGGTACGCCGCGCGATGCATGACCGGCGACAACGAGTGGGCCACCGGACTGCCCAGCACGGCGCAGCGCATCAGCAGCTGAACCCTGCGTCGCGGCAGGCCTGCTGATGCTCGGAGTACGACACCGAGAACGTGGTCTCGCCCGTGTCGGGATCAGCCACGAAGTAGACCCAGTCGCCGTCCTCCGGGTTGAGGGCGGCCTCGATGGCCTCCTCGCCGGGCGAGCCGATCGGGCCCGGGGGCAGGCCCGGGAACTTGTAGGTGTTGTAGGGCGAGTCGGACGCCCGCTCCTCCTCGGTCGTGAACACGTCGCCGCTGCGGCCACTGATGTAGTGCACGGTCGAGTCCATCTGCAGGGGCATGCCCTCCTCGAGCCGGTTGTAGAAGACCCGGGCGCCCCGCGCGAAGTCGTCGGTCGAGACCTCGTACTCGAGGATGCTCGCGATCGTGAGGACCTGCTCGGTCGTGTAGCCCAGCGCCGCTGCCCGACCCTCGATGTCGAGCGAGGCGGTGACCTCCAGCGTCTTCGCCACCATCTTCGACAGGAGGGTCACGGCCGTCTCGCCGGGATCGACCGTGTACGTGGCCGGGAACAGGTAGCCCTCGGGGTTGCCGGCGGCGATCGCCGGCAGGCCGATCGCCGCGGGGTCCGCCAGCGCCGCCTCGAGGTCGGCCTGGGGGATCTCGGTCCGCTCCGTGATCGAGGCGACGATGTCGTCGACCCGGGCACCCTCCGGCACCGCGACCGTGGCGTCGGCCTTGACGATGTCGGTGGTGAGGGCGCGGTACGCCGCCGCGGCCGACATCTTCTCCTTCATCTGGTACGAACCGGCCTTCAGCACGGCCTGGTCGGGGTCGTCGAGCGCCTCCTCGTAGAAGGCCTTCGCCGACTTCACGACGTCCTGGTCCTCGAGGTCGTACGACAGGCTGCGCCAGCTCGCGCCCGACTCGACCTGGACGACGACCTCACCGGTGCCCTCACCGCTGTAGTCCTCGGCGGGCCCGAACCGGTCCTGCGCCCAGCCGTAGGCCCAGTAGCCGCCCGCAGCGAGGAGGGCGAGCAGCACGAGCAGCACGACCAGGCCTCGTCCGGGGCGCTTCTCCTTCTCGGCGCGGCGACGACCACGTTCGGGGCGAGGGGGCTCGCCACCGGTGACGAGGTCGAGTCCGGTGTCAGTCATGACGCTCCTTGGTCAACGGCGTTCGGCGGGTCGATCAGGTGGCCGGGCGGAGTCCCCCGCATCCGCTCGCCCTCCAACGCATTCTGCAAGATGACCACGGCTGCCGCTTGGTCGATCACGGGTCGCTGCTTCTTGGCCTTGGTGCCACCGGCCCTCAGCTGCTGCGAGGCGGTGACCGTGCTGAGTCGTTCGTCGACCAGGCGCACCGGTCGCGGCGTGGCGGCCATCAGCGCTCCGACGGCCTCGCGGACCGTGGCGGCCGCGGGGCCTTCGCGACCCGACAACGAGTACGGCAGGCCCACGACGATCTCCACGACGTCGTACTCGTCGGCCAGCGCCACGAGCCGAGCCACTGCGCCGGGACCGGCCGGAACGGTCTCGACCGGTGTGGCGATCAGTCCGTCGGGGTCGCACGTCGCGACACCGATGCGGGCCGACCCGATGTCGACGCCCAGCCGACGTCCCCGACGCACGCCCGGGTCACGCCCCGGCGACGGCGGACTCGACCGTCGCGATCGCGGCGTCGACTCCCGACGCGTCGGTGCCACCGCCCTGGGCGACGTCGGGCTTGCCGCCACCGCGGCCACCGATCTTCTCGCCGGCAGAACGCACGAGGTCGCCGGCGGAGAGGCCGCGGTCGACGGCCCCCGGGTTGAGCGCGATCACGACCGCGGGCTTGTCGTCGACGACGCCGAACAGCGCCACGACGGCGGGGCGCTCCTGCCCGAGGCGGTTGCGCACGTCGAGAGCCAGGGTGCGGAGGTCGCCTCCGCCCACTCCGTCGAGACGCGTGGCCACCACGGACGTTCCGGCGACGTCCTTGGCGCTCTCGGCGAGGGTGCCCGCCCCGGCGAGCAGCTCGGCGGCCTTGATCTTGTCGAGCTCGCGCTCGGTGGCCTTGAGCCGCTCCACCAGGTCGCCCACGCGCCCGGGGATGTCGTCGGGCTTGACCTTGAGCAGGCCTGACAGCTGCGCGACGAGGTCGCGCTCCCGGGCGAGGTACGCGAAGCCCTCGATGCCGACGAGCGCCTCGACGCGCCGGTTGCCGGCACCGACCGAGCTGTCGGACGTGAGGACGACCGTGCCGATCTGCGAGGAGTGCTCGACGTGGGTACCACCGCAGAGCTCGCGCGACCACGGACCGCCGATCTCGACGACGCGCACCTCCTCGCCGTACGTCTCGCCGAACAGTGCGAGCGCTCCGGCCTCCTTGGCCTGCGCGATCGTCATGTAGCTGGCGCTGACCGGGAGATCGGCCCGGAGGGCGCGGTTGGAGGCCTCCACGACCTCGCGCAGCTGGTCGGGAGCCAGGGCGCTGCCCCAGCCGAAGTCGAGCCGGAGGTAGCCGGGGCGGTTGTACGAGCCCGACTGCAGTGCCGTGGGGCCGAGCACCTCGCGGAGCGCGGCGTGCACGACGTGGGTGCCGGAGTGCGCCTGCCGGGCGCCGGTGCGCCACTCAGGGTCGACGAGCGCCTCGAGGTCGGTGTCGAGGGTGACCTCGCCCTCCAGCACGCGGACCTGGTGCACGACGAGCCCCTTGATCGGGCGCTGGACGTCGAGCACCTCGGCGCGCCCGCCCGACCAGACCAGATGACCCGCATCGGCGTTCTGACCGCCGGACTCGGCGTAGAACGGCGTGCGGTCGAGCACGACCTCGCCGACGGAGCCCGCCACGAGGGCGGGGGTCGGCTCGCCGCCGGTCAACAGGGCGACGACCCGCGACTCGGTGGCCAGCGAGGTGTAGGCCAGCCAGTCGGTCGGTCCGTGCGCGTCGAGGGCGGCACGGTAGGCGGTGGTGTCGGCGTGCAGGCCCTTCTTGGACTTGGCGTCGGCCTTGGCTCGCGCCCGCTGCTCGGCCATGAGCGAGCGGAAGCCGTCGGCGTCGACCGAGAGGCCCTGCTCCTCGGCCATCTCGAGGGTCAGGTCGATCGGGAACCCGTAGGTGTCGTGAAGGGTGAAGGCGGCGTCGCCGGACAGCCCCGTGCGGCCGGCCTCCTTGGCATCACGCGCATGGAGGTCGAAGATCTGCGTGCCCTTGCCCAGGGTCTGGCGGAACGCCTCCTCCTCGGCGAAGGCAATCTGGCTGATGCGCGCGAAGTCGGCCTCGAGCTCGGGGTAGCTGGAGCGCATGCGCTCCTGGCTGACCGGCAGCAGCGCCGGCAGGGCCGGGTCGTCGTAGCCGAGCAGGCGCATCGAGCGGACCGCGCGGCGCAGCAGCCGGCGGAGCACGTAGCCGCGTGACTCGTTGCCGGGGGTGACGCCGTCACCGATCAGCATCAGCCCGCTGCGGACGTGGTCGGCGATGACGCGGAAGCGGATGTCGTCGACCGGGTCGGCGCCGTAGCGACGGCCCGTGAGCTCCTCCGCCTTCGAGATGACGGGGAAGACCTCGTCGATCTCGTACATGTTCTCCTTGCCTTGCAGGAGGTACGCGACGCGCTCGAGGCCCATGCCCGTGTCGATGTTCTGGTGCGGCAGGGGGCCGACGACCTCGAACTGGTCCTTCGCGCGGACGTTGGTGATCTCCTCCTGCATGAACACGAGGTTCCAGATCTC
>CAYRZN010000072.1:0-12970 GCA_964428825.1 uncultured Aeromicrobium sp.
GGCGGCAAGTCCGTCGACCCGGAGCCGTACTTCCACGACCACAACGTCTACCCGTAACGGGTAGTCGGCCTCCGGTACCTGACGGCATCCGTCGGTACTGGACCAGCGGCATCGACGAGGAGCGCTCGGGATCCCGCCCCACAGGCGCGGGGTGGTCGACGCAACCTCCGGGCACGTGGTCGCTCCAGCGGCCGTCAATCCTCAGGTCTCCGTGGGTCTGGACCGAGGATGATGCTTCGCGGCTGTCATGGCGACCCGTATGCATCAGTCTCGATCCACTCTGGACCACCGATGATGCATGGCACTGCCCGGAGCAGCCGGGATGCATCGTCGCGGGCCCCGTCCCGGCTCGTGGTCAGTGCCCAACGTCCGCACGGTCACCGCAGAGGCAGATCCGCCACCGCGAGCCTGCGGGAGCACCGGGTCTCAATACGGCTGACCGGCTTCGCCGGTGGACCACTCGACCTCTCGCGATCGTCGCTCGCAGGGCTCGCGAGATCGCTTGACTAGAGCTTCTCGAGCTTGGCGTAGCGCAGGATCAGCCGCTTCACGCCGGACGAGCCGAAGTCGACCGAGGCCTGCATGTTCTGGCCGCTGCCGTCGAGCGAGACGACCGTGCCGAGCCCGAACGTGTCGTGCGTGACGCGGTCGCCGGGCTCGAGGGAGGGGATGCCGGACATGTCAGCCGACCGCGAGACCGAGCGTGAGCTGAAGGTCTCCTGGCGGCGCGACGTGGCCGACGGCGTGGAGGGCAACCACTGCGTGGGCGGGCTGGCCTCGCGCCGCCAGTCGACGAGCTCGTCGGGCACCTCGTCGAGGAACCGTGACGCCGGGTTGTACGACGGCGCTCCCCAGGCAGACCGGCTCGTGGCCCGGGTCAGGTACAGCCGCTCGCGCGCCCGGGTGATGCCGACGTAGGCCAGGCGTCGCTCCTCGGCGAGCTCATCGGTGTCGGCGAGCGAGCGCATGTGGGGAAAGATGCCGTCCTCCATGCCGGTCAGGAACACGACGGGGAACTCCAGGCCCTTGGCCGTGTGGAGGGTCATGAGCGTGACGACGCCGTCGCCCTGCTCGGGCAACGAGTCGGCGTCGGCCACCAGCGCGACGCGCTCGAGGAACGCGTCGAGCGACCCGGGCGCGAACGGGGCGGCGTCGTCGGGATCGGCCGGCGGGGCGTCCTCGTCGATCGTGGCGGCCGCCGTGACGAACTCGCGGGCGACCGCGACGAGCTCGGCGAGATTCTCGACGCGGGTCTCGTCCTGCGGGTCGTCGCTGGCCTCGAGGGCCGCGAGGTACCCGGTCCGGGTGAGCGCCGCCTCGAGCACCTGGTCGGCCGGGGCCCCACCCGTCGCCATCGTGCGCAGGTCGTCCATCACGGTCTGGAACTCCCGCACCGCGTTGGCCGATCGCGTGGCCAGCTCACCCACCTCGTCGACCCGACGCATCGCGTCGGTGAGGCTGATGCGCTCGCGGGACGCGAACATCTCCAGCGCCGCCTCGGCCCGCTCGCCGATGCCCCGCTTGGGCTCGTTGACGATGCGCCGCAGCGAGACGACGTCGCGCTCGTTGGAGATGGCGCGCAGGTAGGCGAGCGCGTCGCGGACCTCCTTGCGCTCGTAGAACCGCACGCCGCCGACGACCTTGTACGGCAGGCCGACGCGGATGAACACCTCCTCGAACACCCGGCTCTGGGCGTTGGTGCGGTAGAACACCGCGACCCCGGCGGGCGTGACGGCCGTGTCGTCGGTGAGCTCGTCGATCTCGTCGGCGATGAACTGGGCCTCGTCGCGCTCGTCGTCGCCGACGTAGCCGACGATGGGCTCACCCTGGCCCGCCGCCGACCACAGGTTCTTGGCCGGCCGGTTCTCGTTGCGACTGATGACGGCGTTGGCGGCCGACAGGATCGTCTGGGTCGAGCGGTAGTTCTGCTCGAGCACGATGGTCTCGGCGTTCGGGAAGTCCTGCTCGAACTCCAGGATGTTGCGGATCGTGGCACCACGGAAGGCGTAGATCGACTGGTCGGAGTCGCCCACGACCATGAGGTCGGTGTGCTCGTCACTGAGCTCGCGGATGAGCTGGTACTGCGCGTGGTTGGTGTCCTGGTACTCGTCGACGAGCACGTGGCGGAAGCGACGCCGATACGCCTCGGCGACGGCCGGGAACCCCTGGAACAGGTGCACCGTGTGCATGATCAGGTCGTCGAAGTCCATCGCGTTGGCGGCCGACAACCGGCGCTGGTACTCGCCGTAGACCTCGGCGAAGGTCTCCTCGGTGGGCGTGGACGCCTGGCTGCGGGCCGTCTCGTGGTCGACGAGCTCGTTCTTGTGGTTGGAGATCCAGTTGAGGACCGCACGGGGGGCCACGCGCTTGGGGTCGAGCTGCAGGTCGCGGCACACGAGGGTGACCAGGCGCTTGGCGTCGGTGGCGTCGTAGACCGTGAACGACGACGTGAAGCCCAGCGTCGTGGCCTCGCGGCGCAGGATGCGGACGCACGCGGAGTGGAACGTGGAGACCCACATCGCCCGCGCCGCACCGCCGACCGCCTCGGCGACCCGCTCGCGCATCTCGGCGGCAGCCTTGTTGGTGAAGGTGATCGCCAGGATCGATCCCGGTGTCGCGCCGCGCGCCGCCATCAGCCAGGCGATGCGACGGGTCAGCACCCGCGTCTTGCCTGAGCCGGCTCCCGCCACGACCAGGAGCTGGCCCGGCTCGTGACCGACGGCGGCCCGTTGCGGGTCGTTCAGGCCCTCCAGCAGCGTCTCGGAGCGGGGCCGGCGGCGCTCGGAGGAGCTCGCCGGGGTGCGGGCTTCGGGCACGGGAAAGGGCAGCGTCATCGTCGTCCCAGCCTAGTCCGCGGCACCGACCGTCCGGGCGTGGGTCGGACCGGATGCGAGGCCGCTCCCGCCGAATTGATTGTGTCACTACAATTGCTACAGTGGTTGACACAAACATCGACGACCGGAGGAGCCTCCCGTGGTCTTCCTGACCCTCGCGACCCTGTTGCTGTTGGTCGTCTGCGCCGTGCAGTTCGCCGTCGCGCCCTCGACCGCACGCCGATTCGTCCGGCGCCGACTGTCCTCGCCGATCGACTACGAGGCCGGCGCACACGTGCACGCGGCCCTGGTGCGGCGCACCCGCGTCCAGACCCTCGGGGGCGCCGCGGGTGGCGTCGTCGCCCTGGCCGTCCAGTGGGTCACGACTGCCGACCCGCCGTCGACGGAGGACTCGCTGCCACGCATCGCCGTCGTGCTGACCGCGGTGGTGCTCTGCGGGACGCTCGCCGAGATCGTCGTCGCGGCGCGGGACGCCCCGCAGCCCGGCCATGACGTCCGGGTCGCCGCGCTCGCCGCCCGTGACAGCCACCTGTCGCGAAGGGAGGGCCTGGCGGAGGCGGGGCTCGTCGTCGTGACCGCCCTCGTCCTCGTGGCCGCGGTCGTCGCCGCGGCCCGCGACGTCCCTCACGCCGGCGGCTCGCTCGTCTGCGCCGTCGCGGCCCTCGTCACGGCGGCCACGGTCGCGTTCGTCCGGCGCCGGCTGCTCGACCAGCCCCACCCGTCCGGTGACGAGGCGGGTGCCCGGGGCCAGCGGTTGCTGACGGCCGCGTCGGCCGACCGCTTCAGCGAGACCTTCGTGTCGGGCGTGAGCGTCCTGGCCGCCTACGCCGTCCTGATCCTGGTGACGGACGCGGCGGAGCCGGCGTTCTACGGAGGGCTCGGCGTCCTGGTGGTGCTCGTCACGCTCTCGTCGGCGGCCACGAAGGCACGCAGCCGGGCCCGGGTCGCGGCATGAGCTCGATCATCCTCGACCCTCGGTCGGCGGACCCGCCGTTCGAGCAGGTGCGCCGTCAGATCGCGGCCGGCGCCGCCACGGGCACGCTTCCCCCGGGCCACAAGCTGCCGACCGTCCGCCAGCTCGCCGCCGACCTCGGTCTCGCCGTCAACACCGTGGCCCGGGCCTACCGCGAGCTGGAGTCCGACGGCCTCATCGAGACGCACGGCCGCCGAGGCACGTTCGTCGCCAGCCACCGGCCGACCGATCCGGCGGTCGCGCAGGCCGCGAGCGCCTTCGTCGAGGTGGCCCGCCGCGCGGGCCTGTCGCGTCCCGAGGCGGTCCGGCTGGTCGACGACGCCTGGTCCGGCTGACTCACGCGAGCGGGTCAGCCCCGCCAGCGACGCTCGAACGGGAGGCGCCAGCGTCGCGGCGCGACGAGGTTGAGCGCGGCCTCCGGGCCCCAGGAACCCTGCGGATAGGGCTGCACCGGCGGCGGCGCGAGGAGGATCGGCTGACTGACCTCCCAGAGGCGTTCGATGCCCTCGGCCGTCGTGAAGAGCGTGCGCTCCCCCATCATCGCGTCGTGGATGAGCCGTTCGTAGGCCTCCAGCACGTCGCCGGAGTGGCCGGTCTCCTGCATCGCGAACTGCATCGAGAGCTTGTCGAGGGTCATGCCCGGTCCGGGTCGCTTGCCGTAGAACGACAACGACATGCGCGACGAGTCGGCCAGGTCGAACGTCAGGTGGTCGGGCCCGGACCGTCCGACTCCCGAGCCCTCGGGGAACATCGACTTGGGCGGTTCGTTGAACGCGATCGAGATGATGCGTGCGCCCTCGGCCATGCGCTTGCCCGTGCGCAGGTAGAACGGCACCCCGGCCCACCGCCAGTTGTCGATCTCGGCCTTCAACGCCACGAACGTCTCGGTCTCGGAGGCGGGATCGACCCCCTCCTCGTCGCGATAGCCCTCGTACTGGCCGCGCACGACGTCCGTGACCACGAGCGGTTTCATCGAGCGGAAGACCTTGTTCTTCTCCTCGCTGATGGAGGCGGAGTCGAGGGACGTGGGCGGCTCCATGGCCATGAACGCCAGCACCTGGAACAGGTGGGTCACGACCATGTCCTTGAAGGCCCCGGTGCCCTCGTAGAAGCCGGCGCGGCCCGACACCGAGAGCGTCTCGGGGATGTCGATCTCGACGTGGTCGATGAAGTTGCGGTTCCAGATCGGCTCGAACAACCCGTTGGCGAAACGGAACGCCAGGATGTTGAGGGCCGCCTCCTTGCCGAGGAAGTGGTCGATGCGGAAGATCTGGTCCTCCTCGAACACCTCGTGGATCGAGGAGTTGAGGCTGCGGGCGCTCGCCACGTCGGTGCCGAAGGGCTTCTCCATGACGATCCGCGATCGCTCCACCAGGTTGGCGTCGTCGATCAGGTGCACGACCTCGAGCGCGGCAGCGGGCGGCACGCTCAGGTAGTGCAGGCGCCGCACGTCGTCGCCGAGCTGGGCCTCGAGCCCCGCGGCCTTCTCGTCGAGCGCCTCGGGCCCGTGCCCGATCGGCAGGAACGACAGCTTCTGCGCGAACGTCTCCCACACGTCGGTGCGGACCGGCCGGGTGCTGAACTCCTTGCACGCCGCGAGGGCGAACTCGCGGAACTCGTCGTCGCTGTACTCGTGCGTCGAGACCCCGAGGATGCGCGCGTCACCCACGAGGTGCGACTCCACGAGATGCATCAGCCCCGGCAGGAGCTTGCGCCGAGCCAGGTCGCCCGTGGCACCGAACAGGACGATCAGGTGCGGCTGCTTCATGCGTTCAGGCTAGTCCGAGGTCGTGACGTGCGCGTGAACTCGGCGATCAGCCCGACGTCCGCTTCCGGTCCTGCTGGTTCTCGTGGACGAGCAACGCCTGGGCACTGATCCGCTGCTGGGCCTCCTCCAAGGAGACTCCGCTGCTCTCGAGCAGGTAGGAGCCGAACGCGTGGAAGCAGAGGAAGTCGGGCCAGAGCGACAGGTCGACGATCTCCTCGTCCTGCTTCTCGAGGCACACGGCCTCCGCCAGGCCCGCCGGAGGATCGACCTCGACCATGCCGAGTCCGGTGGCCTGGTCACCGAACGCATCACGCAGGGACTCGGCGCCAGCGGCGTCCTTCGTCGCGTAGATCGTCGTGAGGTTGGACGCCACGCGGGACACGCCCGCCTGGCTGAACGCGCGGCCGGTGCCGTCGGCGTTGATCTGCCGGACCTGGGCGGCGTGGGAACCCGACACGTAGGCCGTGTCGGTGAGGCCGCCGCTGCCGTCGGCGCCGAGGGTCAGCCCCCACAGGCCGGACGGGTCGAGGTCCCGGACACGCGGGTCCTCGACGATCGTCGCCGGCTCGACGTCCTGGAGGGCGACGTCCTGGTCGTTCAGGAACTCCTCGACGTAGTCACGCTGGTCGTCGAGGTCACCGTTGAGGTCGTAGAACCACCCGTAGGCCAGGAACGGACCGTACGCCCGCAGGACGTAGATCTGGTTCGTGCCGTCGCCGGCGGCCACGAGCGCGACGGCCTGGGCGTCGGTCGGGACCGTCTCCGCCACGAAGTTGGCGTCGTAGCCGTCCGCGGAGGGTGTGGTCAGCACGGTTGCCGCCGCTTGCACGGCGGCCTCGGCGGAGGCCGCGTCGGGGAACTGCACGAGCGCGGTCGTGATCCAGGCGTCGGCGTTCTTGTCGACGCGCCGCGTCAGCAGACCGGCCTGGGCGCCCACCATGGCCGAGGCGATGTCGCCGAGCCCCAGCTCGAGCTCGGTCTGATCGATCAGGGTGCCGGTCTCGATGCCGTACTTGTGCAGGTCCGAGCGCAGGTCCTGCGGCAGCACGAGATGGCTGCCGAGCTCGTAGGAGGCGATCAGGCGCGAGCTCTGTCCGGTCAACGCGGCCGAGATGTCGGTCGGGGTCGGGTCGATGCGTCCGAGCTCGAGGGCGTCAGGGTCGAAGGCCGCGCTCGTCGTGGGCTTCGGATCGGGCGCGGAGCCACCGCAGGCCGTCAGGCCGGCCAGCACCACGGCCAGCGCGGCAAGAATCGCGACTGCTCGCCTCGACATCGCCCGTCCCCCTTGCTCGTCCCGCTGCGGTCGAGATCGTGTCCCGACGCCGCGCCGTCGCGCGGTGACGAACCGAAGTCTAGCGACGAGGTCCGCGATCCACTGCCCGGTCCACCGAACGCTCTCAGATCAGACGCCGGTCGTTCGCCCACCGGGTGAGCTCGTGCCGGCTCGACAGCTGCAGCTTGCGCAGGACGCTCGAGACGTGGGTCTCGACGGTCTTCGGCGAGATGAACAGCTCCCGCGCGACCTCCTTGTAGGCGTAGCCGCGGGCGATGAGCCGCATGACCTCCCGCTCCCGCTCGGTCAGCCGGTCGAGGTCGGAGTCGACCTGCGCGACCTCCACGTGACCGGCGAAGGCGTCCAGCACGAACCCGGCCAGACGTGGGCTGAACACCGCGTCGCCGGCCGCCACCCTGCCGACCGCGGCCACGAGCTCCGGCCCCGAGATCGTCTTGGTCACGTACCCGCGGGCTCCGGCGCGGATCACGCCGATCACGTCCTCGGCGGCGTCACTGACCGAGAGCGCCAGACAGCGAACCGCAGGCGCCCGGGTCGAGAGGCGCCGCAGCACCTCCGGGCCGCCGCCCCCGGGCAGGTGAACGTCCAGCAGCACGACGTCGGGCCGCGTCGCGACGATGACGTCGACCGCGGTGTCGACGTCTCCGGCCTCGCCGACGACGTCGACGGCCGTCTCGACCTCCGAACGCACGCCGGTGCGGAACATCGCGTGGTCGTCGACGAGGACGACGCGCAGGCGCGCCGGCTCACCGGTCGCGGGGCCGGCCGCATCGGGGGTGGTCGCCTCAGACCCGGTCATGCTCGCTCCTGACGTCGGTCGAGGACTCGGCCTCGAGATGGCGGTCGGCCCTGCGCGGGAGCACCAGCCTGACCTCGGTGCCGGACCCGGGCGAGGACCTGACGTCGGCCCGCCCGCCGTGCCGGTGCATGCGGGCGGTGATCGAGCCGCGCAGGCCCATGCGGTCCGGGTCGACCGCCGCGGGGTCGAAGCCGACGCCCCGGTCGCGCACGAAGACCTCGGCCATCGCGGGCGTCACCTCGGCGAAGACGTCGACCCGGTCGACACCTGCGTGACGGGCGGCGTTCAGCACGGCCTCGCGTGCGGCCCGGACCAGCGCGGCGAGGTCGGGGTCGATCGGGGCGTCGCCGACCACGACGAGCTCGACGGCGACCCGGTGGTGGTCCTCGACCTCGTCGGCCGCCGCCCGGAGCGCGGCGTTCAGCGTGGAGTCGGCGAGGTCGTCGCCACCGTAGAGCCAGGCCCGTAGCTCCCGCTCCTGGCGCCGCGCCACGGTCGAGACGGTCGCCGGGTCGTCGGCGTACTTCTGCAGGAGCGACAGGGTCTGCAGGACCGAGTCGTGCAGGTGGGCCGCGACGTCGGCCCGCTCCTGGGAGCGCACACGCTCGCGCCGCTCCGCGCCGAGGTCGGCGACCAGCGACGCGATCCAGGGGCCCGCGACGAGGGCGACGCCGATCAGGGCGACCGCGATCGCGACGCCCGCGTCGGCGAGCGCCGACCATCCGCCCTCGACCGTCACGGCGAACGCCGCGGCCGTGCCGAGCAGACCGATCCCCGCGAGCACCCGGACGAGCGACCACCATCGGAGGTTGCTGACCCGACCCACGTCGTCGAGGCCCCGCCACATCACCGCGAGCCCGGCGCCGCCGATCGTGAGCGGCACCAGCACGTTCCAGGCGATGCCGCGGCCCGACACCTGGAGGGCGAGCCCCACGCCGGCGCCGAGCGCCAGGACCGCGACCGCGCGGGTGTGGTCGACCCACGAGGTGGTGCGCGACGGGCGCATCCCGCTGCGGCCCGCGGCCTCGAGTCCGGGGCTCGCGGCGTCCTCGGCGATCGGCAGGAACCGCCAGAGGAGCAGGTACGCCACGATGCCGACCCCGTTGACGGCCGCCGAGACCGTGAAGGCCAGACGGACCCAGAGGGTGTCGATGCCGAGGTGCTCGGCCACGCCCGTGCTCACGCCCGAGACCAGGCGCCGTCCGGCGGGTCGGTACGCACGGCGCACGGGTGGCGCCGGGCTCGGGGACGGTGGGGTCACCCCCTGATCGTCACATGTCGCCGCGCGCGGCACCATGAGGGAACTGCCGCGTCCGACCCCGGGAGATCTCAGGGTCGGACCAGGGTCGCTCCCGATGGTCGGGGAGCGTCGCCGCGACCACGATGGAGACCATGAACCAGACCACCACCCCACCGCCGCCACCTCCCGGCGGACCGCACGCCCCGGGACCCGGTCCCGACGCCGAGCGCCTGCGCTCGGTGACCTCCGCCCGCAGGTCCACGGAGGGCCGGCTCGTCGCCGGCGTCGCGTCCGGGGTTGGTCGCCAGCTGGGCATCGACCCGATCATCGTCCGCATCGTCCTGGTCGCGCTGTGCTTCGCGGGCCTCTCCGGTCTGATCCTCTACGCGGCAGCCTGGTTCGTGCTGCCGAGCGACGACGGTCGTCCGAGCGTCATGACCGACTGGTTCCGCCTCGGCGACAACGAGCCCCAGCTCCGGGTCGTCGCGCTCGCGGTGGCCGGCGCCCTCGCCCTGGTCGCGATCGTCGGCGACACCGGCTGGTACTGGGGCGGCCCGTCGCTCGGCGTGCTCTGGCTCGCGGTCCCCGCCCTGTTCCTCTACTGGCTCTTCGCCGTGCTGCCACGTCAGCGAGGCGGCGGCACGCCGTCGACGCCCGGGCCGGTCGGCCCCCCGCCCACGAGCCAGCCGTCCGGCTGGTCCTCACCGACCACCACGTCCCCGGCGGAGGCCACGGACCGCGCGGACGCGACCGACGACACGACGGACGTCGTCGACGCCGTCGACTCCGTCGACGACGAGGCCGGGCAGGCCGACGGCGCCCCGACGGCGGTCCTGGACGCCCCCGGCGACGGGGTGGTCCCCCCGCCCCCGCCGGGCGCGACGGCGAGCGGACCGGCTCAGCCACGACCTCACGTGCCTCGCACGCGACCGACGCTGTTCCTGGCCACGATGTCGGTCGTGCTGATCGCCCTCGGCGGGCTCGCCACGGTCCATGCCGCCGCCGGTCTCGACCTGGCGCCCCAGACCTACCCCGCCGTCGCGCTCGGCATCGTGGGTGCCGGCCTGCTCGTCGGCGCGAGGTGGGGGCGGAGCATCGCCCTGGTCCCGGTCGGGATCGTGCTTGCCCTCGTCCTCGGCGCGGTCGGCCTGGTGCCCGACGGCCCGATCGGCGACCTGCGCCGGACCCCGACGAGCGCCGCCGCCGTCGACACCAGGTACGAGCTCGGGGCGGGGAGCCTGCGGCTGGACCTCTCCGGGGTCCGCGACCCGGAGGACCTCCTCGGCCGCACGATCGTGATCGACGGAGGTCTCGGCCAGGTCCGGGTCATCCTGCCTGCCGACCTCGACGTGACCGTCGAGGCGACGATCTCCGGCGGCGAGATCCGGGTTCTCGGCCAGGTGACCTCCGGACAGGGCGCGAGCCTCGACGTCGTCAGCGACGAACGGCCCGCCCTGACCCTGGAGATCGACCACACCTTCGGACAGATCGACGTGGAGCGAGCATGAACGAGCACCCCTTCAACCCCTGGAGCTTCTTCGCCGGAGCCGTGTTCCTGCTCGCCGCGATCGGAGGTGCCGTCGTCGCGATCGACGTCGTCACCCCCCGCGACCTGCTGACCGCCGCACCCGTTGCGCTGATCGTCCTGGGCGTCGGCGGCCTGGCGCTCACGTTCCGACGGACGTCGTGAGCTCGGGCGGCGCCAGGCCCAGCGCCGCCCGCGCCACGGCGGTGTCGTCGGTGAAGAAGCCGTCGACACCGGCCTCGACGAACCGGCGGTACTCGGCGGCGGCGTCGCCGTGCGCCGCCTTCGCCGCACCGATGCGGTAGTCGGCTGGCAGGAAGTTGTTCTCGTCCCGCATCGTCCAGATGTGCACCGGCAACCCCAGGGCGTGCGCGGCGTCGACGAGCCCGGTCTCCCCCGTCAGCCAGTGGCCCGTCCGGCGCCCGACCACCAGGCTCTTGCTCGGTCCGATCGCATCGGCGTAGGTCGCGATGTCGGCCAACGCCTCGGGCGTCGTCAGGTCGGCGAAGGTCCGCGGGTCGCCCGCCTCGACCAGGTCCCACGGCGCGTCCTTACGGTCCAGCAGCTGGATCAGCGGCAGCTCGGTCCGCGGTCGGAGGCCCCGCAGGAAGGTGGGCTCGAACGACTGGATGGTGACGGGGACCTCGGCGTCCGCGCGGTCGAGCCCGCGGCGCTTCAGGGCCTCGAGGAGCCGGTCGCCGAGGTCGAGGTCGAGTGCGGCGAAGTAGGACGGGTGCTTGACCTCGACGTGGTACCCGACGCGCCGATCCACCGCGAGGGCGAGGTCGAGCGTCTCCTCGAACGTCATGATGGGCTCGATGCCGTCCAGAGGGACGTTCTGCGGGCGCAGCTGGGGCAGTCGCTCGCGGGTCCGCAACGTGCGCAGCTCCGCGAGCGTCAGGTCCTCGGTGAACCATCCCGTGCGGGTCACCCCGTCCACGACCTTCGTCGTGCGGTGGTGCGCGAGCTCGGGGTGGCCAGCGACGTCGGTCGTGTCGGTGATGTCGTTCTCGTGCCGCACGACGAGGTGGCCGTCGGCCGTGCACACGAGGTCGGACTCGATGTGGTCGGCGCCCCAGGCGATCGCCAGCTCGTAGGACGAGCGCGTGTGCTCCGGGCGGTAGGTCGGCACGCCACGGTGCGCGATCACGAGAGGACGTTCCACGCCCCGCATCCTGCCACCGGGACGCGCGACCTACCGGTCGAGGCGGACGAGCCTGACCGCTCCGTCACGGCGCGGATCGGCCGCCGCGACGAGGTGGCCGTCGGGGCGGCGCAGCGTCGCGGCGACACCGCCGAAGTACATCGACGGCTCGGTCTCGACCTTGACCTCCTCGACCGGTCGACCGGCGCGGTGCACGTGGACGCGCGGGTGGTTGACCGCGGCCTGCAGTCCGAGCCCCCCGTTCACGAATCCTGCGATCGTCTGGACGATCGCGGTCGTGATCCGGTCGGCGCCCGGCGAGCCGATCGCCAGGGTCGTGCCGTCGGCATGGCGACCGACCGTGGGCGCCATGTTCGAGAGCAGGCGGGTCCCCGGCGGCAGGCCATGGAGACCGCGGGGGTTCAGCTCCTGCTCTCCGAGGCAGTTGTTGAGCCACACGCCGGTGCCGGCCGCGACCATGCCGGAGCTGTAGCCCGACGAGACCGTGACCGCGCAGGCCAGACCCGCGGAGTCGGTGGCGGAGACGTGAGCCGTGGACCCGGACTCCAGCGCGGCGATCCCACCGGCGTCGACCTGACCCAGGAGCGTGGCCGCCTCGGCCGCGAGGTCGGCCGCGTCCTCGAGCCGGTCCAGGCGTGCGGCGAGCACGGCGCGCTGCACGCGCACCATGTGCTGGACGTCGTCGTCGCCCCACCGCAGGTCGTCGAGGGGCGCGCGGGGGTGACCGTCGAGCAGGGCCAGCATCGCGGCGACGCACACGCCACCGACCGCCGGCGGTGGGTTGGTGCCGAAGGTCCACCCACCCAGCCGGGAGGCCAGCGAGGGCCGCACGACCGGCCGGTACGCCGCGAGGTCGGCCGCCCCGAGGAGGCCACCGCGGGCGAGGACGTCGGCACTGATCGCCCGCGCCAGGTCGCCCTCGTGCATCGCACGGGGCCCCTGCGCCGCGATGATCTCGAGGCTCGCGGCGAGGTCGGGCACGACGACGGCCTCGGTCGTGATCTCGCCGTCGGCGTCGTGCACGATCGACCGGCTCGTCGGGTCCCAGCCGAAGATCGACGCGTGCACGTACTCCAGGTAGTACCGCGACGCCGCGCTCAGCCGGAAGCCCGAGCGGGCCACGTCGATCGCCGGGCGCACGAGCTCGGCCCAGGGCAGCGCACCCCAGCGCGCGTGCGCCTCCCCGAGGGCTGCGACCGAGCCGTGGGCGGCCACGGACCCTGGCCCCACCGTGATCGTGACGCCGCCGCCGTAGGCCGTGTCGACGTCCCAGGTGCCGCCGCCGAGGCCCGACGCCTCGCGACCGGGCATGTCCATCCACCCGTCGACCGTGACCGGCGCGGAGCCGTCGCCCGGCTGGACCGTGACGAAC
>CAYRZN010000073.1:0-12934 GCA_964428825.1 uncultured Aeromicrobium sp.
GTCAACATCTCCAGCATCTTCGGCCTGTTCGGCGTCCCGTCGCAGAGCGCCTACAACGCCGCCAAGTTCGCGGTCCGCGGATTCACCGAGGCGCTCGCGATGGAGATGAAGATGGAGGGCAAGCCCGTCTCCGTCACGTGCGTGCACCCCGGCGGCATCAAGACCAACATCGTCCGCAACGCCACGGCCGTCGACGAACGAGCCGACCAAAAGGGCGACGTCAGCGCGCACTTCGACAAGGTCCTGGCGCGCACCACACCCGCGAAGGCCGCGAACGTCATCCTCGACGGTGTCGAGAAGAAGAAGGTCCGCGTGCTGATCGGCGCCGACGCGAAGATTATCGACGCCTTCGTGCGGATCGCCGGACCGCGCTACCAAGGAGTCGTCCGCTGGGCATCGGGCAAGTCCGGGATCTGACGATGCGCAACGACTGGGGTGGGCAGTCCTTCCCGCACCCGCCCGGCCGCCTCCCGATCGTGGGCGACGGCCGTTCGGTCGATCCGTCGCGGCCGTTGAAGAGCATGGTCGGCCACGCCGCGAAGCTCGGCGAGCCGATCTTCGAGATCCAGGTGTTCGACCAGAAGTTCGTCTTCGTGGCGAGCGCCGAGCTCGCGGCCGAGATGTGCGACGAGCAGCGGTTCGGCAAGTCGCTGCCCCCGGCGCTGGAAGCCCTTCGCGAGTTCGCCGGTGACGGACTCTTCACGGCGCACTCGGACGAGCCCAACTGGCGGCTCGCGCACGACCTCCTGCGCCCGGCCTTCACCCGCGCCGCGATGCAGAGCTACCACCCCGTGATGGTCGAGACGCTCGACGAGCTGTTCGCCTACTGGGAGCGGCTCGACGGGCCCGTCGACGTCTCGCGCGACATGACGAAGCTGACCCTGGAGACGCTGGCGCGCGCCGCGCTGAGTCGTGACTTCGCCTCGTTCGACGGCATCGACCCGCACCCGTTCGTGGCGGCGATGATCACGGCCCTCACCAGCGGCCAGCGGATCGCGACGCTGCAGACCGCTCCCGGCGGACGCCTGGCCGTGCGCCGCATCCGCAAGCGCGCGCAGTCGGCGCAGGACTACGTCGATGCCCTCCTGGACGACATCATCGCCGCGCGCCGCGCGCAGCCGCCGTCGGAGCACGACCTCCTGGGCATCATGCTCAGCGCGCAGCACCCCGAGACGGGCGAGCAGCTCGACGACACGAACATCCGCCACCAGATCCTGACGTTCCTCGTCGCGGGCCACGAGACGACCTCGGGGGCCCTGTCGTTCGCGCTGTACTACCTGAGTCGGACGCCGGACGTGCTCGCGAAGGCGCACGCCGAGGTCGATGCCGTTCTCGGGCCGGACCACGACACCGTGCCGTCCTTCGACCAGGTCGCGCACTTCCGCTACCTGCGTCGCGTGCTCGACGAGGCGCTGCGGCTGTGGCCCACCGCTCCCGCCTTCGGACGTGGGCCGCGCGAGACGACGACCCTCTCGACCGGGCACGTCATGCGTCCCGAGGACTGGGCGATCGTGCTCCTGCCCGCGGTCCACCGCGACCCGTCGGTCTGGGGTGACGACGCCGAGCGCTTCGATCCTGACCGGTTCCTCCCCGAGAACTCCCGGGGCCGGCTGCCGCACAGCTACAAGCCCTGGGGCACGGGGGAGCGGTCCTGCATCGGGCGGCAGTTCGCCCAGCAGGAGGCGATCCTCGTGCTGGCCCGGCTCCTGCACCGCTACGAGATCAGTGGCGACCCCGACTACGAGCTCGACATCGCGGAGCGACTCACGATCGTCCCGAAGGGTTTCGAGCTCCGGCTGACCCCGCGCACGCCGAACGTCGCCGCCCAGGATCAGCCCGCCGACGACTCCGGGTCCGACGCGTCGGAATCGCCGAGCGACGTGTGCCCCTTCTCGTCGACCGACCAGAACGGATTGAACGCCACTTCCCAGAGGTGACCGTCGGGGTCGGTGAAGTAGCCCGAGAACCCGCCCCACGGGGTCTCGGTGGCGGCCTTCGTGACCATTCCGCCCGCCTGCTGGGCGAGGTGGAGGACCTCCTCCACCTCGTCGTGGGTGCGGGTGTTGTACGCGAGAGCGAACCCGCTGAATCCGGGTGGGCTGTCGGGCAGGCCGGCGTCCGCGGCGAGCTCGGCGCGGTCCCAGATCGCCAGGACGATGCCGGGCAGCTGGTAGAACGCGACCTCGTCCTCGGTGTTGCCTCGTCGCCAGCCGAGCCCCTGCTCGTAGAAGGCGCGGGCCCGCGCCAGGTCGCGGACGCCCAGGGTCACGAGGCTGAGTCGTTGCTCCATGCCTGCCACGGTAGGCCAGCCAGACCCCCGGTGGTTGAGGTGCGAGGAGCCCTGACGACGAGCCGCGAAACCTCGGTCGGCTGACGACGGCATTGAGCCCGTGCCCAACGCGTCCTCATGCTCAGCTCCACGGAGGCGGACTCGAGGCTCGGGCGCCAGGGGTTCCTCGTATCGGCGGCACCGCCCAGGGCGGAGTCCTCTGGGACGAGGTCGGACGCGGGGGAGCCCCGGCAGCCCTCTGGCTGCCGGGGCTCCTGAACCGGGTCAGGCCTGCTCGACCTCGGCCACGGCCGGTCCGTCGCTGATCGCGATGCGCGTGGGCTCGGTGCCCGCGTACACCCCGGCGACGCGGACGTGCAGGACGCCCTTGTCGTAGTGCGCGCTGACGGCGTCGGCGCCGACGTGGCCCGGGAGGCCGAACGAGCGGCGGAAGCTGCCGTAGCGGACCTCGCGGACCGAGCGGCCCGTGGACTCCTCGGCCCGGTCGTCCTTGCGCTCGCCGGCGATGACGAGTCGGTTGTTGGTGACCTCGACCGAGACGTCCTCGGCGACGTCGACACCGGGCAGGTCGAGCCGGACCACGACGTCGTCGCCCTCGCGGACGGTCTCGGCGGTGGGCGTGAACGCCAACGACTCGGCGCTCGGGGCGGTCTGGCCGGCGAACGTGGAACGCACGAGGGAGTCGAACTCGGCGAAGAACGGGTCGCGGCCGCGGAAGCGGGTGATGGTGCTCATGTGGAACCTCCGATGAGTAGTGGCCGACCACCGTGGTCGGTACCAGTCATAACTTGAGTCTGATCGACTCAATTCCCTTGAGCAAGGTGTGTTCACTATCGGCGAACGCGAGGCGGGTCCGAGCAGTGCAGCGCCCCGCCCTCCGCAGGAGGACGGGGCGCCGAGACGGCATCGGGCTCAGGCGTAGCTGACGCCCGTGGCGTGGAGCGGGCAGTAGCCGTGCGGGTTCCGCACGAGGTACTGCTGGTGGTAGTCCTCGGCGTAGTAGTACTCGCCGAGCGGCTTGATCTCGGTCGTGATCGTGCCGTAGCCGCTTGCGGTCATCTTCTGCTGGTAGTGGTCGCGCGACGCCTCGGCCTTGGCCTGCTGCTCGGGGGTCGTCGTGAGCAGGACCGAGCGGTACTGCGAGCCACGGTCGTTGCCCTGGCGCATGCCCTGGGTCGGATCGTGGTTCTCCCAGAACGTCGCGAGCAGGTCGTCGTACGACAGGACGCTCGGGTCGAAGATCACCCGCACGACCTCGGCGTGACCCGTGCGACCGGTGCACACCTCCTCGTACGTCGGGTTCGGGGTGTAGCCACCGGCGTAGCCGACCGTCGTGGACCAGACGCCCGGCAGCTGCCAGAACGTCTGCTCCTCGCCCCAGAAGCAGCCGAGGCCGACCACGGCGACCTCGAACCCCTCGGGTCCGTCGGTCTCGAGCGGGTTGCCGGTGACGAGGTGGCGGTCGCCGACGAGGTGGGTGCGGGAGGGGCGGCCGGGCAGGGCGTCCTCGCGGTCGGGCATCTCGCTCTTGCGGGTTCCGAAGATCATGGGGTCCATCCTTCCGTCTCGGCGCGCGTGCCACGACTCGGACGTCGCGACGCTCACGCCTCGACACCCTCAACGCAGTGCGGGGCGTGGCTGTTCCGCGAGTAGGGTCGAACGCATGAGTGCCCGCTACCAGGTCCCGATCGGTGTGGAGATCGCCACGGCGTGGGCCTGGCGACTGATCGTCATCGCGGGGGCCGGATTCGGACTGCTGTGGCTCCTGCAGTACTTCTCCGAGATCACGGTGCCGATCACGGTCGGACTGCTCGGCACGGCCCTCACGATCGGCGTGGTCGACGCTCTCGAACGGCGCGGAGTGCCGCGACTGCTGGCGACCCTGGTCGTCGCGATCGTGATGCTGGTGAGCCTGGTGGGTCTCGTGACCCTCGTGGGCCAGCAGCTCTCGACCCAGTTCGACGAGCTGCGCTCGAGCGTGGTGGCCGGCATCGGGGAGATGCGCGACTGGGCTCGCAACGGGCCGCTGGGCCTCAGTGACGACGACCTCGACGGATACGTGACGCAGGTGCAGGACGCCATCTCCGGCACCGGCCGCGAGGCCGTCCTCGACCAGGCGACAGCGGTGGGCCTGTCGCTGGCGCACTTCATCACGGGCTTCTTCATCGCGCTGTTCGCGGCCGTGTTCTTCCTCTACGAGGGCGACCGCATCTGGGCGTGGGTCGTCACGCTGTTCCCGCGCGAGGCCCGTGCCCGGGTCAACTCCTCGGGCCACCGCGCGTGGGAGTCGCTGACGAGCTTCGTGCGGGCCACGGTCCTCGTGGCGCTCGTCGACGCGCTCGGCATCGCGCTGGGGGCCTGGCTGCTCGGCGTGCCCCTGACGTTCGCGATCGGTGTGATCGTCTTCCTGGGCGCCTTCGTGCCGATCATCGGCGCGTTCGCCTCCGGCATGGTCGCGGTGCTCGTCGCGCTCGTGGCACAGGGGCCCTGGACGGCGCTGTTCATGCTGCTCGTCGTGATCGGTGTCCAGCAGCTCGAGTCGCACGTGCTCCAGCCGTTCCTGATGGGACGACTCGTCGCGGTGCACCCGCTGGCCATCATCGCCGCGATCGCGGCCGGCATCACGGTCTCCGGCGTCGTGGGCGCCCTGGTGGCGGTACCGCTCGTCGCCTGCCTCAACGGCGTCGTGAAGCACCTGGCCCAGGAGGCGGGCAACCCGCTGCAACCCGACGGGCTGCCCGACGACGTGCCACCCGACGCCCTGCCTCCGGACTCCGGCCTCCCGGCGGAGCGGGCGTGAGCGACAGCGTCACCGTCCCGACCTGGGCGGGTGTCGAGGCAGCTGCCGAGCTGCTCACCGGCATCGCCGAGGAGACCCCCCTCGCGCACTCACGCTGGCTCAGCGAGCTCACGGGCACCGAGGTCCTGCTCAAGTGCGAGAACCTCCAGCGCACGGGGTCCTTCAAGCTCCGCGGCGCCTACACCCGCATCTCCCGGCTCTCCGAGGCCGAGCGGGCCGCCGGTGTCGTCGCCGCCTCGGCCGGCAACCACGCCCAGGGCGTCGCCCTGGCGGCCCAGATGCTCGGCATCCCGGCCCGGATCTTCATGCCGGAGGGCGCGGCGCTGCCCAAGGTCCAGGCGACCCAGGGCTACGGGGCCGAGATCGAGCTCGTCGGGGTCGACGTCGGAGCCAGCATCGCCGCGGCGCAGGAGTACTCGAGCACCACCGGCGCCGTGATGATCCACCCGTTCAACCACGCCGACATCGTCGTCGGTCAGGGCACGGTCGGGCTCGAGGTCCTCCGCCAGCTGCCCGACGTCGGCACGATCCTCGTGCCGGTCGGCGGCGGCGGACTCGTGGCGGGCATCGCCCTGCTGCGCGAGGTCCGGCCGGACGTGCGGATCGTGGGCGTCCAGACCTCCGCCGTGAGTCCCTACGTGCCCTCCCTCAGTGCCGGCGTGCCGATGCTCGTCCCTGGCCTGCCGACGATGGCCGACGGCATCGCCGTGACCGAGCCCGGTGCGGTGCCCTTCGCGGTCGTGGCCGACCTCGTCGACGACGTCGTCACGGTCAGCGAGGAGTCGCTGAGCCGGGCCCTGATCGGGCTGCTCGAGCGTGCCAAGCTCCTCGTGGAGCCGGCCGGGGCAGCGGGGGTCGCCGCGCTGCTCGACCGCCCGAACGACTTCCCGGGCCCGGTCGTGCCGGTGCTGTCCGGGGGCAACATCGACGCCCTGCTGCTGCTCGAGGTCATCCGTCACGGCCTCAAGGCCGCCGGACGTTTCCTGAGCTTTCGCGTGCACCTCACTGATCGGCCAGGGGAGCTCATGCGGCTGCTCACCGACCTGGCGTCGATGCAGGTCAACATCCTCAACGTGGTGCACGACCGCGCATCGGAGTCGCTCGGCGTGGGCGAGGTGGAGGTCCGGCTCCAGGTCGCGACGCGCGGAGCGCGGCACGCCGACCGGGTGCTCGACCAGCTGGCCCGTCGGGGCTACCGCTCGGTCTGAGCGGACGGCCCCGACGGCGTCAGGGTCAGGTCAGAACGGGATGGCCTCGACGATCTCGACCGTGATGGTCGAGCCGTTCGGGGCCTCGTAGCTGGCGGTGTCGCCGGCCTTCTTGCCCAGCAGGGCGGCGCCGAGCGGGGACGTGGGGGAGTAGACGTCCAGATCGACCGCGCTGTCGAGGCTCAGGACCTCGCGCGAGCCGAGCAGGAACGACTCGGTGTCGTCGTCGCCCTCGAAGCGGATCGTGACCTTCATGCCGGCCTCGACGACGCCGTCGTCAGCGGGCTTCTCGCCGACCTCGGCGCGCCCCAGCATGTCCTCGAGCTGACGGATGCGGGCCTCGGTCTTGCCCTGCTCCTCGCGCGCGGCGTGGTAGCCGCCGTTCTCCTTGAGGTCGCCCTCGTCGCGGGCGGCGGCGATCTTGGCGGTGATGTCAGAGCGCACCTCACCCTTGAGGTGCTCGAGCTCCTCGCGGAGACGGTCGAGGGACTCCTGCGTGACCCAGAGGGTCTCGGTGCCAGTCGGCTGCGTCATGGCGAACTCCTTCAAAACGTACGGAACCCCGAGCTCCCGGCTCGGGGTGAAGTTCCCAGCCTAGCACTCAGTCAGTGACTTCGCACGAGCGAACGACCGCCGTGACAGCCCTCGACGTGGTCGTCAGCCTCAGCTCGTGGCGCACGATCTCGCGGTCCGACGGCGGGATCGTGACGGTCTTCTCGCCGACGATCGAGTGGTCGAGAGCCTGGGCGTACACGCTGCACGAGATGGCCGCGGGCTCAGGCCGGATGACCTCGAGCTGGACGTCGATCTGTGTGTCGGAGACCGCCTCGAAGGAGTAGACCTCGGTGGAGACCGGCCGGGGCTGGAGGGCGATCCAGGCCGCCCACGCGATACCGACGGCGATGCCGGCGCCGGCCACGACCCACCAGAGCCAGCGCGGCGAGGTGCGGGTGCCGTAGCGGTCGGCGAGGTCGGTCATGCGCCCAGTATCTCAGGGCCGGCCCACCCGCGACTCGTCTGCCTTCCCCAGGCGGGGATACTGGACTCCGTGGAGGAACAGCTGCGACTGATGCACGTGCACGCGCATCCCGACGACGAGTCGAGCAAGGGGGCCGCCTCGACGGCCCGGTACGTCGCCGAGGGGGTCGACGTCCACGTCACCACCTGCACCGGTGGCGAGCGCGGCTCGATCCTGAACCCGAGCTTCCAGCACCCCGGCATCGAGGACGACCCCGAGCTGATCACCGAGATCCGCCGCGAGGAGATGGAACGCGCGCGCGACATCCTCGGCGTCACGCAGGACTGGCTCGGCTGGGTCGACTCCGGCTGGCCGGAGGGCGACCCGAAGCCGCCGCTGCCCGAGGGCTGCTTCGCGCTCGTGCCGCTCGAGGAGGCCGCGGCTCCGCTCGTGCGGCTCATCCGCTCCTTCCGGCCGCACGTGCTGACCACGTACGACGAGAACGGTGGCTACCCGCACCCCGACCACATCAAGTGTCACGAGATCAGCGTCTTCGCCTACGAGGCAGCGGCCGACCCCGAGCTGTACCCCGACCTGGGGGAGCCGTGGCAGGTCAGCAAGCTCTACTACCAGGGCGGCTTCACGCGCGCGCGCCTCGAGGCGATCGGTGCGGCCATGGAGGAGCGCGGGCTCGAGAACCCCTACGCGGAGTGGCTCAAGGACCGCGACCCCGACCGCGTCCGCGACGACCGCATCACGACGCAGGTCGAGTGCGCGGACTACTTCCACGTCCGCGACGCGGCGCTGATCGCGCACGCCACGCAGATCGACCCGGACGGCTTCTTCTTCTCGGTGCCGCGCGAGGTGCAGGCCGAGGCCTGGCCCACCGAGGACTTCGAGCTCGTGGACAGCAAGGTGCCCACGACCCTGCCCGAGGACGACTTGTTCGCGGGCCTACGCTGATCGCATGTACGACATCGCGAGCAGCGTGCTCGACGCCGCCGGTGCCTTCGTCACCGCCACCGGTGGCGAGCGCCGGGAGCTCGACCCCGACATCGTCAAGCCCGGCTGGGTCGCGCTCGGCATCTTCCTGGCCATGGCGGTCGCGCTCGCGCTGCTGATGTGGTCGTTCGCCCGCATCTCGCGCCGCGCGCGTGAGCCGTGGGAGGGCGAGGAGCCCGAGGCGTCCGGCGATGCCGCCACCGACCGCACCGGCGCCGACCGCGACGCCTGATCCGGCCCATGGCCGCTGGCGCTCGCGCCGATCGATGATCGGTCGGCGTGTCACGTCGACCTCTCGCGCCTAGGCCCGTGCCTAGGCTTTGTCCATGGAGCCGACGCCGAATGCCCGCACGGTCGAGTCGTACGAAGAGATCGCCGTCGCCTACGCCCGCGAGACGTCGGGCCCTGGGGCCCTGGCGGCGGCGGTGACGCGCTTGGCCGAGGCGGTCCCCGCCGGCCAGGTGCTGGAGATCGGATCCGGCCCGGGTTGGGATGCCGACCAGCTCGAGGCGGCGGGACTCAGCGTCCGCCGCACGGAGCTCACCCGGACGTTCATCGAGCTGCAGCGTGCGCGCGGCAAGGATGTCGACCGCCTTGATGCGATCAACGACGAGCTCGGGGGTCCTTACGACGCCGTGCTCATGCTGCACGTGCTGCAGCACATCGAACCGCGGGACCTGGACGGTGTGCTCGGCAAGGTCGCCGACGCTCTGCACCCCGGTGGCCAGTTCCTGGTCTCGACACCTCGCGGCGGGGGCGCCGGCTGGGAGGAGGGTGAGTCGGGCAGGCCGTACTACAACATGCCTCGAACCGAGGACGAGCTCCTCGTCGCACTGCGCGACGCTGGATTCACGCCGGGGTGGACGGACCGGTCGTGCGAGGACGACGGATGGCTCGTGGTGATGGCCCAGCGGGGTGCGACGGGGCGCTGAGTCGGGCCGGGCCATGCAGCGCGTCCGCTGGCCGAACGCCAGGCCAGTCGACTCGCGGGGATGTCTCGACACTCCCGGGGTGGGACCCCGAGCGGCCGCCCCGGTCCTCGACGGCGATGTCGGTGTCGGTGTCGCCCGTGAGCATCACCTCGTCGCGAGTGATGCGCGTGCCGCCCTTGGTCGTCGGGGGAGTATGGATGGGTGAACCGGCTCGCCGACGCGCAGTCCCCGTACCTCCAGCAGCACGCCGGCAACCCGGTCGACTGGTGGGAGTGGAGCGACGAGGCCTTCGCCGTGGCCCGCGAGCTCGACCGCCCGGTGCTGCTGAGCGTCGGCTACGCCGCGTGCCACTGGTGCCACGTCATGGCGCACGAGTCCTTCGAGGACGCCGCCACGGCCGACTTCATGAACGCGCACTTCATCAACGTGAAGGTCGACCGTGAGGAGCGGCCCGACGTCGACGCGGTGTACATGCGCGCGACGCAGGCCATGACCGGCCAGGGCGGTTGGCCCATGACGTGCGTCCTCACCCCTGACGGCGAACCGTTCTTCGCGGGCACGTACTTCCCGCCCGAGCCGACGAGCAACGCCCCGGCGTTCACCCAGGTCCTGCAGGCCCTCGCGGAGGCGTGGCGGGATCGTCGCGACGAGGTGCTCACGGTGGGCCGCGACGTCGTGGCGCACCTGCAGGACGCGCGTGACCCCGGCGGCGACCTGTTGACGACCGACGACCTCGACGAGGCCGTGGCCACGTTGGCACGCACGTACGACGCAGAAGCGGCGGGCTTCGGGTCGGCCCCCAAGTTCCCGCCGTCGATGGTGCTCGAGTTCCTGCTGCGCCACCACGACCGCACCGGCTCGCCCGAGTCGCTCGAGATGGTCGATGCCACGTGCACGGCGATGGCGCGCGGCGGCCTGTACGACCAGCTCGCCGGCGGGTTCGCGCGGTACAGCGTCGACCGGTACTGGCGGGTGCCCCACTTCGAGAAGATGCTCTACGACACCGCCCTGCTGCTTCGCGTGTACCTGCACTGGTGGCGCGCCACGGTATCACCGCTGGCCGAACGGGTCGCACGGGAGACCGCCGTCTTCCTGCTGAGCGAGCTGCGCACGACCGAGGGCGGGTTCGCGGCGGCGCTCGACGCCGACAGCGTCGATGGGAGGGGGGACGTCCACGAGGGCACGTACTACGTCTGGAACCCCAACGACCTGATGCGGCTGCTCGGCGCGAAGGACGGGGCCTGGGCGGTCGGCCTGCTCGGCGTCACCGGGGCCGGCACGTTCGAACGCGGCTTCTCCACGCTCCAGCTCCGCGAGGATCCCGACGATACCGAGCGGTGGGAGCGGGTGCGCGCGACCCTGCTCGGGGCCCGCGCCGGGCGCACGCGGCCCGCCCGCGACGACAAGGTCGTGGCGTCGTGGAACGGGTGGACCATCACGGCGCTCGTCGAGGCAGGGGTCCTGCTGCAGGAGCCCGCGCTCACGGCCGCCGCGGTGGAGGCGGCCGAGCTGCTCGTGCGGGTGCACGTCGTCGACGGGCGCCTGGTGCGCACCTCCCGCGACGGGGTCGCCAGCCGCAACGCCGGGGTGCTGGAGGACCACGCGGCGGTCGCCGAGGCCTTCCTGACGGTCTTGGGCGCCACGGGCGACGCCGTGTGGCTGGAGCGGGCTCTCGCGCTGCTCGAACGGGTGGTCACCGACTTCGCCGACCCCGACGGTGGATTCGTCGACGCGCTCGGCGACGGGCTCGTCATGGCTCCGCGCGACGTCGCCGACAACGCCCACCCGTCCGGTGCCAGTGCGGCGGCGGCTGCCCTGCTGACGGCCGCTGCGGTCACTGGCGACGCCCGGTGGCGCGCCGCGGCCGAGCGCGCGGTCGAGTCGGCCTCGCCCACGGCGCACGCGGCACCGCGCTTCGGGGGGCAGACGCTCGCCGTCGCCGAGGCGATGCACGCCGGTCCCGTCGAGGTCGCGGTCGTGGGGGCGCCCGGTGAGCGTGACGAGTTGCTGCGGGCGGCCTGGTCGCTCACCTCGCCCGGAGCCGTCGTCGTGGGCGGCGAATCCGGGCTCGACGTGCCCCTGTTCGCCTCACGGACGCTCCGCGACGGCCTCCCGACCGCCTACCTGTGCCGCGACTTCGTCTGCCAGGCCCCTGTCACCGATCCCGACGCCCTCCGCACCCTCACCTGATGGCGGCTGGCGAGTGACTTTGTTGGTGGCGAGGAGAGACTTCGTTGTCGCTGAGGGGGATCGGGCGCAACAAACTCGCTCGTGACCACCGACAAACTCTCTCGCGAGCGGAACGGGAGGGAGGTCAGCGCTGGTCGTAGGCGAGCAGGCTGATGCCGATGTAGTGGACGATGAACGCGGCGATCGTGAGGGTGTGGAACACCTCGTGGAAGCCGAACCAGCGGGGCCACGGGTTGGGCCACTTGAAGCCGTAGACCACGGCGCCGAGCGTGTAGAAGGCGCCGCCGACGACCATCAGCACGATCACGGCGGTGCTGGCCTCGTCGACGAACTCGCCCCAGTAGAGCAACGCGGCCCAGCCGAGCGCGACGTACAGCGGCACGTAGATCCAGCGGGGCGCGCCGACCCAGAACACCCGGAAGAGCACACCGATCAAGGCGCCGCCCCAGACGATGCTGAGCATGATGACCGCGTGCTCGGTGCTCAGCAGGAGCAGCGAGAACGGCGTGTAGGAGCCGGCGATGAGCAGGAAGATGTTGGCGTGGTCGATGCGCTTCCAGACCATGCGGCCCTGCTCCGACCACGTACGGGTGTGGTAGATCGCGCTGCAGCTGAAGAGCAGCAGGGCCGACACCATGAACACCGCGGCGCCAGCACGCACCGTGCGGTCATCGGCGATGACCATCATGACCAGGAACGAGATGAACGACAGCGGGGCGACGGCGGCGTGGAGCCAGCCCCGCAGCCGCGGCTTGATCTCCTCGAGCGAGGAAGGGAAGCGGCCGAGGACGGGCTCGTCGGTGATCGAGCTGGTCTCGGGCATGGCGTTAGATTAGCCCCCATGGGTCTGAGCTCCCTCGCGTACGGGACGTACGAGCGCCGCCTCGCGCGGCGACTCGATCCCGAGCGGACCCCTCATCACATCGGTGCGATCGTCGACGGAAATCGCCGGTGGGCCAAGGATTCCGGGCGCGACCTCGAGAGCGGCTACCACGCGGGCGCTGCGAAGATCGACGAGTTCCTCGGCTGGTGCCACGAGCTGGGCGTGCGCATCGTCACGTTCTGGGTGCTCTCGACCGACAACCTGCAGCGATCCGAGGCCGAGGTCCGCAGCATCCTGGGGGCCGTGGAGGAGCTCGTCGACCGCCTCGCCGAGGACGGTCGGTGGAACCTGCGCCTCATCGGCAGCCTCGACCTCCTGCCGGCCGAGTCGGCGGCGCGGCTCAAGCGGGCCACCGAGGCCAGCACCGGCACCGAGCTGCAGGTCAACATCTGTGTCGGCTACGGCGGCCGCCAGGAGCTCACCGACGCGATGCGATCGCTGCTCCTGGAGGAGTCGTCCAAGGGCCGTTCGCTCGAGGACGTCGCCCGCACCCTCGTCGTCGACGACATCGCCGAGCACCTGTACACCAAGGGCCAGCCCGACCCCGACCTCGTGATCCGCACGTCGGGGGAGCAGCGGCTGTCCGGCTTCCTGCTGTGGCAGAGCGTGCACTCGGAGTTCTACTTCACCGACGTCCTGTGGCCCGCGCTGCGCCGCGTCGACCTGCTGCG
>CAYRZN010000074.1:0-12834 GCA_964428825.1 uncultured Aeromicrobium sp.
CAGGTTGGCCTCGAGGAGGTGGTTCTTGGCGCGACGACCGTCGACGACGATCCACTCGAGCTCCTCGCGGACCTTCTCCGAGATGCGGCCGCCGGCGGCCAGCTTCTCCTCCGAGAACAGGCCGGCCTCGATGCGCTTGGCGAGCTCGACCTCCTCACCCGCGGTGAGGAGGGAGACCTTGCCGATCTGCTTGAGGTAGTCCTTGACCGGGTCGGCCGTGGCACCGGCCACCATGACCTGCTGGACCGGCTCGTCGGACTCGTCAGCCGCGCTCAGCGTGAAGGCGGACTGCTCGTCCTCCTTGATGGTCGGGTCATTCTTGACGTCCTTGACGAACTGGTCGTCGGGGATGTCGGGCAGGATCTTCTTGCCGTTCTCGTCGACCGCGACGGGCTCGCCGACCTCGACGACGACCTCGCTGTCGGTGATCTCGACGTTGATCTCCTGCTTGGTCGACGCCGACTTCTTGGCGGGCGCCTTCTTCGCCGCAGGTGCCTTCTTGGCCGGCGCCTTGGCCGCCGGGGCCTTCTTGGCGGCCGGCGCCTTCTTGGCGGCGGGGGCCTTCTTGGCAGGAGCCTTCGTCGAGGCGGAGGAGGATTTCGTCACGGTGTCTTCCGGGGTCGAACGGGACGGCTCGGGGTCGGGGCCGTCGACGTGGTCGTGGGCTCCCGAGGTGGCCGCGGCAGCGGCGTCCTTGAGCGTCTTGGGAATGAGTCGACCCACCGTCTTGACGGCCGAAGCAGCTGGATTCACCGGCATGTTTCACCTCTCGAACGGTTCAAGGGCGCGACAAGGAGACCTGTGGTCAACCTCTGCGCACAGTCTGCCATGCCCCGGCAAACGTCACGAACCCGACACGGCTCCGTCCGCGCGGTGTCAGGGAACCGGCCAAGTGTGGGCTGGCTCTCCTTCATGCATGTGCTCCCGGTAGGCCACGACGAGACGGCGCATGGCCGCTTCGGGGTCACCGGAGCGGTCGAAGGAGTCGGCCGCCTCGATCTGCCACGTCGCGCCGTTGGCCCCGAGCGCGCAGCGGCGCTCGATGACACCCAGGTAGCGGTCGCGGGCCTCGGCGGACACCCCCAGCTGGTCGAGTCCGGCGGCCGCGACCGGCAGGAGGTGGTGCAGCACCAGGTCGCGGACCGGCACCGTGCCGAGGCCCGGCCACCGCTGCTCGGCCTCGATGCCGCGCCGGGCTCCGGCGTAGAAGTTGTCGGACGCCACCGCGAACGGCATGCGCGACCACACCGGCCGGTCGGCTGCGGACATCGCGGCGACGAGCCCGTAGAACAGCGCCGCGTTGGCCACGGTGTCGATCACGGTGGGTCCGGCGGGCAGGAGCCGGTTCTCGACCCGGAGGTGCGGCGCGCCGTCGGCCACGTCGTAGATGGGCCGGTTCCAGCGGTAGACCGTGCCGTTGTGCAGCCGGAGCTCGGCGAGCTCGGGCACGCCCCCGGCCGCCATGACCTCGGCGGGGTCCTCGTCCTCGACGATCGGCAGCAGCGCCGGGAAGTAGCGCACGTTCTCCTCGAAGAGGTCGAACACCGACGTGATCCACCGCTCGCCGAAGAAGACCCGAGGGCGGACGCCCTGGGCCTTGAGCTCGTCGCTGCGGGTGTCGGTGGACTGCTCGAACAGCGGGATGCGGGTCTCGTGCCAGAGCCGACGACCCAGCAGGAACGGCGAGTTGGCCCCCACGGCGACCTGGACGCCGGCGATGACCTGGGCGGCGTTCCACACGGCGGCGAACCGGTCCGGCTCGACCTGCAGGTGGAGCTGGGTGCTCGTGCAGGCGGCCTCCGGCATGATCGTGTCGGTACGCAGCTCGAGCCGGTCGACGCCGTCGATCAGGATCTCGATGTCCTCGCCCCGCGCCGCCAGGATCTGGTCGCTCAGCAGGCTGTACCGGGGATCGGGGGCGATCGCCTCGCGGGAGAAGTGCTCCTCCCGCACGGTCGGCAGGATGCCGACCATGACGAGCCCCGAGCCGGTGCCGGCCGCCTTGCGCTCGGCCTCGTTGAGGTCGTCGCGCAGCATGGTCTCGAGCTCCACCAGGCCCTCGCCCGCGATCGGCCGCGGCGCCACGTTGATCTCGATGTTGTAGCGGCCCAGCTCGGTCTGGAAGTCCTCGTCGGCGATCGCCGACAGCGCCTCGGCGCTCGTCATCGCTGCGTCCCCCGACGCGTCGGCGAGGTTGAACTCGATCTCGACCCCCACGAGGGGCTCGCCGACCGAGAAGTCCCGGTCGGTCAGCATGCGCGCGAGCACGTCGAGGCAGCGCCGGACCTTGGCGCGGTAGCGCCGACGGTCCTCGCCCGTGAACTCCTGGTGGTCGACGTCCTGCCCCATGCCGACAGCGTAGGGCCGGGTCAGGCCGACCGCTCCCGATGGCGACGCAGTGCCCGCTCGCGCTGGGCCTCCACGATCGTCATCTCACCCATCGCCTCGTACTGCTCGGGCGAGACACCGCCCTGGATCAGCTGCATCAGCAGCAGGCTCAGGCGGTGCTCCGGGTCGGCCGACAAGGAGCGCTCCAGCGCGATGACGGCCTGGGCACCGTCGCCGACCATGTACGCCGCGAAGCCCGCGAGGCACAGGACCGACGGCACGAACGGGGGAACCACGCGTCCGGAGACGTCGGTGAGGACCCGCAGCCAGTCGCGGGCGTTGTCGCGGTGGATCCGCGACATCAGCTCGTCGCGCACCATGACGGAGGCGCACCACAGGGAGACCAGCCCGACCTCGAGGTCCGACAGCCGCTCCTGCTCGTTCAGCGCGCGGTCGAGGATCGGGTCGAGCTCGCTCATCGCGACCCCGACCAGGGCGGTGTCGGTCGGGTTCTCCCCGAAGAGCCGCAGGACCCGGTCGAGCTGACCCTCGGTCGCGACCACCATCCGCTCGAGGACGTCACCCGAGCACGTGGCGAACCGCGTCACGAGCTCGTCGCGGTCGGCGAGGATCTCCTGACCGGCCGCGACCGCTCGCACGACCGCCTCGTGATGGGCCGGCGACTCGTACCGGATCCCGTCCTGCGGGAAACGGGGCAGCGGCTGCCAGTAGCGATGCCCGTCGGCCCAGGCGATGACGATCGCCTCGATGTCGGGCCCGAGCCGGTCGAGGCCGGCCCGCACGACGGCCTCGGCCCGTGCGTGGTCGTCCGACAGGGCCAGCAGGATGGCACCGTCCGCGCCCTGGCGCCGGAGGTGGTGCACCGCCAGGTCTGCGGCGGTCCCTGCGTCCTCGAGCGCCGGCAGGTCGAGCCGCAGGCAGAAGCCGAAACGGCATCGAGGACCGTAGGTGGCGATGGCGACGAAGGACTCCTTCGGCCGGAACCCGAGGAGGGTCGGGACCGCGGCGAGGACGTCGCCGACGTCGTGGGCGGTGAAGACCGACGCGGGCTCGCGGTCGATCTGACGGTTCTTCGGGCGGCGGGCGGGTCGTGGGCTCATGGCTCCACCGTCGACCGGGTCGGGTCCCGGTCGACGACCTTCAGCACGTCCTGTGGATGCCCAGCGCCTGTGGACGGCCACAATGGACAGATGCGGTCCACGGCCTCGATCCTCCACCTGGACCTCGACGCCTTCTTCGCCTCGGTGGAGCAGCGCGACAAGCCGTCGCTGCGCGGCAAGCCGGTCGTCGTGGGCGGCGTCGGGGCACGCGGCGTCGTCTCGACCGCGTCCTACGAGGCACGCCGGTTCGGTGTCCGGTCGGCGATGAGCGCGGCAGAGGCCCGCGCCCGCTGCCCTCACGCGGCATTCCTCGGCGGCCGGTTCGACGCCTACCGCGAGGCCAGCGGCATCGTCATGGCGCGGTTGCGCGAGCTCTCCCCCGTGGTGCAGCCCCTGTCGCTCGACGAGGCCTTCGTCGACCTCGCCGCCGACGAGGACTTCGACCCCGACCGGGTCGACGAGCTCGTCGCCACGCTCCGGGCCGACGTCGCCCGGCTGACGCACGGCCTCACCGCGTCCGTCGGAGTCGCGTCCAGCAAGCTCATGGCGAAGATCGCCAGCGAGATCAACAAGCCCGACGGCGCCTTCGTCGTGCGACCGGGCACCGAGGCCGACGTCCTCGGGCCCATGCAGGTCACCGCCATCCCCGGCGTCGGTCCGGCGACCGCCGAGCGCCTGCGCCGGCTGGGCGTCGCGACGGTGGAGGACCTGCGACGCTTCACGGTCGACGACCTCGGCGCCCACCTCGGGGCGTCGTCGGCCGAGTCGCTCTACCGCCTCGCCCGCGCCGACGACGACCGACCCGTCGACGCGACGCGCGAGACCAAGTCGGTGAGCGTGGAGGACACCTTCGAGACCAACCTGGTCGACCGCGCGCAGCTGAGCGAGATCGCCGAGCAGATGGCCCGCCGCGTGGCCCAGCGCCTGCGCACCAACGGCCTGTCCGGGCGCACCGTGACGCTCAAGGTGCGCTACCACGACTTCGAGACCCACACCCGGTCCACGACCCTCAGCGGGCCGACCGACAACGGTCGCGTGCTCGCCGAGACGGCCCGCCGTCTGCTCGACGCCGAGGACCTCGGAGGCGGGCTGCGCCTGCTCGGCGTGGGCGTGAGCGGCTTGGCCGACTGGGTGCAGGACGACCTGTTCACCGAGCCGGAACCGGCGGAGGAGCTGGGACCGCTGCCGTCGCGCGCCGAGCGCCGCCGCCGGCGCGGCTGGACACCCGGCGAGGACGTGACCCACGCCGAGCTCGGCGACGGCTGGGTCTGGGGCTCCGGCCTGGGCCGCGTCACCGTCCGGTTCGAGACCCGCGAGTCTCCCCTGGGCCCCGTCAAGACGTTCCCGGCCGACGACCCCGCCCTGTCCGCCCGGGCGTCCGTCAGTAGCGTCGAGCCATGACCGCTGCACCCGACGCCCCCGTGGCCGACGTCCGTCCGACCGTCCGTCGCTTCCACGGCGACGAGTTCGTCGACGACTACGAGTGGCTCCGCGACGTCGAGGACCCCGACGTCCTGGCCCTGCTCGAGGCCGAGAACGCCCACACCGACGCCCGCACCGCCCACCTGGCGGACCTGCGCGAGACGATCTTCGGCGAGATCAAGGCCCGCACGCGGGAGACGGACCTCTCCGTCCCGGTGCGCCACGGCGACTGGTGGTACTTCAGCCGCACGGTCGAGGGCCTGTCGTACGCGATCCGCAGCCGCTGTCCCGCCACCCCGGGCAACTGGGAGCCGCCGGCGATCGAGGCCGGGGTCGACGCCCCGGGCGAGCAGGTCCTGCTCGACTCCAACCTGCTGGCCGAGGGCCACGAGTTCTTCTCGCTCGGCGCCTTCAGCCTGACCGACGACGACACGCTCCTGGCGTACTCGACGGACACCACGGGCGACGAGCGCTACACGATCCGGTTCCGGGACCTGCGGACCGGAGAGGAGCTCGCCGACGAGATCCCCGGCACGAGCGGTGGTGCCACGTGGTCCGCGGGCGGGACCCACGTCTTCTACAGCACGGTCGACGACGCCTGGCGTCCTCACCGCGTCTGGCGGCACCGCCTCGGCACCCCCATCAGCGACGACGTGCTGGTCCACGAGGAGACCGACGAGCGCTTCTTCACGGGGATCGGGCGCACCCAGTCGGAGAAGTTCCTCGTGATCGGTGCCTCCTCGAAGATCACGAGCGAGTCCCGGCTGCTCCCGGCCGACGACCCCGAGGGCGAGTTCCGCGTCGTCCTCGAGCGCAGCACGGGCATCGAGTACTCCGTCGAGCACGCCGTCGTGGGCGAGAACGACGTGCTGCTGGTCCTGCACAACGACGGAGCACCCGACTTCGAGCTCGTCGCGACCGACCTCGAGCCAGTACTCACGACGCCCCTGACCTCGGCCCGCGACGGTCGGGTCGTCGTCCCCGCGCAGCCGGACCTGCGCCTCGAGGACGTCGACGTCTTCGCGCGTCACCTCTTCGTCTCCTACCGTCGCGCGGCGCTCACGCGGATCGGCGTGCTGTCGATCGATCCCGCCCACCCCGGCGGCTTCGGTCCGCTGCGCGAGGTGCCGTTCGACGAGGAGCTCTTCTCCGCGGGCCTCGGCGCCAACGCGGAGTGGGACCAGCCGCTGGTGCGGATCGGCGTCGGCTCCTTCATCACGCCGGCGTCGGTGCTCGACCTCGACCCGGACACCTTCGAGACCGTGCTGCGCAAGCAGGCTGAGGTCCTCGGCGGGTACGACCCGGCCGACTACGTGCAGCACCGCTCGTGGGCCACGGCCGACGACGGCACGCTCGTGCCGGTCTCGGTCGTCACCCGGGCCGACACGCCCCGAGACGGCACGGCGCCGGCACTGCTCTACGGCTACGGCGCCTACGAGATCAGCATCGACCCGGGCCTTTCGGTCGCGCGCCTGTCGCTGCTGGACCGAGGCTTCGTGTTCGCCGTGGCGCACGTCCGTGGCGGTGGCGAGATGGGCCGCTCCTGGTACGACGGCGGCAAGCTCGGGCACAAGCGGAAATCGTTCACCGACTTCGTGGCCGCGGCCCACCACCTCGTCGCCGAGGGGTGGACCAGCCACGACCGCCTGGTCGCGGAGGGTGGCAGCGCGGGTGGTCTGCTGATGGGCGCCGTCACCAACCTGGCGCCCGACGCCTTCCGTGGGGTGCTCGCCGCCGTGCCGTTCGTCGACGCACTCACGACGATCCTGGATCCGTCCATGCCGCTCACGGTCATCGAGTGGGACGAGTGGGGCGACCCCCTGCACGACCCCGAGGTCTACGCCTACATGAAGTCGTACACGCCGTACGAGAACGTGCAGGCGCGCCCCTACCCCGCCATCCTGGCCGTCACGAGCCTGCACGACACCCGCGTCAGCGTCGTCGAACCGGCCAAGTGGGTGGCCCGGCTGCGGGCCACCACGACCGGCGACGCGCCGATCCTGCTCAAGACCGAGATGCACGCCGGCCACGGCGGGGTGAGCGGACGGTACGACTCCTGGCGGGAGCGGGCGTTCGAGCTGGCCTGGATCATCGACACCGCAGCGCCGGGCTCCCCCGGCACCGAAACCACCGCGTGAGCCGCGACACGCCGGAAATTCCGGCCTAAGAACAGACTGAGAGCGGAATCCTCAGGACACCCCGTGCGTTGACCCCGTACAGACCCACGATTGGGAGGCGCACCATGAGCACGAAGACGGACACCCGAGTCCGCGAGTCCGAGGGCAAGGACAGCGTCGGCATGTACCTGGCCGAGATCGCACGGACCCCCCTCCTCGACGCGCAGCGCGAGGTCGAGCTGAGCCGCACCATCGAAGCCGGTCTGTTCGCCCAGCACCTGATCGACACCGGCCGCGTCGCCCGTGCCAAGGGTGGCGCGCCCAAGCGCGCGAGCCTCGACGAGCTGGAGTGGATCGCCGCCGAGGGCGAGCGCGCCATGCAGGAGTTCATCCAGGCCAACCTGCGGCTGGTCGTCTCGATCGCCCGCAAGTACGGCCGTTCGGCGATGCCGATGCTCGACCTGGTGCAGGAGGGCAACACCGGCCTGATCCGCGCGGTCGAGAAGTTCGACTACAGCAAGGGCTTCAAGTTCTCGACCTACGCCACGTGGTGGGTGCGTCAGGCCATCACGCGCGGCATCGCGCAGCAGGCCCGCGTGGTCAGGCTGCCCGTCCACGTCGTCGAGGAGCTCAATCAGGTCACGGCGGCCCGTCGCAACCTCGAGCGCGAACTCGGCTACGACCCGGATCCCGCCGAGATCGCGATGGTCCTCGAGATGGACGTCGATCGCGTGATCGACCTGATGTCCTGGGGGCGCGACCACGTCAGCCTCGACGCCCCCGTCGACGACGACGGCGACACCTCGCTGGGTGACCTGATCGCCCGCGAGCAGGCACCCGGCCCGGACGAGAGCGTCATGTCCGACGCGACCCGTCAGCTGCTCGGCGGTCTGATCGACCACCTCGGCGACCGCGAGGCCGACATCGTCCGTTCCCGCTTCGGCCTGCTCGACGGCCGTCAGCAGAAGCTGGCCGACATCGGCAAGCGACACGGCATCAGTGCCGAGCGGGTGCGTCAGCTCGAGCGCGAGGCGCTGGCGACCCTGCGTCGCATCGCCGATCCCGACCTGGCGGCCTAACCAGCCGAGAGCTGCTGCCAGAGGTCACGCACCGCGGCGGTGAGCTCCTCGAGAGAGCCGCTGTTGTCGACGATCACGTCGGCGACAGCGGCTCTGTCGTCGCGGGACGCCTGCGCGCCGATGCGGGACTGCGCCTCGGCGGGCGACATGCCCCGGTCGCGCACCAGACGGTCGACCTGCACCTGCACGGGCACGTCGACGACCACCACGACGTCGTACGGGCCACGCTCGCCCGACTCCGCCAGCAGGGGGATGTCGTGGACCACGACGTCGTCGGTCCCGGCCTGGGCCTCGAGCTCGGCGGCGCGGGCCCTGACGGCCGGATGGGTGATGCTCTCGAGGTCGCGGCGGGCCGTCTCGTCGGCGAACACGATGGCACCGAGCGCCGGCCGGTCCAGCGAGCCGTCGTCGGCGAGGACCTCTGTGCCGAAGCGCTGGACGATCGCGGCGAGCCCGGGGCTCCCCGGCTCGACCACCTCGCGGGCTATCTGGTCGTAGTCGACCACGACCGCGCCGTGCTCACGCAGCAGCGAGCTGACGGTGCTCTTGCCGGAGCCGATGCCCCCCGTCAGCCCGACACGCACGACCACAGGTCAGCTGGTGGCGGCGTCGCCGGACGTGGTGACGTGCACGTGGTCGAAGTGGTTGGCCGTGGCGCTGCCGCGGTCACTCATGCCGCGCCAACCCGAGCCCGGCTCCCAGATGCGCTGGCGCCAGATGACCTGCGTCATGCCGAGCTTCTCGCGGTTGTCGATCACGAACTGCGCGATCTCGTCGCCGCGGGCCTTGTCGGAGACCATGATGTCGAGCGCGCGGCCGGTCGGGTGGCCCGAGCTGCCGGACCGAGGGGCACGGCCCCCGTAGCTCGAGATCTCCGGGAACTTCGCGCACACGGCGCGGTAGACCTTGATCGTGTCGGGCTGGAGTCCCTGCTCGACGCTGCCACCACGGGCGCACGGCGCCGTGCCGAGAGGCTCCTCGGCCGACAGGCTTCCGGAGGCGACCCACCGCGGCACGTCGTTGAGCAGCACCTGGGTCCAGTCGCCCTCGACGACGCCCGTCACGAGGACCTGGGTGCCCTCGGCGGCCTGACCGAGCGCGGGCGCGGAGGGGGCGGCGTCGGAACGGATCTCCGCGTCGCTCGTGACCCACAGGACACCGGTGGCCTGCTGGGCCGTCTCGGTCTGCGTGGCGAGCACGGGACGCTCGCCGCTGCGGCTGACCTCGCTCGCCTGGACCGACGAGACGCGGTCGGGCGAGATCGGCAGGTCAGCGCTCGGCTGGGCGGCTACGGCAGCCGTGGCGACGGCGAGTGCACCGACACCCACGGTGGGCAGGACGACACGGCGCAGCTGGAGCTGCCAGAAGGTCGGACCCCGCCTGCTCGGGGTCGCTCGTACGTCCGCCCGTCGCTTGCCGGGAGAACCCACAGTAAAACCACCTTCAGACGTTGGACACGGCACGAGGCGCGGACCGACGACGCGGCCGCCCCTCGACTGAACCATACTGACACGAGCCTGGTCATCGAACCCCCCGTTCAGGCGAAACGATGTGAGGCACATCACTCGAACCCAACGTCTCAGGAGCCCCGTGACGGATCAACCGGAGATCCACAGCGCCGCATCGAGCACGACCCGGCAGCGCCGGATGGCCGGGGCCCTGCACGACTCCGGCCTGCGGCACGGCGACCGCGTCGCGCTCCTGACGCCGGGCACGACCGCCACGGTCGACCTCGTGCTGGCGGCATCGCGCAGCGGCCTCGTCCCGGTGCCGCTCGATCCGCGACTCACGCCGCGTGAGCGGGCCGTGGTCCTCGAGCAGGTCGAACCGGTCCTTGTCGTCGACGATCCCGGCGTGCTCGACGAGCTCGCCCGCGGACCCGAGCAGGACCTCGACCCCTACCCCCGCTGCCGCCCGATGCACTTCACCTCCGGCACGACCGGACGCCCCAAGGGCGTGTGGTCGGGCTGGCTCTCGCCCGAGCACGCCGAGGCGGCCGCCCTCGAGGAGCGCGCGCTGTGGGGCTTCTGCGCCGACGACCTCAACCTCGCGGTCTCACCCCTCTACCACTCGGCGCCGCTCCGGTTCGCGATCGGGACGTTGCTGGCTGGTGGGGCGGTCGCGGTCGTCCCGTTCGAGCCCACCGCGGTGGCCAGGGCGTTCCGCGATCTGGCACCCACGACGATGTTCTGCGTCCCGGCGCACCTCCAGCGACTGTTCGCCGCCGAGGACGAGTCCGGCGAACGCCTCGAGACCTCGTCCTTCCGCCTGGTGGCGCACGCCGGCGCACCGTGCCCCACGCCGGTGCGCCTGCGCGCCCACGAGGAGCTCGGCACCGACGTCGTCTGGGAGTTCTACGGTTCGACCGAGGGCCAGTTCACCGCCTGTACCGCCGCGCAGTGGCAGGAACGGCCCGGCACGCTCGGGCGCGCTCGACCCGGACGGGTCGTCTGGACCGATCATGACGACCAGATCTGGTGCGCGGTCCCGCCATGGGCGCGCTTCGAGTACTGGCGCGACCCGGAGAAGACCCGACTCGCCTGGACCGACTCGCCACACGGGCCGTCGTTCTCGGTCGGCGACCTGGGTCGTGTGGTGGACGGCCACGTGTTCCTCGACGCACGACGCACCGACCTCGTCATCACGGGCGGCGTCAACGTGTACCCGGCCGAGGTCGAGGACGTGCTCGGCGCCGTGCCAGGCGTTCGCGACGTCGCCGTCTTCGGCCGGCCGGACGACCGGTGGGGCCAGCGCGTGTGTGCCGCCTGGGTCGGCGATGCCACGGAGGACGAGCTCCGCGCCGTTGCGCTCGAGCAGCTGGCGCCGCCCAAGCGCCCGAAGGAGTACGAGCACCTGGCGCAGCTGCCCCGGACCGCCACGGGCAAGGTCAGACGCACCGAGCTGGCCTGAAGGGCGCATCGACCAGAAGCCGGGACCTCGGTCCGACGCGTCCTCGACGCCCCCTCCGCGAGATGTGTCAGGCCGGCTCGAGGCAGCTGAACTGCCTGCGGTACGCGAGCGGTGCCAGGCCGCGCGCCTGTGTGAAGTGGTGGCGCAGGGTCGCGGCGTTGCCGAAGCCGACCCGGGAGGCGATCTGCTCCACCGACAGGGTCGAGTTCTCGAGCAGCTCCTCAGCCAGGGCGACGCGCTGGCCCGTGACCCACTGCAACGGCGTGGTGCCGGTCTCGTCGCGGAAACGGCGCGCGAACGTGCGGGGGGACATGTGCGCCTGTCGCGCCAGCCGGTCGACGGTCAGCGACTCGTCCAGGTGGGCCGTGACCCACGCGAGCAGCGGCGCGAGCGTCTCGGCCGCCTCCGCCCGGACGGGTGCTCGGACGAACTGGGCCTGCCCGCCGTCACGGTGCGGCGGCACGACGATGCGCCGCGCCGTCGTGGCGGCCACGCGTGCGCCGTAGTGGCGACGCAGCAGGTGCAGGGCCGCGTCGATGCCGGCGGCCGACCCCGCGCCGGTCACGATGCGGTCGTCCTCCACGTACAGGACGTCGGGATCGACGATCGCCCCGGGGAAGGCTTGCGCCAGGCGCTCACCGAACCGCCAGTGCGTCGTGCACCGACGCCCCTCCAGCAGACCGGCGTCGCCGAGCAGGAAGCTGCTGGAGCAGTGCGCGAAGATCCACGCTCCGCGCGCGTGGGCTCGAGCGATCGCCGCAGCCACGGCGGGCGAGTGGTTCAGGTAGTCGTACTTCGGCGCGATGCAGATCAGGTCGGCGTCCTCGAGCTCCTCGAGCCCGTGGTGCACGACCAGGTCGAAACCGGCCCGGCCCTTCACGACCCCCGGCGTCTCGGCGCAGACCACGAAGTCGAAGACGGGGTTGTCGTCGTCGGGGTGGTACGGCTCGGCCCACACCTCGCAGATCGAGCCGAGCCCGAACGGCTCCACCCCGTCCTGCACGACCGCGACGACCTTGCGCAGCGGACCTGACGGCTGGGGCACGCACGACGGGTCTCCGTAGGGCTCGATCTCCATCAGGCCATCGTGCCACAGAGATGGCAGATATTCGACGGGCACTGTCGTTGCTGCCACTGGTGGCAGCAATGCGACGAGAGCAGCATTACTGCCATGCTCCTTCTCGTCACGCTCCTGTTCCTGTCCTTCCTCGTCCTGCTCGAGGTCGTCCTGCTGCTCGTGCGCGGCGACGGCCTCGGACACCGCACTCCCCCGCGCAGCCACGCCCCCGACGAGTTCGCCCAGGACGCGTTCGAGCCCGGCCACCACGCGTGGTGACCGGGCTCGAAACGAACATCGGTGCAGCTGGTGCTGAGCCAGGCTCAGCGGGCGATCACTCGCCGCCGGTGAGCTTCTCGCGCAGCGCCTGCAGCGCCTCGTCGGACGCCAGCGAACCCGCAGCACCGCCGCCGTCGGCGGCCTCGGGGACCTCCGAGGAGTAGTTGCTGGCCTCGCTGGCCTCGATCGCGGCCTTCTCGGAGTCGGCGATCTGCTTCTTGTGGGCCTCCCAGCGCTCGTGCGCCTCGGCGTACTGCTTCTCCCACGTGGCGCGGGCCTCGTCGAAGCCCTCCTGCCACTCGCCGGTCTCCGGATCGAAGCCGTCGGGGTAGATGTAGTTGCCCTCCTCGTCGTACGAGGAGGTCATGCCGTACAGGGTGGGATCGAAGTCGTCGGCGACGGCGGCCTCGGTCTCGTTGGCCTGCTTGAGCGACAGCGAGATGCGACGACGCTCCAGGTCGATGTCGATGATCTTGACCATGACCGAGTCGCCGATCTGGACGACCTGCTCGGGGATCTCG
>CAYRZN010000075.1:0-12144 GCA_964428825.1 uncultured Aeromicrobium sp.
TCGTGACCCGGACGATGAGCAAGGCGTTCGCGTTGGCCGGGGGCCGGCTGGGATACCTGGCCGCCGATCCGGCCATCGTCGACGCGCTGCGCATCGTGCGCCTGCCGTACCACCTGTCGTCGGTGACCCAGGCCGCTGCCGAGGCGGCGTTGCGCCACGCGCCGGAGCTGCTGGCCCAGGTCGACGGGTTGCGGGTCGAGCGCGACCGCACCGCGCAGCGGCTGCGTGACGACGGGTTCACGGTGGCCGAGTCCGACGCGAACTTCGTGCTCTTCGGCACGTTCGTCGACCGGCACGCCGTGTGGCAGGGCTTGGTCGACCGGGGCGTCCTGGTGCGCGAGACCGGACCCCTAGGATGGCTGCGCGTCTCGATCGGCACCCCCGAGGAGATGCACGCGTTCCACACCGCACTCCAGGAGGTGACCGATGGCGAGGCACGTTGACCCCTCTGTGGCCGCGAGCGATGCGCGCGGCCCCCGCACGGCCCGGATCGAGCGGAAGACCTCGGAGTCGCACGTCGTGGTCGAGCTCGACCTCGACGGCAGCGGCCAGCACGACATCTCGACCGGTGTGGGCTTCTACGACCACATGCTCACCGCCCTCGCGCGGCACTCGCTGATCGACCTCACGGTCAAGACCGAGGGCGACCTGCACATCGACGCGCACCACACCGTCGAGGACACCGCGATCGCCATCGGCGACGCGCTGCGCGAGGCCCTGGGCGACAAGGTCGGCATCCGGCGGTACGGCACCGCCACGGTGCCGCTCGACGAGGCGATCGCCACCTGCACGGTCGACGTGTCCGGACGCCCGTACTTCGTGCACTCCGGCGAGCCCGAACGCCAGATCACCGTGGTGATCGGCGGCCAGTACTCCGGATCGCTGACCTCGCACGTGTTCGAGTCGATCGCGCACCACGCGGGCCTCACGCTCCACATGACGCTGACGTCCGGCCGCGACCCGCACCACATCGCCGAGTGCCAGTTCAAGGCGCTCGCACGAGCGCTGCGCGAGGCGATCGAGATCGACCCGCGCGAGACGGGCATCCCTTCCACCAAGGGTGCGCTGTAGTGGCCCTCCCCACCGTCGCGGTCCTCGACTACGGGTCGGGGAACGTGCGCTCCGCCGTGCGCGCGGTCGAGCGGGCCGGCGCAGACGTCACGCTCACCGCCGATCCCACGATCGCGTTCGAGGCCGACGGGCTGCTCGTGCCGGGCGTCGGGGCGTTCGAGGCCTGCATGCACGGACTCACGGCGGTCGACGGCGAACGTCTGATCGAGCGTCGGCTCATCGCGAACCGGCCCGTGCTCGGCATCTGCGTGGGCATGCAGATCCTGTTCGCCGAGGGCATCGAGCACGGCGTGCGCACGCCCGGCTGCGGCCAGTGGCCCGGCACGGTCGAGCGCCTGGAGGCGCCGATCGTGCCGCACATGGGCTGGAACACGGTGCAGGCGCCGGCCGGGTCCCGGATGTTCGCGGGCCTGGAGGACGAGCGCTTCTACTTCGTGCACTCCTACGGGGTGCGCGACTGGGAGGTCGCCCCGGGTGGTCCGGTCAAGGCTCCCGAGGTCACCTGGACGTCGTACGAGGGCGCCCGGTTCGTGTCGGGCGTCGAGCACGGGCCGCTGTGGGCCACGCAGTTCCACCCCGAGAAGTCGGCCGACGCCGGTCGCCGGCTGCTCGAGAACTGGATCGCGACGCTCTGATCGCCCCGCCTATTACGCTGCGCGAATGAGCGAACCGGCCGCCGGGCGACCGCGCGAGACGGTGCGCGAGACCGTGGCCCTGGTGCTGCTGGCCGCGTGGGTCATGGGCCCTTTCCTCGCCGTCATCGGAGGCCTCGCGAGCACCAGGTTCGACGGGGAGCCGGTACCGAGGGGCGACTACGTGTTCTGGCGGACGGTGGCCTTCTCTGGTGTCGGACTGACGGTGCTGGGTCCCGTGGTCGCGTGGTGGCTCACTCGCTCGACGGCGTTCCGCGTGGCGGCGGGTCTCGAGACGATCCTGACCTTCTGCTTGGTCGTCGCTGCGTTCAGCTGATCGCGTCGGCGATGGCGCGCCCCAGGTCCTCTGGCCGGGAGAGCTGCGGCCAGTGCCCCGTGGGCAGCTCCACGACCGTGAGATCGCGCAGCCGCGGCAGCTCGGCGAAGTAGGCCTCGCCCGCGGCCGTGGACGAGTCGATCTCCTCGCGGGTGAACGTGCAGCTGACGATGGTGACCGGCACGTCGTAGCGACGGTCGTCGGACAGCTGCTGCTCGTCGCTGGCGGCCGCTGCCGGGTGAGGGACGGCTCGTGCGCGGAGCCGCGACAGCATCGCATCGGTGAGCCCGTCGAGGTCCTTCGCGCCGTCCTGGCGGAGGAGGTCCCACGGAGGGAGCGGCAGGTCGCCACCGTCGCTGGGCATCCCTGCGTTGGTGGCGGCCCCGTGGGGGAGCGGGCCGGAGTCGACGTAGATCGCCCGGGAGACGCGGTTGGGTCGTTGGTCGACGGCGGCGTGGATCACGGTGCCGCCGCCGCTGTGGCCCACGAGCACGACGGGCTCGTCGTGCCGGTCGATCTCGCCCACCACGGCGGCGACGTGCTCGGCCAGACCGATGCGCGACCGGTCGGCGTCGACCGACTCCAGTCCGGGCAGGGTCAACGCGACCGTCTGGTGTCCGGCCTCGACGATCGGTGGGAGGGGGGCGTCCCACGAGTCGGCCTGCAGCCAGAACCCGGGGACCAGGATCACGATGCTCATGCGGACGACGCTACGGCCGCCCACCGACAACCGACCACCCCCTCCACGAGCCCGGGCGGTGAGTCACCGCCCGCGTGGTGGGGGAGCGCCACCGATAGGCTCGGGGGCGTGAGTGACTACCTGGAGCTGCTGCCCGCCGTCGACATCAAGGGCGGCCAGGCCGTCCAGCTGGTGCAGGGCGTCGACGGGTCGGAGAAGGCGTTCGGCGACCCCATCGAGGCCGCGCTGCGCTGGCAGGACGCCGGCGCCGAGTGGCTCCACCTCGTCGACCTCGACGCCGCGTTCGGCCACGGCCAGAACCGGGAGCTGCAGGCCGAGATCGTCGGTCGTCTCGACATCCAGGTCGAGATGTCCGGCGGCATCCGCGACGACGAGTCCCTGGAGGCCGCGATGGCCACGGGCTGCCGGCGGGTCAACATCGGCACCGCCGCGCTCGAGCAGCCCGAGTGGTGCGCCCGGGCCATCGCCACGTGGGGCGATCGCGTTGCGATCGGTCTCGACGTCCGCGGCACGACCCTCGCGGCCCGCGGCTGGACCCGCGAGGGCGGCGACCTGTACGAGACCCTCGCGCGCCTCGACGCCGAGGGATGCGCCCGCTACGTCGTCACCGACGTCAACAAGGACGGCATGCTCCAGGGGCCGAACCTCGACCTCCTGCGCGACGTCTGCAGCCGCACCGACCGCCCCGTCGTCGCCTCCGGTGGCGTCACGACGCTCGACGACGTCCGGGCGCTGTCGGGCCTGGTGGGCATCGGGGTCGAGGGAGCCATCGCCGGCACGGCCCTGTACACGGGCCAGTTCACGCTCGAGGAGGCGCTCGCGATCACGAAGGGCGCCGCCGGGGCCTCGACCGATCGTGGTGGGGCGTGACCCTCGCGGTCCGCGTCATCCCGTGCCTCGACGTCGATGCCGGACGCGTCGTCAAGGGCGTCAACTTCGTCGACCTGCGTGACGCGGGCGACCCCGTCGAGATGGCGCGGGTCTACGACGCGGCCGGTGCCGACGAGCTCACGTTCCTCGACATCACCGCCTCGAGCGGCGATCGCAGCACGACCTACGACATGGTCGGTCAGGCCGCGGAGCAGGTCTTCATCCCGCTCACGGTGGGCGGAGGCGTGCGCACCACGGGCGACGTCGACCGCCTGCTGCGCGCCGGCGCCGACAAGGTCGGCATCAACACGGCGGCCATCGCGCGCCCCGAGGTCATCGGCGAGATCTCCCGGCGGTTCGGCAACCAGGTGCTCGTGCTCAGCGTCGACGCGCGTCGTGCCCCTGACCAACCGAGCGGCTTCGAGGTCACGACCCACGGTGGCCGTCAGAGCGCCGGCATCGACGCCGTCGAGTGGGTGCGACGGGCCAGCGAGCTGGGTGCCGGGGAGATCCTGCTGAACTCGATGGACGCCGACGGCACGAAACAAGGCTTCGACCTGGAAATGATTCGGGCGGTCCGCAGCGTTACACAGGTGCCACTGATCGCCAGTGGCGGCGCCGGGAAGCTCGAACACTTCCCCCCAGCGGTCGAGGCCGGCGCCGACGCCGTGCTCGCCGCGAGTGTGTTCCACTTCGGCAGCCTGACCATCCAGGACGTGAAAGACACCTTGCGCGCTGCCGGCCACACCGTCAGATGACCGCCATCGACAACCTCGGTGGCACCGACACGACCGACCTGACCCGTCGGGGCTTTCGCGTCCTCGGGATCGGTATCGGCCGCCAGAAGGCGCTGTTCTCGCTGTCGATCGCGTTCTCGGTCCTGTTCGGCGCCACGACCGTCGCCGACGCCTGGGTGCTGGGGTGGGCCACCGACCACGTCATCCGTCCGTCCTTCGCCGACGGCGACGTCGCGACGGGGGCCCTGGTCACCGGCACGCTGCTCTTCATCAGCGCCGCGCTCCTGCGGATGATCGGTGTCGTCGGACGCCGTCTCGTGGGCGGCATCGTCTACTACCGCCTGGTGGCCGGCGATCGCCGCCGCGTGACGCGCAAGTACCTGCAGCTTCCGGTCTCGTGGCACCAGTCGCACCCCACCGGACAGCTGCTCTCGAACGCCAACGCGGACGTCGAGGCGATCTGGAGCGTCTTCATGCCGCTGCCGATGGCGATCGGTGTCATCGCGATGCTGGTGGTCGCGGTCGCCACGATGCTGGCCGCGGATCCCGTGCTGACGCTCGTGGGGCTCGTCGTGTTCCCGCTCCTGTTCGTGCTCAACGTCGTGTACCAGAAGCGCCAGGGCCCTCGGATGGCCCAGGCGCAGAGCTTGCGCGGCGACGTCTCGTCGGTCGCGCACGAGTCCTTCGACGGTGCACTCGTCGTGAAGTCGCTGGGCCGTGAGGACGAGGAGACAGCCCGGTTCGCGAGCGCCTCCGAGGAGCTGCGCGACGCCAACATCGCGGTGGGTCGGGTCCGTGCGGTGTTCGAGCCGGTCCTCGAGGCCCTGCCCAGCATCGGCGTGCTCCTCGTGGTGCTGCTCGGCATCGGGCGCATCGAGTCTGGCGCCACCGAACCCGGCGACGTCGTTCAGATCGCGTACCTGTTCACGATCGTCGCGATGCCGGTGCGGGCGATCGGCTGGGTGCTCGCCGAGCTGCCGCGCACCGTCGTCGGCTGGGACCGCGTCCGTGGCGTGCTCGACGACCCGACGCGCTTCCCGTACGGCTCCGCCGAGCTTCCGGGGTCCGGTCCCGTCGGCCTGCGTACCGAGGGCCTGGGATTCGCGTACGAGCCTGATGAGCCCGTGCTCGCCGACCTCGACCTGGAGGTGGAGCCGGGCAGCGTCACGGCGGTCGTCGGGTCGACCGGCAGTGGCAAGAGCACCCTGGCCTCCCTCGTGACCCGGCTCGTCGACGCCGACGAGGGGCGCGTGCTGCTCGACGGCCGGCCGGTGGCCGATGTCGACCACAGCGCTCTGGCGGCGGCGGTCTCGCTCGTCCCTCAGGCCACGTTCCTGTTCGACGACACCGTGCGCAGCAACATCACGCTCGACGCCGACATCGACGACGAGACGGTCTGGGAGGTCCTGCGCACGGTGCAGGCCGAGCGCTTCGTCTCCGCCCTGCCCCACGGTCTCGACACCCAGCTGGGGGAGCGCGGCACGTCGCTCTCGGGTGGTCAGCGCCAGCGCCTGTCGCTCGCGCGCGCCCTCGTACGCGCGCCTCGACTGCTGGTCCTCGACGACGCCACGAGCGCCCTCGACCCTGACGTCGAGCAGCGCATCCTGCGGGCCCTGGCCGAACGGTCGCAGGCGGGCGGCCCCACGGTGCTCGTCGTGGCCTACCGCAAGGCCACGATCGCCCTGGCCGACCAGGTCGTGCACCTGGCCGACGGGCGCATCGCCGACCGCGGAACCCACGCCGAGCTGCGGGAGCGGTCCGCCGCCTACCGCGACCTCGTCGACGCGTACGACCAGGCCCGCGAGGAGGTCGACCATGAGTGAGGCGAGCACGCCCCGCGAGGGCAGTCTGCGCATCATCCGACGAGGGCTGGCGCTGAGTCCCGCGATCACGGCGGGATGGCGCCGCACGGTCCTGCTCGCCCTGCTCGGCACGGCCGGCAGCTCCCTGGTGCCGATCGTCGTGCAGCGCTCCGTCGACTCCGGACTCGGTGACACCCAAGGTGCTGTCGAGAGCGATCGCATCGTGCTCGTGGTCGGCCTCGCGGCGCTGCTGCTGCTCGTCTCGGGTGTCGCGAGCTGGGCGGCCAAGGTCCGGATCTTCACCGGCACCGAGCGCGGTCTCACGCAGCTGCGCGTGCGGGCGTTCCGCCACGTCCACGACCTCTCGATGCTGACGCAGAACACGCAACGCCGCGGCTCGCTCGTCTCGCGGGTCACGTCCGACATCGACCAGATCTCGCTGTTCCTGCAGTCGACCGGCATGATCCTGGTGCTCAGCGCGGGTCAGATGCTGGTGGCCACCGTGGTCATGGCCGTCCTGTCGTGGCAGCTCACGCTCGTCGTGATCGCGACCTTCGTCCCGCTCGCCCTGAGCCTGAAGTTCTTCGCCGAGCGGATGTCGGTCGCCTACGACCGGGTGCGCCAGACCGTCGCCGACCTGCTCACGACGATCGCCGAGCCCGTCGTGGGCGCCTCGGTCGTGCGCTCGTACGCGATCGAGGAGCGCACGCAGCAGCGCATCGACGACGCGATCCAGACCAACTACCGCTCCAACGTCAAGGCCCAGACGATCGTGAGCGTCACGTTCGCCTCGGCCATCCTGGTCGGGGGCGTGGCCAACGCGGCCGCCCTCGGCGTCGGCGTGTGGCTCGGTGTCGTGGGGGACCTCTCGATGGGTACCGTCATCGCCTTCATCTTCCTCATCACGCTGTTCGTCGGTCCGGCGCAGATGGCCACGCAGGTCATCACGGAAGCCCAGAACGCGGTCGCGTCCTGGCGCCGCGTGATCGAGCTGCTCGAGACCCCGGCCGACGTCGTCGACCCCGGCCCCGGGGTCGCCACGCTCCCCACGGGCGACCTCGGCGCGCGCTTCACCCACGTGCGGTTCGCCTACCCCGACGGCCCGACGGTGCTGGACGACGTCGACGTCACGATCGCGCCGCGTCAGCGCATCGCGGTCGTGGGCGAGACCGGCTCGGGCAAGACCACGTTCGCCAAGCTGCTCACGCGACTGATGGACCCGGTCGAGGGCACCGTGGCCCTCGGGCGCGACGACCAGTGGGCCGACGTCGCCGAGGTGTCGTTCGCCGACCTGCGGCGCCACGTCGTGATGGTGCCGCAGGAGGGCTTCCTGTTCGACTCCACCCTCGCCGAGAACCTGCGGTACGGACGCCGCTCGGCCACGGACGCCGAGCTCGTGACCGCGATCGGCGACCTCGGACTGGTCGACTGGTTCGAGGCGCTGCCCCGGGGGCTCCAGACTCGGGTCGGCCAGCGGGGCGAGTCGTTGTCGGCCGGGGAGCGGCAGCTCGTCGCGCTCGTGCGGTCGGCCCTCGCCGACCCCGCGTTCCTCGTGCTCGACGAGGCCACCAGCGCGGTCGACCCCCAGACCGAGCTCCGGGCCACCCGGGCGCTCGAGGTGCTGCTCGAAGGGCGCACGAGCGTCACGATCGCGCACCGTCTGTCCACCGCCGAGAATGCCGACCGCATCCTCGTCTTCGACGCCGGGCGCCTCGTCGAGGACGGCTCGCACGACGAGCTGGTCGATGCTGGCGGTGTGTACCAGCGGCTGCACGCGAGCTGGATCGCGCAGGCCTCGCTGGGGCTCGGCACGCCTGCTGGGACACTGGCTCCGTGAGCAACCTGAACCCCGACGTCGCCGCACGGCTCAAGAAGGATGCCGACGGCCTGGTCGCCGCCGTGGTGCAGGACGCGGACACCCGCGACGTGCTGATGGTCGGCTGGATGGACGATGAGGCCCTGCACCGCACCCTCACGACCGGCGCGGCCACCTTCTGGAGCCGCAGTCGCAGCGAGTACTGGGTCAAGGGCGAGACGTCCGGGAACACGCTCGCCGTCCGCGAGGTGCGCCTCGACTGCGACGGCGACACCGTGCTCGTCACCGCGGCGCCCGCGGGTCCGACGTGCCACACGGGCGCCACCACCTGCTTCGACACCGACCGGCTGCTCTGACATGGCCGCCAGCAGTCCTCGTCGCTGGTACGGGCCCACGGTCCTCGGCCTCGTCGTGGCCGGTGGTGTGGCGTTCGTCCTGGGCCGACGCACCTGGGTCACCACCACGCTCGGCGACGGCCAGGGAGCCGGCGCGGTCATCGAGACGACCGGCACCGACGTCTCGGCACTGGTCCCCGGCCTCGCGGTCGTCATCGTGGCGGCGGGGCTCGGCGTGCTGGCCTCCGGCGGGTGGTTCCGCAGGGTCATCGGCGTGCTGGTCGTCGCCGCGTCGGTCGGCGGCGTCGTCGCGACCCGGACCGATCCCCAGGGGGTCGTCGACGCCGCCGTGCAGGAGAGCGTCGCGTTCGGGGAGGGGGTCGACGTGAGCTCGGTGACCCACGCCGGCCCGTGGCTCGCGGCCGCTGCCTTCGTCGTCGCGGCGCTGCTCGGACTCGTCGTGGTCCGCTACGGCGCCGCCTGGCCCACCATGAGCAGTCGGTACGAGTCACCGTCGGCGCGCGTGGTCGAGCCCGACGGCTCGGACCTCTGGAAGGCGATGGACGCCGGACTCGACCCCACCGAGTCGGCGGCCGACCACGCCGACGAGTCCGACTCCGGTGGCGGTCGCCCGGCCCGGTAGGCTGACCCCCGTCAGACCGCCCGACCACCGCAGGAGTCTCCGCCCATGTCGCACGGATCCTCGCCCGCCGCCTGGACCGCCGTCCTGCTGGCCCTCATCGGCACCACGATCGGCGGCATCGGGCTGGTTCCCGAGCCGAACTGGATCGTCTTCACGATCGGGTGCGTCGTCGCCCTCGTCGCCGGCCCCGTCGGCCTGATCATGTCGAAGACCGGCCGCGGCGCCAAGAGCCACTGACCATGAGCCAGGCGGTCCTCCCGCCTTCCCCGCCCGGGCCTCCTCGGGCGGATCGGTCGCGCGCCGAGCTGCTGCGCACGCCGCTGCTGATCGGTGGCGCCGGCGCCATGGCGCTCGGCGCCCTGAACCTGCGCGATCCGCACGCCAGCGGCAGCTGGGGCTTCTGCCCGTTCCTGCTGCTCACGGGTGAGCCGTGCCCCGCGTGCGGCGGCCTGCGTGCCATGAACGACCTCACCCGTGGTGACGTCGCCGCAGCGTTGAGCAGCAACGCCGCCGCCGTCGTGTTCGTCGCGGTGATGGGGGTCGCGTGGGTCGTCTGGGTCGTCCGCCGCTCGCGAGGCCAGGACGTGCCGTGGATCCGACTGTCCCGGCCGTGGTTCGTCCTCGTCGCCGTGTCGATGCTGGCGTTCGCGATCCTGCGCTGGACCCCGTGGGGCCAGGGCCTGCAGCCCTGACCTGCCGGGTCAGGACCGCCGGTCGCGGCTCAGTAGCTCCAGGACGGGTCCCCGAAGCCCTCGGTCGCGAAGACCACGATCATCAGGGCGAGGAACGCGATGTTGAGGACGATCCCGATGATGCCGGTGACGAGTCCGGCCGTGGCCTGCCCCGACCCGGTCAGGCGTCCGCCCGAGGCGGCCACCTCCTTGCGGCCCAGCACGCCGAGGATGATCGCCGGGATGCCCAGCGCGATGCCGAAGATGTAGAAGCAGAACAGCACCGTGGCGCCGACGATCGAGCCGATGCCCAGGATCATCGCCCAGAGCGCCTTCTGGCTGCCCTGGGGTCCGTAGGGCTGGTACGGCTGCGGATAGCCGTACCCGTAGGGCGCTGGCTGGTACACGTACGGCGCCTGGCCGTGCGTGTAGGGGTTCGGGGCACCGTACGGCGGTTGGTCCGGCGGCGGGGTCGCTCCGGCTCCCTGGGGATCGGGACCCTGAGGATCCTGCTCGGGGGTGCTCATGGGTCTCCTCGGGGGACGGGCGTCGACGTTCGCGGATCATCTCATCACGTGGCGCAGGGTGCGCACAGCACGTGGGTACGGCACGATCGGGGTGACCTGCCGACATGGCACGCCGTGAGACCGAGAGGAACCTTCGATGGTCGACCCGTATCCCGCAGGACCCGAGCAGCCCTACCGCCCGCCGACGAAGGGAGAGCCGCCCGCCTCGGTCAAGACCGCGGTCAACCTGATCTGGGCCGGGGTGGCCGTCAGCATCCTGTCCACCATCCTGACGATCGTCTTCATGGACGACCTGATCGACGACATCGTCGGCGCCGATGCGGCGATCGACCGCGACACCGCACAGGTGAGCGTCATCGTCGGCGCGGGGTTCGGCATCGTGCTCGGCGTCGCCATCGCGATCCTGTTCATCTACTTCCTGAAGAAGGGCGCCAACTGGGCCCGCATCGTCTACACGGTGCTGCTCGGCCTCGGCATCGTCTTCGGACTGTTCGGACTCCTGGGTAGCCAGCCCGTCGTGCTCCTGCTGCTCGGCCTCGTCGGGCTCGTGCTGAACATCGCGACGGTCGTGTTCCTGTTCCGTCCGGACAGCAACGCGTTCTTCTCGGCACCCACGCCGACGCACTGACGCACTGACGCGAAGGCGACGTCAGCACGCGAACGGGTGCCGGACCTCGGTCCGGCACCCGTTCGACGCTCGATGAGTCGGACTCAGACGAAGGCGTTGTCCAGCGTGCCCGTCAGCACCAGCAGGAGGTAGGCGGCCCAGAGCACGAGACCGATGATGCCGACGATGAATCCCGCCTTGGCCATTCCCGCTCCGGTCTGGGTGCCCTGCGACGCCGCGATCTCCTGCGTCGCCATGCGGCTGAAGACGATCGCCAGGATTCCGGTCACGAGACCGAAGCAGAACAGGCTCACGATGCCGAGCACCAGAGAGGCGATGGCCTTGCCGTTGGTCTTGGGCGGCGCTCCGTAGCCTCCCGGCCCCTGCGGCGGGTACGAGCCCTGAGGCGGGTAGCCGCCGTCCGGGGGCGGCGTGGAGCCGTATTCGGGCAGTCCTGACGTGTCGTTCGGGTCGTTGGTCGACATGCCGGGAGACTGGTGGAGATCAGCCGCCGCAGCATCCGCGCCGGCCGGCACGGGTCAGGTGGTCTCGAAGGTGAACTCGGCGTTGCCGGTGGCGAGGAGCACGCCCCACAGGATCGCGCCGAGCACGAACAGGATCGACGAGATCAGGCCCAGGATCCAGCCGGCGGTGGCGAGTCCCTCGCCGGTCTGCGTGCCGTTTGACGCCGCGATCTCCCGCTTGGCCTTGCGGCCGATGAAGAAGGCCGGGATCCCGGTGAAGGGACCGCAGCAGAGGAACGACACCAGACCCAGCACCAGGGCCGTGATGGCCTTGCCGTTGTTCTGCGGCGGAACCCCGTAGCCGCCGGGAGCCTGGGGCGGGTAGCCACCGGGCGGCGGCGTGGCGGAGCCGTAGCTGGGAAGACCGGACGCGTTGTCAGAATCGTTGGTCGACATGCCGGACAAGGTAGTGGAGGTCCCGCGCTTCGGCACCCGCGCGGACCGGTGTCCACGGCGGGTTTACGCTAAGGCAAGTCCCGCGGAGCGCGCCGTGCGCTCCAGACCGACGCACGAGGAGGTGTCATGTCCGTTCTCGACGAGATCCTCGCCGGCGCTGCCGCGGACCTCGAGGACCGCATGGCCGTCACGAGCCTCGACGACCTCAAGTCCCGCGCGTCCCGGCAGCCCGAGGCGCTCGACCCCATGCCGGCCTTCCGGGCCGAGGGTGTGTCGGTCATCGCCGAGGTCAAGCGCTCCAGCCCCAGCAAGGGCGAGCTCGCGCTTATCACCGACCCCGCCTCGCTGGCCAGCGACTACGCCGCAGGCGGCGCTGCAGCCATCAGCGTCCTGACCGAGCAGCGCCGCTTCGGCGGCACGCTCGACGACCTGCGGGCCGGGCGCGCCGAGGTCGACGTGCCGGTGCTGCGCTCGGA
>CAYRZN010000075.1:12154-12764 GCA_964428825.1 uncultured Aeromicrobium sp.
CTGTGGGAGGCCCGTGCCGCGGGCGCCGACATGGCCCTGCTCATCGTGGCCGCGCTCGAGCAGATCGTGCTCGAGAGCCTGATCGAGCGCGCGGTCTCCATCGGGCTCACGCCGCTCGTCGAGGTCCATGACGAGGACGAGCTCGACCGGGCCCTCGCCGCCGGCGCCGACCTCGTCGGGGTCAACGCCCGCAACCTCAAGACGCTCGAGGTCGACCGCGGCACGTTCGCACGGCTCGCGCCCCGGATTCCAAGCGCCGTCGTGTCGGTCGCCGAGTCCGGCGTACGGGGCCCGCACGACGTCATCGAGTACGGGCGCCACGGCGCCAACGTCGTGCTCGTGGGGGAGACCCTCGTGCGCGACGACGATCCCCGCGCCTCGGTCGCCGATCTCGTGGCGGCCGGCTCGCATCCCGCCCTCCAGCACCGGAGCTGACACCCGTGACCTCTCTCTCGGACGGCCCTGTCCTGCCCGACGGCCCCGGCCACTTCGGCCGCTTCGGCGGTCGTTTCATGCCCGAGGCGCTCATCGCCCCGCTCGACGAGATCACGCGCGAGTGGGAGGCCGCCCAGGTCGACCCGGTGTTCCAGGCCGAGCTCGCCCGCATGCT
>CAYRZN010000076.1:0-12598 GCA_964428825.1 uncultured Aeromicrobium sp.
TGCCCCGGTCGTGCAGGTAGCGGTTGAACCGCGCCTGGTAGATCGAGTTGATGCCGCCCAGGCCCATCGAGACCGTGGGGAACTCCCAGTAGTCGGGCATCAGGCGCGGGTGCGGGTACGACGACAGGCCCTCGCCCTCACCGTGCGACTTCTCCTGGCGGAAGCGGTCCATCTGCGTCTCGGTCAGGCGGCCCTCGAGGAACGAGCGGGCGTAGATGCCGGGCGCGGCGTGGCCCTGGAAGTAGATGTGATCGCCACCGCCGGGGTGGTCCTTGCCGCGGAAGAAGTGGTTGAAGCCGACCTCGTAGAGGCTCGCCGCGCTCTGGTAGCTGGCGATGTGGCCGCCGACGCCGAGGCCGGGGCGGTTCGCCCGCGAGACCATGACGGCGGCGTTCCAGCGGATGTACGCCCGGATGCGGCGCTCGATCGCCTCGTTGCCGGGGAACCACGGCTCGCGCTCCGGCGGGATCGTGTTGATGTAGTCGGTGCTGCGCAGGGCGGGCACGCCGACCTGGCGCTCACGGGCCCGCTCGAGCAGGCGGAGCATGACGTACCGAGCGCGGTCGCGGCCCCGCTCGTCGACCATGGCGTCCAACGACGCCACCCAGTCGGACGTCTCGTCCGGGTCGATGTCGGGCAGCTGGGTGGGTAGTCCCTCGTGGATGACGGGACGACGATCGTTCGCGCCGGGTTGCGGCATGGGTGACTCCCTACGAGATGTCTTGTGGACCCTCCCATCCTTCCACGCGACGTTCGCTAGGGTGAGACCGGGAACCTTCGGGTTTTCCTTACTTTTCAGTAGGTTTTCGTGTCCCGCTGGGATCGCAGCGCCAATGCTGCGAGGCTGGTGGGCAGCACAGTGGTCAACGAGAGGAAGAGTGTGGACGCGGCGAAGTTGGGGTTCGAGCCCGACACCGTCATCCAGGAGCTCGGTTGGGATGACGACGTCGACGACGCGGTGCGCGCGGCTGTCGAGACCCTGACCGGTAGCGAGCTGGTGGACGGTGAGGTCGGCCTGGTGGTCGACGGAGTGATCCTGTGGTGGCGCGACGGCGACGGTGATCTTGCCGACGCGCTGATGGATGCGCTCCAGGACCTGGCCGAGGGTGGCTCGATCTGGCTGCTCACGCCGAAGGTCGGACGCCCGGGCTACGTCTCCGGCGCCGACATCGGCGAGGCGGCCCCGGTCGCTGGCATGTCCACCACCACCACGTCGTCGGCCACCGACGACTGGGCCGCGACCAAGCTCTCCACGCACAAGCGTTGATCCGAGGGCCACGGGGGCGTGCCGCTGCGGCGCGCCTCTAGGCTCGAGGCCATGACGATCGAGATCGGCCAGCAGGCCCCCGACTTCACCCTCAAGAACCAGCACGGCGAGGACGTCTCGCTGGCGGTGCTCCGGGGTCGCACGGTGGTGCTCGTGTTCTACCCGTTCGCGTTCACGGGGGTGTGCACCGGCGAGCTGTGCGAGCTGCGCGACAATCTCGCCGACCTCACGGCCGACGGCGCCGAGATCCTGGCGATCTCGTGCGACTCCCGTTTCGCATTGCGGGTCTTCGCCGACCGCGAGGGCTACGACTTCTCGCTGCTGAGCGACTTCTGGCCGCACGGCGAGGTCGCCCGTGCCTACGGCGTGTTCCACGACAAGGCCGGGGCAGCGGTGCGGGGGACGTTCGTGATCGACGGCGCCGGCACGGTGCGCTGGAAGGTCGAGAACGCCATCCCTGACGCGCGCTCGCTCGACGACTACCGGGCGGCCTTGGCGGCCATCTGAGCCGGTCGTTGCGCCGATCCTGGCGGTGAGTCACCTGGAAATCCGCATTTCGATGCGGAATGGGCCGTGGATGCGCCACCATGGGTGTCGCACGGCCGCCCGGGACCCGAGACCCTGGCGGCCGTGTCTGTTTTCCGCCCGGCATCGCAGCCTTCTGCCGCGCCAGTGGGGTAGGGTGCGGTCCGTTCCAGGGCGAATAGCTCAGCTGGTTAGAGCACTCGGCTTACACCCGAGATGTCGGGGGTTCGAGTCCCTCTTCGCCCACTCCTACGCGAAGCGTCTCCTGGGTGAAGAGGGACGAGAACCCCCGCAGGGTGGGGGTCCCCCCAGCGGCGAGCGCCAGCGAGCCGCGAGGGGGAGTCGAGTCCCGCGCTGTTGATGAGCAGAGCGCCCACTCCACGCGAAGCGTCAGGCGTCCCAGAACACCTCGTGCCCGACGACCCGCGCCCCGGCCGAGGGCTCGTGCGTCGCGACACGTCCTCCGGGCAGGACGTGGGTGACGCGCACCCCGTGCAGCAGCACCGCGACGTCCGCGACCAGACGGCGGTGGCACCTCCACCAGACGCTCTCGCTGCACATGATGGCGGTGCGTGCGCAGGCGGCCCCGTCGAGGAGGTCGCCGAGCGCCTGGACGAACTCCGGCGTTCGCGTGTGCGCCGCGTACGCGCGAAACTGCGCGACGCGCCACCACGGGTCGGCTCCGTCCGTGGAAGGGTCGAGGCGTCGCCGGCCGCCGAGTCGTTCGTCCCAGCGATAGGCGATCCCCGCCTCGGGCACCCACGCCTCGAGGTGCTCGCGCTTGACGTCCTCGTGACGCCGGCTGCCGGGGAAGCGCCGCACGTCCACGAGGCTCTCGACCCGGGCGTCGACGAGCCGGTCGCGCAGACTCGACCGGTCATCGGTGCCGTGCCCGATGGTCGCGAGCTCGACGGGAGCGGCCACGACGGTCAGCTGCGTCGCACCACGAGCAGGGCGATGTCGTCCTCGACGAACTCGTCACCGACCGTGCTGGCGATCAGGCGGCTGCAGGCGTCCTCGGGATCGTCGTCGGCCGAGAGCAGACGGCGGACGACGTCGATCTGGGCGTCGACCGAGTGGAGTCGGCCGTCGTCGGTCGCGCGTCGCTCGACCAGGCCGTCGGTGTAGAGGCACAGCGACGAGCCGGACGGCAGGGGGACCCGGGCACTCTGGCGCTCGAACTCGGCCACCCCGAGCATCGGGTCGTGCACCAGCTCCACCGTGGTGGCCTCCTCGCCCGGCGCCGCCAGCAGCGGGGGCCAGTGGCCGGCCGAGCTGATCGTGACGCTGTCGAACGGGGGCGGCACGACGGCGTAGACGACCGTCGCGAAGGTGGAGTCCTCGAAGTGGCGGATCTTGCGGTCGAGGCGTTCGAGCACCGTGGCCGGATCGACGTGGTCGAGGGCATAGGCGCGCAGCGCGCTTCGCAGACGTCCCATCACGACAGCGGCAGGGATCCCGTGGCCGACGACGTCGCCCATGACCAGCCCGATGCTGCCGTCGGGCAGCTCGAAGACGTCGTACCAGTCGCCGCCGAGATCGCCCTCGGCCGGCACGTAGCGCGCTGCCGTCTCGAGGCCGCCGATGCGTCGTGGCGTGGTGGGAAGGAGGCTGCGCTGGAGCACGAGCGCCGCGTCGTGGGAGCGATCGGTCTCGGAGGACTCGGCCACCGCCGCGATCCGGTCGGCGAAGCCCCGCAGCGTCGCGACGTCGGTCTCGCTGAACTCGCGCGCGACGGGAAAGCCGACGTGGACCACGCCGACCAGTCGCGTCTGGGACAGGACCGGGACGCCCAGGACGGATCGGATGCCCGCGCCGCGCAGCAGGGGGTTGATCACCGTGTCGCGCGTGACGTCGACGCTCAATGGTTGGCGAGACAGCGCGATGCGTCCGGCGAAGCCTTGGCCGATGGGCACGCGCGAGGCGGCTCGGATGGTCTGGCGCAGGCCGATCGAGGCGTACGGCTCCAGCACGGTGGCGGGCTCGTTGGCCACGAGCAGCGAGGCCGACTGCGAACCCAGCCGTTGACGCGCCTCCTCCAGGAGGGCCAGGACCGCGGGGTCGCCCTCGGACCGGGGGCGGGCGCGTTGAGCCCGGACCGCGGTCGCCGGCGTCGTCACCCTGCTGGAGTCCACGCCGGGACAGTACCCAGATCTCTTCTCGTGACACGTGCCGCCCGGCACCGTGTCGATGCAGTTCCGTATCGGCGTCGCCCGGCGGTGTACGGTCGCGGGCGTGACGACGAAGCGGCGGGAGGCGACCCGGGAGCGACTCGTGGAGGCGGCCCGCGCGTTGCTGGCCGAGATCGGCATCCAGGGCGCCACGGTCGAGTCGATCTGCGAGCGCGCCGGGTTCACCCGGGGCGCGTTCTACTCGAACTACGCCAGCAAGGACGAGCTCATCCTCGACATCTTCGGTCGGGAGAAGCTGCAGATGATCGCGCTGATGCAGTCGGCGGTCGACTCGGAGATGGGCGGCGACGTCGGTGACGTCGACGGTGTCCCGGCCGCGCTCCGAGCCGTCGACCGGTTCCTCGCGGCCTACCCGCGCGACCGCAGGAGCTTCTTGGTGCAGCTGGAGTTCGTGACGCACGGCATCCGGGAGCGGGCCGTCGCGGAGGTCTACCGCGAGGTCTGGGTCGAGACTCGCGACGACATCCAACGGGTCCTCGAGCGCGGTGTCGAGCTGCTCGGCGGGCGTCTGCTGGTGACCCCGGAGCAGGCAGTCACGCTGCTGATCGGCGCGTACGAGATGGCGATGCGCGACGCCTTGCTGGAGTCCGACGCCGACGAGGCCGACCTCACCCATCTCGAGGGTCTCGTGGCCGCGCTGTTCGGCGCGCTGGTCGCCAAGGACTGAGCTGCCCCACTGCCGGGGTGCTGTGGGCGGGCCGCCGCCGGTGTCGGACGTCGCTGACACGATGGCCGCATGACGACGACCACCGAGGACGCCCTGACGGCGCTGCGCCGCCTCACCGCGCGTGACGACGCCGTCTTCCACGACGGGCAGCTCGAGGCCATCACGGCCCTGGTCGACGACCACCGGCGTGCGCTCGTCGTGCAGCGCACGGGCTGGGGCAAGTCCGCGGTCTACTTCATCGCCACGGCCCTGCTGCGGGCCCGCGGCACCGGCCCGACGCTCTTGGTCTCGCCCCTGATCGCGCTCATGCGCGACCAGGTCGCCGCGGCGGAGCGGGCCGGCGTGCGGGCGGTCTCGATCAGCTCGGCCAACGCCCACGAGTGGGACGACATCCGGGCTCGGCTCGCGGCCGACGACGTCGACGTGCTGCTCGTCTCGCCGGAGCGGCTCACCAACCCCCGCTTCCGCGAGGAGCAGCTGCCCGAGCTGCGTCGGCGCACAGGCCTGCTCGTCGTCGACGAGGCGCACTGCGTCTCCGACTGGGGGCACGACTTCCGGCCCGACTACCGGCGGCTCGCCGATCTCGTCGCCTCGATGCCCGAGGGCGTCCCGGTGCTGGCCACCACCGCCACCGCCAACGCCCGGGTGGTCGAGGACGTCGCCGAGCAGCTCGGCGACGACGTGCTCACCCTGCGCGGCTCGCTGGCCCGGACGAGCCTGCGTCTGGGCTGCCTCACGCTCGGGTCGTCGCGCGAGCGGCTGGGCTGGCTCGTCTCCCACCTGGGCGAGCTGCGCGGCAGCGGCATCATCTACACGCTCACGGTCTCGGCGGCCGAGGACACCGCGCGCCTCCTCAACGAGGCCGGCCACCGGGTGGCGGCCTACACGGGCCGTACGGACCCCGACGAGCGGGCGCGCCTGGAGCAGGCCCTCAAGGACGACGAGGTCAAGGCCCTGGTCGCCACCAGCGCGCTGGGCATGGGATTCGACAAGCCGAACCTCGGGTTCGTCGTCCACCTCGGTGCGCCCTCGTCGCCCGTCGCGTACTACCAGCAGGTGGGACGTGCGGGCCGCGCCACCGAGACGGCCGACGTCCTGCTCCTGCCGGGGCGCGAGGACGCCGAGATCTGGCACTACTTCGCCACCGCCTCGATGCCCACGCCCGCGAAGGTCGACCAGGTGCTGGGTGTCCTCGGGCCGGAGCCGATGTCGGTGCCGGCCATCGAGTCCCGGGTCGACCTGCGGCGCACGGGGCTCGAGCTGCTGCTCAAGGTGCTCGACGTCGACGGTGCGGTGCGCCGGGTGCAGGGCGGCTGGGTGTCCACGGGGCAGCCGTGGGTGTACGACGAGGAGCGTTACGAGCGCATCGCCCAGGCCCGCCGCGACGAGCAGCAGGCCATGCTCGAGTACCAGCGGGCCACGACGTGCCGCATGGCGCTCCTGCAGCACCACCTCGACGACCCGTCGGCGGCGCCGTGCGGGCGCTGCGACGTCTGCACCGACCCCTGGTACCCCACGGCCACCGACGGCGAGGCCGTCGAGCAGGCCAACCGCTCGCTCGACCGCGTCGGAGTCCCGATCGAGCCGCGGGCGATGTGGCCCGCCGGCGTCAAGCGCCTGGGTGTGGAGGCGAGCGGCAAGATCGCGGTGGGGGAGCGGCCCGAGACCGGACGCGTCGTGGCCCGCCTCACCGACCTCGGATGGGGCACGGCGCTGCGCGAGGTCTTCGACGCCGGTGCCGGTGACGGTCCGGTCAGCGACGCGCTGCTCGCGGCGAGCTCACGGGCGCTGCGCGACTGGCCCTGGACGCAGCGCCCCGTCGCCATCGTCGCCGTCCCGTCCGTGACCCGGCCGCTGCTCGTCGCGTCGGTCGCGCAGGGCCTGTCCGACCTCGGCCGGCTGCCGCTCCTGCCGCCCCTCGACGTCGCGCCCGGGGCCCCCGACGACCCGCCGAGCGGCAACAGCGCGTTCCGCCTCGCCGCGGTGTGGGACCGATTCGTCGTCGGCGACGCCCTCCGTGAGGCGCTGGAGGCCACCTCCGGCCCCGTCCTGCTGGTCGACGACCTCGTCGACAGCCGCTGGACCCTCGCCGTCGCCTCACGCACGCTGCGCCTGGCCGGAGCCGACGCCGTCCTGCCCTTCGCGCTCGCGTCGGTCGGCTGAGGCCGGCGGCTAGGCTCTCGGCATGCCTGGCCCGAGGTCGACCCTGCGTGACGTCGTCGCCGTGCTCGACGACCTCTACGACCCCCGCACGGCCGAGTCGTGGGACGCCGTGGGCACGATCCTGGGTGACCTCGACGCCGAGGTGCAGCGGGTGCTGTTCGCCGTCGACCCGGTGCAGGCCGTGGCCGACGAGGCCGTCTCGCTCGATGTCGACCTCGTCGTGACGCACCACCCGCTGTGGCTCTCGGGCGTCACGGCGCTGCCCACGTCCGACCCCAAGGGCCGGGTGGCGCACACGCTCCTGTCGCACGGCATCGCCCTGCACACGTGCCACACCAACGCCGACGTGCCGCCGCTCGGGGTCTCGGCCGCCATGGCCGACGCCTTCGGACTGGCCGACGCACGTCCGTTGGAGCCGGCCACCTCGCCCGGCCCCGACCTCTGGACCGTGTTCGTTCCCCGCCGCGACGCGGAGGCGGTGCTCGCGGCGATGCACGACGCGGGTGCCGGGCACCACGACGGGTACGACCGCGCCGCCTTCAGCTGGCCGGGCACGGGTCAGTTCCGGCCGCTCGAGGGCGCAGATCCCGCGATCGGCCGCATCGGTGAGGTCGAGCGGGTCGACGAGGTGGCACTGCGTCTCGTGGCCGATCCGGGCCGGCGCGAGGACGTCCGTGCGGCCATGGTGGCCGCGCACCCCTACGAGGTCGTCGCGCACGACGTCGTCGCGGCGGAGCCCTTGCCCACCGACCGGGGGATGGGCCGGATCGGCCGCCTGCCGGAGCCCATGCCCCTCGAGGCCTTCGCGGAGCACGTCCGGCGGGCGCTGCCTGCCCACGGCGGTGCCACCCGGTTCGCCGGCGACCCCGGCCGCGTCGTCGAGACCGTCGCCCTGTGCGGCGGTTCGGGCGACTTCCTCCTCGGACCGGCCACGGCGGCAGGGGCCGACGTGTACGTCACCTCCGACCTCAAGCACCACGTCGTGAGCGAGCACCTCGAACGCCCCGGCGCGTGTGCCGTGGTCGACGTCCCGCACTGGGCGGCGGAGTGGACCTGGTTGCCCGTCGCGGCGGCTGCACTCACCGACCGCCTCGGCGCTACCGTGGTGCCCCAGGTCTCGACGCTCGTCACCGATCCCTGGACCGGGACCCTCGTCCACCCACGCTCATTGAGCACCGACCGCCCTCTCGAACACCGGAGCCCACGCTGAAAGCCGCACCGCACGTCCAGCTCGTCCTGCTCGACCTCTCCGCCGTCGACGCCCAGCTCGCGCAGCTGGCCCACCGTCGCGGCGCGCTGCCGGAGCTTGCGGTCCTCGCCGAGGTGACGGCCGCGGAGGCCCAGCTCGACGACAAGCGCATCGAGCTCGACACCCTGGTGGGCGACCTGCGTCGGGAGCTGCGGCAGGCCGAGGCCGAGGTCGAGCAGGTCCGCACGCGTCGCGAGCGCGACGAGCAGCGGCTCAACTCCGGGGCCATCACGAATCCGAAGGACCTCACCAACCTCGAGCACGAGATGCAGGCGCTCCAGCGCCGCATCGGCACCCTCGAGGACGCCGAGCTCGAGGTCATGGACCAGGTCGAGACGCAGCAGGCGGCACTCGACGCGGTGCTCGCGGAGCTCGAGACCACGCGGGCGAAGGTGGCCGACGTAACCGCTGCCCGCGACGCCGCCTTCGCCCAGCTCGACGGCCAGAGCGGCGAGCTCACCGCCGAGCGCGCCAGGCTCGCCGCGGACCTGCCCGACGACCTGGTCGCCCTGTACGAGAAGGTGCGCGCCCAGTACGGGTCCGGCGCTGCGGCGCTGCGTGCGCGGGGCTGCATGGGCTGCCGTCTGGAGCTCAACGGCTCCGACCTCCGGGTCATCGCGGCCGCAGCGGACGACGAGGTCGTCCGCTGTCCCGAGTGCAGCCGGATCCTCGTGCGGACGGCCGAGTCGGGGCTGTGACCCGGCGGGTCGTCCTCGAGGCCGACGGCGGCTCTCGCGGCAATCCGGGACCCGCCTCGTACGGGGCCCTGGTGCGTGATGCCTCGACCGGCACCGTCATCGCCTCGCGCGGGGAGACGATCGGCCGTGCCACGAACAACGTGGCGGAGTACCGCGGCCTGATCGGCGCGCTGGAGCTCGCGCGCGAGCACGTGCCCGGCGTCGCCGTCGAGGTGCGCATGGACTCCAAGCTCGTCATCGAGCAGATGGCCGGGCGCTGGCGCATCAAGGACGCAGCGCTCCGGGACCTCGCGGAGCGTGCCTCCGCGCTCGTGCCGGACGACGTGACGTGGACCTGGGTGCCTCGGGAGCAGAACTCGGCGGCCGACGCGCTCGCGAACGAGGCACTCGACGAGCAGGCCCGGACGGGCCGTGCGGCCGTCGTGGACATGGTGGCCAGCGCGGTCGACGACGAGTTCCCCTCGCCGCACGACGTCGTCGTCGCCGACCACGAGAAGCCCTCCACCAGTATCGGTGCTGGCTGGCGCGGCCGGCTCGACAGCGAGCCCACCGTCATGGTGCTGCTGCGGCACGGGGTGACGGCCAGCACGGTGCGCCGGCTGTTCTGCGGCAGCGGCGGCTCCGATCCGGGTCTGGTCGACGAGGGGCGCGAGCAGGCTGCGCGGGCAGCGGCCTGGATCGCGCGCCATCACCAGGTCGACGCCGTCGTCGCCTCGCCGATGCAGCGCACCCAGGAGACGGCGGGATTCGTGGCGCGCGAGCTGGGGCTCGACGTCGCGCTGGAGCCGGGGGTGGCCGAGGCCGCGTTCGGCGAGTGGGACGGCCACACGTTCGCCGAGATCATGGAGCGGTGGCCCGAGGAGATGTCGGCCTGGCTCGCGTCGTCCGCCGTGGCGCCACCGGGTGGGGAGACCTTCGACGCGGTGTACGACCGAGTCGTCGAGGCGCGGGAGCGCATCGTCACGGCCTACGCCGGCAAGACGATCGTCGTGGTCAGTCACGTCACGCCGATCAAGATGATGGTGCGGCACGCCCTCGGGGCGCCCATGTCGGCCATCCACGCGCTCGAGCTCGCCCCCGCCAGCATCAGCACCATCGTGTGGTGGCCCGACGCGCTGCCCTCGGTCCGCAACTTCTCCGTCGTGCCGGACTGACCCACCACCGGCGAAGCCGGTCGGCTGAGTGGTCGAGTTCGGCGCGAGGGACGAGCGATGAGTATCGAGACCATGCTTGCCTGATGTCGAGCCGTCGGACCCGCCGGTGGAACCGGGTGCCTACACGTGTCCGGGTCTCGATACGGCCGCTCGCAGAGCTCGCGAGCCACTCGACCAGCGGATGGGTGACCAGCGAAGGGGTCAGGCCGAGTGGTCCGCGTCGGTCGTGATGACGTCGATCTGGGTCGACTTGCCTGGCACCACGTCGGGCTGCTCGACGTGCCAGCCGAGGTCGGACCACACCTGCACCAGCTCGCTGACCGAGCCGGGTTCGGCCCCCGAGGTGAGGAGTGCACGGACGAGCTGACCCTTCGTCGCCTTGTTGAAGTGGCTGACGACCTTGCGGACCCCGCCCGCCTCGTGCAGCACCCGGACGGTCACCGTGCGGTCGGCGATCGCGGCCTGCGGCTTGCCGAGGTTGACGTAGGTGCCCGACCGCAGGTCGATCAACAGGCCGTCGCCGGTCGCCTCGGTCAGCTCTCGCGGGAGCCGGTCGCGCCAGCGCGAGGCCACGGGCCCCAGACGAGGGAGCGTGACGCTGCCGGAGAGGCGGTAGGCCGGGATGGGGTCGTCGATGCGCAGGACGCCGAACAGCGCGCTGGCCACGGCGACCGATCCGGAGGCGCGCTCCCGCGCGCCGGCGTCCAGGGAGGCGAGATCGAGCTCGCCGAACAGCACGCCGGTGTAGACGTCGGCGGCGGGTGCGCACGGCAGCTCCCAGAGCCGGGCGTCGGCCTCGATCGCGTCGCTCTGGGTGGGTCCGAGACCCAGCACCTCGGCCGCGCGCCCCGGCTTCCCCGAGGCGAGGCGTACCAGGGCCCGGGCCAGCTGGTCGCGGGTGGCGGTCAGACGCGGGAACGAGAGCGTGTCGAGGTCGAGGACGGGGCCGACGTCCGGGGCCGTCTTGCCTTCGGACGGGGGCAGGAGCACGAGCACCGGTCGAGCCTAGGGGGCCTCAGGCGACGACGGGGGACCAGGCCCAGAGCACGGACGCGCCGAGGACGACCAGCACGGGAGTCGTCAGCAGACCGAGACGGTGGAACTCGCCCCACCCGACCGATACGCGGCCCCCGGCGCTGCGCCAGAGCAGGTTCGCCAGTGACCCGACCGCGGTCAGGTTGGCGCCGACGTTGACCCCGACGAGCAGGGCAGCGACGCCCACCGGTCCGGTGGCTGCAGCCGCCGGCAGCAGCAGGAGCGTGGCGGGCAGGTTGTTGACGACGTTCGCCGTGACCATCGCGACGAGGGCGATCCCGACGAGCGCCGGCCAGCTCGTGCCGTGCGGCAGCAGGTCGGTGATCCAGGTGCCTGCGGGGGTGTCGGCGACCAGCGTGACGACCCAGCCCCAGACGATCACGAGGAGCGCGAGAGGGAGGTTGGCCGCATCGAGCAGGTCGCGCCAGGTCGTGGCGCGGACGACGACGGCGTGCACGCCGAGCAGGACGGCGCCGGCCGTGGCGACGACCCAGGGCTTCTCGCCGGCCGCCAGGCCGCACAGCACCGCGATGACGATGCCGGCGGGCACGAGCGGTGTCGCGGGCACGGGTCCCGGCGGGGGAGCGGGCGCCGGGTCACGGCGGCACCACCAGCTCACGATCGCGATCTCGGCGGCGACGCCGACGACCCACACCGGCAGCATGACCCGGGCGAACTCCAGGAACGTCCATCCGGTCGCCGCGACGGCGAGCAGGTTCGTGAGGTTGGAGATCGGCAGCAGGGTCGACGCCGAGTTCGCGAGCCGCACGCTCAGGAGCGACCCGCGTCGGCCGAGGCCTGCGGCGAGGAGCACGGGGGTCAGGAGCACGACGGTCGCGTCGAGGGTCAGCACCACGGTGACGCCCGCGGCGAGCAGCCCGGCGGCGAGACCGAGCCGCCGCGGGTCGCGCGACACCTGGGCGACCAGACCGCCCCAGGCGTCGAACAGGCCCTCGTCGGCGCAGGCCCGGCCGAGGACCGTCATCGCCACCAGGAAGCCTACGACCTCGATGAGCGAGCCGAGGTCGTGTGTCACGGGCCGAACCTAGCGCGGGGGACTCAGCCGAGGGCGTGGACGCCCTCGACGAGGAGCACGACGGCGAAGACCGCGAACGCGGCAGCGGCGCCGTAGCGGATCGCCTTCTCGGGCAGCTTCTTGCCGAGCACGGCACCGACGACGATAGCGAGCGCGTCGGCGGCGACCATGCCGACCGTCGACCCGATCCACACCCCGACCCAGTCGTTGTCCACGGCCAGGGTGATCGTGGCGAGCATCGTCTTGTCGCCGAGCTCGGCCAGGAAGAAGGCCAGGCCGACCGCGAGCAGGGCGCGGCCGCTGGCGTTCTTGGCCTTCTGCGCCTCGTCCTCGGTGAGCTCGTCGCCGCGCAGGGTCCAGGCGGCGAAGGCCAGGAATGCCACGCCGGCCGCGATCGAGATCCACCCCTGGTACTCGGAGAACGCGTCGCCGATCCAGAAGCCGATGCCGACCGAGGCCAGGTGCACGACGGCCGTCGCGGCGGTGATGCCCAGGATCACGTCACGGGCGCGGTAGCGCGAGGCGAACGTCATGGCCATGAGCTGGCTCTTGTCGCCGAGCTCGGCCACGAAGATGACGGCGGTGCTCAGCAGCAGCGCGTCGAACATAGAA
>CAYRZN010000077.1:0-145 GCA_964428825.1 uncultured Aeromicrobium sp.
GGAGTTCGACCGCAACGGCGCCGACATCGTGCTGCTGGACCTGATGCTGCCCGGCCTGTCGGGCACGGAGGTGTGCCGGCAGATCCGTCAGACGTCATCGGTGCCGATCATCATGGTCAGCGCCAAGGACACCGAGGTCGACAAG
>CAYRZN010000077.1:155-12493 GCA_964428825.1 uncultured Aeromicrobium sp.
CGGGCTCGAGCTCGGCGCCGACGACTACGTGACCAAGCCGTTCTCGCCGCGCGAGCTCGTGGCGCGCATCCGTGCGGTGCTGCGGCGTGGCACGGTCGACGAGATCGACGACACGGCCTCGCTCGAGGTGGGTCGCATCCGCATGGACGTCGACCGCCACCTCGTGAGCGTCGACGGCGACGAGGTGCGTCTGCCGCTGAAGGAGTTCGAGCTGCTCGAGTTCTTCCTGCGCAACCCCGGTCGCGTGCTGACCCGCGGACAGCTGATCGACCGGGTCAGGGGCGCCGACTACGTGGGCGACACCAAGACGCTCGACGTCCACGTGAAGCGCCTGCGCGCCAAGATCGAGCAGGACCCGGCCAACCCGGTGACGCTCACGACCGTGCGAGGCCTCGGCTACAAGCTGGATGGGTGAACCGAGCGAGCGCCAGCGAGCGAGCGTGAACCCAGGTTGAGCGATACACGGCGAAGCCGTCAGATGTCGAAACCCCCGCACCCGGCGGGCTCGGCGTGGACCGGCCGTTGGTGAGAGCCGCGGTCACTCGAAGGAGGTTTCGAGGCTCGCGCCGCAGGCGGCACTCACACCTCAACCACCGGTGGCGGGAGCCGCGTCCCTCAGCGGCCTTGGTTGGCGACGGCGGCGATCGCGGCCTCGGCGGCCGAGGGATCCAGGTAGGTGCCGCCGGGAACGGTGGGGCGCAGGTCGGCGTCGAGCTCGTACACGAGCGGGATTCCGGTGGGGATGTTGAGACCGACGACCGCGTCCTCGCTCAGGCCGTCGAGGTGCTTGACCAGGGCGCGCAGCGAGTTGCCGTGGGCCGTGACGAGCACCGTGCGACCGTCGAGCAGGTCCGGCACGATCTCGTCGTACCAGTACGGCAGCATCCGGTCGAGCACGTCGGCCAGGCACTCGGTGCGCGGCAGCAGCTCGTCGGGCAGCGCCGCGTAGCGCGGATCCTCGGCCTGGCTGAACTCCGAGTCGTCGGCCAGCGGCGGCGGGGGCGTCGTGTACGACCGGCGCCAGGTCATGAACTGCTCCTCGCCGAACTCCGCCAGCGTGGCCTTCTTGTCCTTGCCCTGAAGGGCGCCGTAGTGACGCTCGTTGAGACGCCACGAACGCTTCACCGGGATCCAGTGACGGTCGATGCCGTCGAGCACGATCTGCGAGGTGCGGATGGCCCGGCGCAGCAGCGACGTGTGCGAGACGTCGGGCGCGATGCCGGCATCGGCCAGGAGCGTGGCGCCGCGTCCCGCCTCCTCGACCCCCTGCTCGTTGAGGTCGACGTCGACCCAACCGGTGAACAGGTTCTTGGCGTTCCACTCGCTGTGCCCGTGGCGCAGCAGGACGAGCGTGTAAGTCATGAGCGCGAGCCTACCGATTCGGGAGGCCTAGCGGCTCTCGGGCCACGGTTCGCCGCGCTCGTTGCGGACCTTCTCGAGCGACTGCACGTAGTCGTGCTGGGAGTGCACGCCCGACAGCGACCACTCGTCGTCGACCACGATGGCCGGGAGCTGGTCGAAGCCGACGTCCAGCGCGCCGATCTCGAGCGAGGCGGCGTGCTGGGCGTGGACGGCGTCGGCGTACTCCGTGCTCGCCAGGAGCGCCTCAGCGGTCTCGAGGTCGAGCCCGACGAGCGCCGCGCGGGTGGCCAGGACGAGGTGGTCGGCGATGTCGGCCCCCTCGAGGAGGTGGGCACGCCAGAGCTGCTGGGCCAGGTCGTACTGCACCCCGGGGCCCGCCTCGTCAGCCCACGTGAGCAGGCGCCACGCGTCGAAGGAGTTGGCCTCGACGGCCTCCTCGAAGTTGAGGTCGATCCCCGTGATGCGGGCCGCGCCGGTGACCCGGATGTTCATGAGCTCGGCCTTGTCGGCGCCACCGAGGCGTTCGGCGAGAGCCGTCATGAGCGGACGCCCCTGGGAGACGACGTCCGGCTCGAGCAGGTGGGCCCGCAGCGTGGTGCGGACCGGCTCCCCCGTGAGGATCGTGTAGGTCGCCGCCGCCCGGGTGAACCGCGTGGCGCCGATGAAGGACCACGGGTCGGTGACGTCGACGAACAGCGTGGCCTTCATGCACCCCACTCTACCGGCGGGTCGTGAGGCGTGGCGCGCCGCGCAGGAACCCGGCGGACTGCGAGGATGGGCGGGTGGACGAGGAGACCCGATGACCGGGGTGGTCGTCGCCGTCGCCGTGGCGACGACGGTGCTCGTGGCGCTGCTCGCCGTGGTCTTCACGCTATCCGCGTCGCGCCGAACGCGCCCCGGGCTGGGTCCGCGGCCACCCGCCGGTGCCGTGACCGGCCCGGCCGGCACCGTGGCCCCACCACCGCGCCCGGGGGCGCTCGACGGCACCTGGAACGCGATGATCGCGGGCGGCGGCATCTTCGGGGCGATGGGCGGCACGATCAACGCGACGTTCGGCCGGTTCGACCTGGTCGGAGGCCTGCTCTCGTTCACCAGGGACGGCGCCGACGCACCCGATTGGAGCACGCCGTGCACGCAGCTGCGCATCCGCCAGCTCGGGGTGCTCGTGGCCAAGGGAGACGTCGAGCTGAACGGGCCGAGGGGCCTCGTGCGGTGCACCGTCAGCCGGGAGCACGTCAACCGGTTCACGCAGAACGGGTTCAAGGACCTGCGCGAGCAGGGGTACGCCCGCGAGTTCGTGCACGCCGTGCTCAGCCACGGCGCCCGGCACGGCTGAGCCCCGAAGGACGCGCGCCCGGCACGACTGGACCGACGTTGATGCGTCTGGGCTCCTGTGGCTACCCGAATGCATCAGTCCATCGAGCGGTGCCCAGGAGCGGACTAGTTGCTGCTCTCGGGGCGCAGGTGGGTGAAGGCCTCGAGGTTGCGCGTGGACTCGCCGCGCGACTCGCGCCAGGCCCACTCCTTGCGGATCGAGGAGGCGAAGCCCAGCTCCAGGATCACGTTGAACGACTCGTCGGCATAGGTCAGCACGGCACCGAGGAGGCGGTCGACCTCGTCGGGCGTGACGGCGTGCAGCGGCACCCGACCGTCGAGGTAGATGTCGCCGACGGCATCGACGGCGAAGGCCACGCCGAACAGCTTCAGGTTGCGCTCCAGCAACCAGCGGTAGACCACCTCGTGGTTCTCGTCGGGTCGCCGAGCCACGAAGGCGTGGATGCCGAGCGAGTGACGCCCGACCTCGAGCCGGACCGACGTCTTGAGCTTGCGCTCCCCCGGCAGGTCGACGTCGAAGACACCGGGCGAGTGCTCGACGTGGTCGAGGTCGGCGTCGGCGAGCGCGTGGAGAATGACCTCCCGGGGGGAGGGATCAGCTGGGGACACGGACGGCTCCTTGGCTCGCAGCGGCGTAGGACGCGAGGGTGCGCTCGGCGGTCATGTCCCAGCTGAACCCCTCGGCGTGCAGCACGGCCTTGGCGCCCATCGCGTCGCGCAGCCCCTCGCCCTGCAGGAACGGTCGCAGGGCGGCCGCGTAGTCGGCGGGGTCCTGCCGGTCGACGAGCACGCCGCTGACACCGTCGGCGACCGCGGTGGGAAGTCCACCGACCCGGGCGGCCACGACCGGGGTGCCACACGCCTGGGCCTCGATCGCGACGAGGCCGAACGACTCGTTGTGCGACGGCACGCACACCACGGTGGCCGCCGCGTACCAGTCGGCGAGCTCGGCCTGCGGGACCGTCGGCACGAACCTCACGACGTCGGACAGACCCAGACGGTCGGTGAGGTCGGCCAGGGCCGTGGGGCGCTCGAGCCCGGACCCCGACGCGCCGCCCACGACCGCGACCTGGAGCCGCGACCGCAACGAGGGGTCGTCGGCGACGAGCCGCGCGGCGGCCCGCACCACGAGGTCGGGCGCCTTGAGCGGTTGGATGCGGCCGGCGAAGAGCACCAGCGCCGCGTCGGGCGCGATGCCGAGCCGACGGCGGGCCTCGGACCGACGCCCCGCCCGGAAGCGGTCGAGGTCGACGCCCGGGTGCACCACGTCGACCCGCGCGGGATCGGCGTCGTACAGGCCGATCAGCTGGGCGCGCTCGTCGTCGGTGTTGGCGACCAGGCGATCGGCCATGCGCACGATGTCCTCCTCGCCGCGGACGCGGCCGAGGGGCTCAGGGGCGTCACCGGCGGCGAGGAGGGCGTTCTTGACCTTCGCCATGGTGTGCATCGAGTGCACGAGCGGCAGGCCCCACCGGTCGCGGACCACGGTGCCGACCTGGCCGGACAACCAGTAGTGGGAGTGCACGAGGTCGAAGTAGTCGGGCCCGTGCTCGGCCTCGACCCGCAGGACGTCGCGCACGAAGGCGCACTGCTGGGCCGGCAGGTCTTCCTTGCGGAGCCCCTCGAAGGGGCCCGCGGCGACGTGCCGCACCGTGATGCCCGGCGCCACCTGGGCGAACGGCTCCTGGTGCCGCGAGGTCGCGCGCGTGAACATCTCGACCTCGACACCGCGGGCGGCGAGGCGCCGCGACAGCTCCATGACGTAGACGTTCATGCCGCCGGCGTCACCGTCGCCCGGCTGCGCCAGGGGCGAGGTGTGGGCCGACAGCATGGCCACCCGTCGAACGCTCACCCCGCCATCATCGCGCACCGGCAGAAATCGGCGACTCGCACCTCACCCGACCTGTGGGTCGCCTACGCTTCCGCCATGACGACAACTCGCCGCCTGCTGACCCTGACCACCATCGCCTTCGCCGGCCTTCTCCTGTCCGCGTGCTCGGGCACCACGACCGAGACCGAGCGTGACGACTCCGGAGAGGTCACTGAGCGCAACGACGACGCGAGCGTCTTCGAGATCCAGGTCGGTGACTGCTACAACTTCCCGGACGACTCCGCGTCGTCCTCCGAGGTCGAGACGCTCACCGCGGTCCCGTGCGCCGATCCCCACCAGGCCGAGGCGTACCACGAGATCGAGATCGAGGGCGACGAGTTCCCCGGCACTCCGGCAGTCGAGGAGCAGGCCGACGCAGCGTGCCTGGCCGAGTTCGAGACCTTCGTGGGCGCGCCCTATGACACGTCGGTGCTCGACTTCACGTACCTCGCGCCGACCGAGGCGTCGTGGGACCAGCTCGACGACCGTCTCGTCTCCTGCCTCGTGCTCGACACCGAGAACCCCGAGGTCACCGGCACGCTCGAGGGCGCTGCGCGCTGACCCCAGCGGGCACCGACGACGGCGGCGCGGGACGATGGTGACATGACCCGTCCCCGCACCGCCGTCGTCACCGGAGCCAGCAGTGGGATCGGAGCCGCGACCGTGCGCGAGCTCGCCGCCGCCGGCTTCCACGTCTTCTGCGCGGCCCGCCGCGTGGACCGCCTCGAGGCGCTGGCCGCCGAGATCGGAGGCACGGCCGTGGCCTGCGACGTCACCGACGCCGACGCCGTCGCACGGCTCGCCGAGACCGTCGGCGACACGCTCGACGTCCTCGTCAACAACGCCGGCGGCGCCCTCGGCGTCGACCCGGTCGCCGAGGCCGACGTCGACCAGTGGCGACGCATGTACGAGATCAACGTCATCGGCACGGTGCAGGTCACGAAGGCTCTCGTGCCGGCTCTGGACGCCAGTGGCGCCGGCACGGTCGTCAACATCGGCTCGACCGCCGGGCACTGGGTCTACGAGGGTGGCGGTGGATACGTCGCGGCCAAGCACGCCGTCGCCGCGGCCACCGAGACGCTCCGGCTCGAGCTGAACGGTCGCCCGATCCGGGTCACCGAGATCGCACCCGGGATGGTGCAGACCGAGGAGTTCTCCCTCGTGCGCCTCGGGTCGCAGGAACGCGCCGACGCCGTGTACGCGGGCGTCGAGGACCCGTTGACGGCCGAGGACATCGCCCAGACGATCGGCTGGGTCGTGGGCCGTCCCGCGCACGTCAACGTCGACCTGCTCGTCGTGCGTCCCCTGGCGCAGGCCAGCAACAAGAAGGTCCACCGCGGACCGCTGCTGCGTCGCTCCTGACCCTCAGCGACGCTCAGCGACGCACGGTGTCGGCGGCCTCGACCGCGACCGGGCGCCGTGCCCACGGCAGCACCAGCAGCGCCCAGACGGCGGCGAGCACGATCACCTCGACCGCGAGGTACCACGGCCACTCCGGCAGGAGGTCGAGCGCCGACGCACGCTGCGGCTTGCGGTTGACGTAGCCGTAGTTCGTGCCGACGACCACGTTGAAGGCGAAGACGGACACGAGCCACAGCAACGTCGCCGCCACGGCCCGGCGGTACGTGCGCCAGGTCGGACCGATGCCGAGCCCTGGCACGAGCAGGAACCCGGCCCAGATGATCAGGACGTGCATCGCCCAGAACATCAGGAAGCGCGGCTCGGGGAACGGGGACGCCAGATCGGGCGTGAGCATGCCCTGCATCGTCAGTGTGAGTCCCCAGAGCCACGTGATCGTGGCCGTCGTCCGGTCGCCGGTCCAGAGCGCGTGCACCGCGACCATCCAGGCCAGGTCGCACAGCTGCAGCGGGAGCGACGTGTTCAGGCTCCACTCGTCGGGCGTGAACTGCAGCAGCTGCAGCGGGATCGTCACGCCGGCGACCGCGACGGCACCGCAGCGGGAGACGACACGCGCCGCGTCGCTGCCCCGGAGGGCACGACCGGCGACCACGGCCAGGACGCACCCGATCACGAAGACCGTCAGGACGACGAGATGGGAGGAGTCGTACGCCTCGAACCCGTCACCTGCCTGCATGGCCGCAGGGTAACCTGCCCGGACGCCTCGCGGGTGTCGTCAGCCGGACGGCTCGGCGAGGAAGTCGAGCAGCTGGTCGACGTCGGCCTCGGTGGGCTTGGGAAGCGTGGACTGACCGTGGGCGAAGCCGATCCCGGCATAGACCAGCAGGCCGGCTCGCATGCGCGCCACGGACGGGTCGTGCCCGAGCTCGACGATCGCCCGCTCGACCAGCTCGAAGACGTGGTGATCGGACTCGCTCACGACCGCCGCGACCTCCGGCGTGCTCCGCGCCCACTCGCGCAGCGCGCGCTCGACGCTCCAGCTCGCGTCGTCGATCAGGTGCAGCGTCATGATCCGGAGTCGCTCGCGTGGCGGGAGCCGGTCGAGCTCGGCGAGCTGGTCGAGACGCTCGCGGGTCTCCTCGCACCACCGCTCGGCGACGGCCGCCTCGAGCTCGGTGAGATCGGCGAAGTGCCAGTAGAAGCTGCCGCGGGTGACCCCCAGGTCGGTGCAGAGCCGATTGATCTGGACCGCGGCGACGCCTTCCGCCATGAGCAGGTCGAGCGCACCGCGAGTCCAGTCCTGCGCGCTGAGCCGTGCCGTTCGCTGCGCCATCACTCTCCCCGGATCGGTCGGCACCCAGCCTAGTCCGACGACAGCAGAGCGTCGGCCACCATCTGCCGGACGACGACGTCGCGCAGCATCCCCAGGTGCAGCACGACGCGACCCGGGGCGACGTCCTGCACCCAACGATTGTCAGCGCCGGCGAGCTCACCGCTCGTGGCCGGCTGCACCAGCGTGTCGCTGGTCGAGAGGATCGTCACGACTCGGGGCCCGGGTGGCACCAGTCCCGCCGCGTGGAGATCGCGCAGGAAGTCCGATCCGGCGACCACCTCGCGGCATGACGCGCACAACGGATCGAGCACGAACCGTTCCAGCCCGAGCACCGCGTCGTACGTGCCGGCGTCACGGCTCAGCTGCTCGAGGTCGCCCAGCCCGAGGAGATTGGTGCCGTCCCAGAGCGCACCGGGGGCGACGAGGGTGTCGACCAGGGCCGGGTCGAGCTGCGTCTGAAGTGCGCGGGTGACGGCCAGCGAGCCCGCCCCGTGCGCCACGACGTCGATACGACCGGTCGGCGACGACGCGGCGACCTGAGCCAGGTCCTTCGCCAGGCTCGCCGCACTTTGCTCCAGCGGGCCGAGACCCCCGGGCCCGAGGGGTCCGAGCAGCGCGACGAGGCCGTTGGCCCGGCCGTGCTCCACGACGTGCACGCAGCGTCCTGCCGCCGTCAGGTCCGTGGCGAGAGGACTCGCCGACGCTCCGACGTCAGCGAAGTCGTGGACGAGCACGACGGAGTCGCCGTCGCACGACGGGACGTTCTCCGCGCCCGCGACGGGAGAAGCGCCGCCGACAGCCAGGGCGACGATCACTGTCGCAGCGAGACAGAGACGGTACTTGCGAGGACCTGTGAGGGATGCCACACTCCCAACCGTACACCGATGTATGGTTGGACGATCGTCGATCGAGGAGCACCCATGGCACCAGGACCTGTGAGCCGGCGGTCCCTGATCGGCGCCGCCGCACTCAGCGCACTGGGCGCTGGCGCGCTCCGGTTCTCCTCCGCCACCGGGCTCGACCTCTCGCGGCCTCTGCTGTTCACCTCACCCACGGTGCAGCCGTTTCGTGACCGGTTGCCGATCCTTCCTACCCGCGACGGTTCCTCCGCCACCGTGATCGCCCGCACGACTCAGCACCAGTTCCACCGCGACTGGGGCAGCTCGCCTGCGTTCGCCTACGGTGACGAGACCTACCTCGGGCCCGTGCTCGAGAACACCGCTGGCGTCACGTCGCGGGTCACGCTGCAGAACCAGCTCGGCGCCCACCCGTTCGCCAAGGACGTCGACCACACCCTGCACGGCGTCGCCGCCGACTTCGGCACCGCACCGCGCACCGTCCTGCACATGCACGGTGGCAAGACGCCGCCCGAGCACGACGGCCATCCTCACGACTTCCTGGTTCCGGGCGAGCAGTTCACCCACGAGTTCCCGAACCGCCAGGACGCGACCGCGATGTGGTACCACGACCACTCGATGGGCACGACGCGCCTGAACGTCTACGCCGGCCTCGCCTCGATGTACCTGCTGCGCGACGAGTGGGACACGGGCCGACCGGACAACCCCCTCGGCCTGCCGGCTGGCGAGTTCGAGGTGCCGCTCATGCTGCAGGAGAAGATCTTCAAGCCCGGCGGCATCCAGAGCGTCCGATCGACGGTCATCGTGCCGGAGGGCTCCTGGGAAGGTGGTGCCGTCGGCGACGTCGGCGTGGTCAACGGCAAGGTCTGGCCCGAGATGGACGTCGCACGGGGCCTGTACCGGTTCCGCATCATCAACGCGGGCTCGTTCAGTGTCTGGAACCTGTTCTTCTCCAACGCGATGCCGTTCTGGGTCATCGGCACCGACGGCGGTCTGCTCGACGCGCCCGTGCAGACCACGAGTCTGCGCCTGGCGCCGGCAGAGCGCGTCGACGTCCTGGTCGACTTCGGCCGACTCCGCAGTGGCGAGACCGTCGAGCTGCGCAACGACGAGGCCCCTCCTGGCCAGGCCGCGATCATCGGTGCGCGGGTCATGCCACTGTTCTGCCGGTTCCGGGCCGGAAGCGCCACCGGGCACACCCAACCAGTTCCCCAGACCCTGCGGGGAGGGTCCGGACAGCCCCCGAAGCTGCCACCCCTGCCAACGCCGAGCCGCGTGCGCAACGTGACGCTCAGCCAGCCGTTCGACCTCCGCATCCCCCCGTCGGTCATGAGCCTGAACAACCTGCCGTTCACGACCGACGACATCGAGATGCCGGTGCAGGGCACGACCGAGCAGTGGAACATCGTCAACGTGACACCGGACCCCCATCCCGTGCACATCCACCTGATCATGTTCCGCATCCTCAACCGCCAGAAGCTCAACTGGTTCTCCTACCAGCTCCTCCATCCCCAGCCCCCGATCGGCACCCGCTGGACGCCCTCGCCCAAGGGCTACGAGATCGGCGCCGTACAGGCACCCGCGGCGTGGGAGTCCGGCCTGAAGGACACCGTGCGTGTCGATGGCCACTCGATCACCCGGATCGTCATGCGCTGGCCCACCGAGGACGAGCTCGACTTCGATCCGGACGCCGCCTTCGAGCCTCACGGCGCCACCGCGCGCGCCGGCGACCCGAGCCACGGCGAGCACCTGGAGGAGATCCAGGGCTACGTCTGGCACTGCCACATCCTCGACCACGAGGACCACGACATGATGCTCCGCTTCCGGACTCCCGCCCCGAACCCGGCCTCCTGATAGGACCCCCATGACCACGACCTCCGACGACGCGATCACGAACGACGTCCGCTGCCCGACGAACTTCGGCTACTGGACGGCCAAGGAGACGCCCGCCTGGAAGAAGCGCGAGCGTCTCGCCAAGAAGCTCTTCCGCCACGACCTGTTCCCGACCGACGAACAGGCCGCCCTGCTGTGCGAGGACCTGTTCGCGGGTGATCCCGTGGCCGAGAAGTTCGTCGCCGAGGTCTTCTTCGGGGAGTTCGGCCACCAGCGCGGGCGCGAGATGCTCGTGCAGGCCATGGAGCACGGCGTCGACTCCGTCCCGAACGCCCCGGCGTCGATGCGGGCCCTGTTCGCGGAGTTCGAGACCGTGCCCGACTGGGTCGATCCCGAGCTCGTCGCGAAGGGCGCCGAGGTCTGGCGCCGCTGGGGCACGATGCTGTTCAGCGTCGCCGGGGTGATCACGCTCGAGATCTACACCGAGGCCGGCGTCGCGATGCCGCTGTCGCTCGCGGGCGGCTACGCCGGAGACAACGCGCTGCGCCGGTTCCTCGAGACCACCAAGTTCTGGATCGACATGTCCGAGCCGGGCCAGATCATGACGCCCGGTTCACCTGCTCGCACGACCGCGATGATGGTGCGCGTCATGCACGTCTCGGTGCGCAAGCGCGTCGGCGAGCACCCGGACTGGGACACCGAGGCCTGGGGCCTGCCGATCAGCCAGACCTACGAGCAGATGACGCAGATCGGCGGAGCCGTCGCACCCGCCATGGCGCTGTGGCTGGCCGGCGTGCACACCACCCCGTCGGAGATGCGCGCCCTGATCCACTTCAACCGGTACATGGGCCACCTGATCGGCGTGCAGCCGCGATGGGCCACGAACACGATCCGCGAGCAGCTGCAGGTCCTCGCGATGGCCACGGCCGCGCGCACCTACGACTCCGGCGAGTCCGGCACCGAGCTCATCGAGTCGTTCCCCGCGGCGTTCGCCCCACGCCCGGGCCAGAAGGGCCTCACGCGTCTTCGCGCCTGGTACAACCACCGCGTCTACGCCGCGTACTGCGCGATGTGGATGGCACCCGGGACGCGCAAGGGCTACGACATGCCGTCGCCCTGGTTCGGTCTGCTCATCGTGCTGCTGCGACTGCCGTTCATGCACGTCGTGGAGATCCTGCGCCGGCTGCCGGGCCTCAGGCAGCTGCACGCCAGAGCCGTCGACCGTCACCGTCGCAACTGGTACGAGGCACAGATGGACGGCCGCCAGGCCGAGTTCGACGCGAGCAGCGCCCTCCGGCGCTGATCCTCCCCCACCCCTGGAGATCCCCATGGACAAGACCATCGTCGACGCCTGGAACGGCCCCGGCGGCCGCGACGGCGAGCTGACCGTCGTCAGCCCGCGCGACAACGCCCTGCACGGAGGCGACCCCGGCGCCTTCGAGCACTGGTACGTCGACGCCCACCTCGATTCCGGCCACACCGTGATCGGCTTCCTGACGAAGCGTCGCCCCGAGCAGAGGCCCGGCTGCGACCCGTCGATCGAGATGCTCGTCTACCACCCCGACGGCACCCGCACGCAGGTCAACGCCTCGTACCCGAAGAAGCAGGCGTCGTTCTCGACGGAGTCGGCCGACGTGAAGATCGGGCCCAACTCGATCCGCAGCGAGTACCCGTCGGACGGCCTGCCGGTGCACCACGTGCACCTCGAGGGAGACGGACTGGTGTTCGACCTGACCTTCGCCAACGAGGTGCCCAGCTGGATGCCCGGCTCAGGCCGGACGACCTACGGCGCGAAGCAGTACTTCGGCTGGGTGGTCCCCGGTCCCCGCGCGAGGGTCAGCGGCACGGTGCAGATCGGTGGCGAGACGATCGACGCCACAGGCCTCGGGTACCACGACCACAACTGGGGCGTCGGCCAGATGCCGCGCATCATCGATCGCTGGCACTGGGGCCGGCTGTACACGCCCGAGTTCACGATGCTGTTCGCCACGGTCCTCACGCAGAAGCGCTGGGACCGCCACATGACGACGGCCGCGATGATCGCGCAGGGCGACAAGGTCATCCTGAGCTCGGGCGAGTTCGAGCTGACCGAGGGCCCCATGCCGTACGACGACGTCGCCCACCGCGCGCGACCGGAGTGGATCCGGCTCTCCTCGCCGGGTGAGTTCGACCTGCGGCTCGACGTCCGCCGCATCTCCCACGCCCACGACCTGCTCGACGACATGCCTGTCGTCCGCAACCGCGCGGTCAAGCCGCTCGTCCGCTCCCTCATCGGCCGGCCCGGCTACTTCCGGTTCGAGTCCGACTACGAGCTGACGATCAACGTCGACGGGCTCGACGAGCGGCTGACGGGCTCGACGTTGCACGAGATGGTTGCCCTCGGCTGAGG
>CAYRZN010000078.1:0-12482 GCA_964428825.1 uncultured Aeromicrobium sp.
GAACCATCCTGACCAGTGATACCGGTGATCAACGCCGTCTTGCTCATCGCACCTCGCGCTCGGTGGGGTCCACGGGCCCGGCGGCCCGACGCGAGTCTAGGCGAGCGACGACGACGGTCGGCGCCGAACACCCGGACCCGCACGGCAGCGCCGGGGAGGCCGATAGACTCGCGCCCTCACGACACTGAACCGGGGAGGCCGCGGTGGACGTCCACGACCTCGACCGGTTCCTCCTGATCGGGTCCGCCGTCCTGATCGTCGCGGTGCTCGCCGTGCGCCTCTCGGTCACCGCGGGCCTGCCGTCCCTGCTGATGTACCTCGGGCTCGGGCTCCTGCTCGGCACCAACGGCCTGGGCATCGAGTTCGACGACGCCGACCTGGCGCTCTCGCTCGGCTTCGCAGCGTTGATGCTGATCCTTGCGGAAGGCGGCATCACGACGAACTGGGCGCACGTGCGCCCGTCGATCGGCTTCGGGCTCCTGCTCGCGACCCTCGGCTCCGTCGTCAGCGTGCTCGTCGTGGCCCTCAGCGCCCACGCCTTCCTCGGACTCGACTGGACCCTTGCGGTCCTGCTCGCCGCGGTGCTCACGCCCACCGACGCGGCCGCCGTCTTCTCGGTCCTGCGGGCCGTGCCGCTCAAGCACCGCGTCAGCGGCACGCTCGAGGCCGAGTCCGGGCTCAACGACGCCCCCATCGTGGTGCTCGTCGTCGCGATCAGCACGGGCGAGCTGGCCGAGGGCGGGATCGCCGCGTTCGCGGCACTCATCGTGTACGAGGTCGTCGTGGGCGTCGCGATCGGCCTCGCGATCGGCGCGCTGGGCGGGTGGCTGCTGCGCCGCGTGGCCCTGCCCGCCTCCGGTCTCTACCCCCTCGTCGTGCTCGCGTTCGCGATCCTCGCCTACGCGTCCGCCGCCGGCATCCACGCGTCGGGCTTCGCCGCGATCTACGTGGCCGCCCTCGCGCTGGGCAACACCGAGCTGCCGCACCGCACCGCCACCCGGTCGTTCGTCGAGGGCGTGGGCTGGTTGGCCCAGATCGCGCTGTTCGTCATGCTGGGGCTCCTCGCAAACCCGGACGAGTTCTCCTGGTGGCACGTCGGGATGGGCCTGGCTGCCGGGGCGATCCTGACGTTCGTGGCCCGCCCGCTGTCGATCGCGGCGTGCGCGGTGTGGTTCGGCGTCGGCTGGCGTGAGCAGGCGTTCATCGGCTGGGCCGGCCTGCGGGGCGCGGTGCCCATCATCCTGGCCACGATCCCGCTCGCGAACGACGTCCCGGGCTCGCGCGACCTGTTCAACATCGTCTTCGTGGCCGTCGTCGTCTACACCTTGGCCCAGGCCGCCCCGCTCGGGGCGCTCGCGCGCTGGTGCGGCGTGCTGGGCGAGGTGCGCGAGCTCGAGATCGAGTCGGCACCGCTCGAGCGGATCTCGGCCGACCTCCTGCAGGTGCGCGTCGGCCCGACGTCGCGGCTGTCGGGCATCGAGGTCGGCGAGCTCCGCCTGCCGTCGGGCGCGATGGTCTCGCTGATCGTCCGAGGCGAGCGCACGATCGTGCCCACCACGACCACCCGCATCATGGCCGGCGACGAGATGCTGATCGTGAGCTCACGCCAGGTGCGCGACCAAGTCGACCGTCGACTCAGCCTGGTCGCCCGTCACGGTCGGCTCGCCGGCTGGGGACAGTGACGCCGGTGACCGGCCGGCCGGGCCGCTACAGCTCGGCGAGCGGCACGCACACGTCGAGCGGACGCGTCGCGGGGATCTCGGTGGGCGGTGCGGGGTTCAGGTCGGTGTAGCTCGGCCCGACCACGACCGTGACACCGACGGAGTCGATCGGGACGTCCGGCGCCACGATCTGCGGCGCGACCTGGAACTGCTGGGCCACGAGCTGGACCATGGGGTCCTCGGGATCGTCGGTGAAGATCGCGACGTGGTCGACCGGGATCTCGCTCTCGCTGTTCTCGATGCCGCCCTCGATGAACCCGTAGCGCTGCAGGTTGATGCTGACCCGGTTAGCCAGCCCGCTCCGGCCCGACGCGTTGAGCACGTTGACCTGGACCAGGTTCGGGGTGAGCGGCTCCCCCGTCTCGACGCGACGCTCGGTGCAGGTGGGCTCGGCGACCGTGTCGGCCTCTGCCGTGAGCAGGTTCCAGCCCACGAATCCGCCCCCGACGAACAGTCCGATGGCCGCCACCGTCGCCAGCAGGTTCGTCGTGCGCTTCATCGACGCGCTCCCATCGTGTAGACGCGGGCATGCAGCATGTGTCGCTGCTGCAGCGCGGCACGGACCGCACGGTGCAGCCCGTCCTCGAGGTACAGACGGCCCTGCCAGCTCACGACGTGCGCGAAGAGGTCGCCGTAGTAGGTCGAGTCGTCGTCGAGCAGGTGGGCCAGGTCGAGCTTGCTCTTCGTGGTCGTCAGGTCGTCGAGGCGCACCTGGCTCGGCGAGATCTCGGCCCAGCGCGAGGCGCTCAGATCGTGCTCGGGGTACGGACGCCCCTCAGCCACCTCCCGGAAGATCACGGCGACAGTCTAGGAGACCTCCCCACCCGAACTCGGTCGACAGCACCGCAGTGGCAACGAGTCCTGCGGACCCGGCGCCCCTTCGGGCGGTGTCGACGGCGCCGGGGCTCCTGCCGCGACCGCGACTCCTGCCCGACGTCGACCCGGGGTGCGCCTGATGTCCGGAGCTGGAACGTAAGGTTGACCCCATGCCCCGGCCGTCGCTCTACCTGACACTCCTCCACCGCAACCTCGGCGAGGGTCTGTCCTGGGTCGAGGCGTCCGACCGGGCCCTGTCCGGCGTCGCCCACGCCTACGACCTCGTCAAGCAGGCCGTGCTCGGTCCGCCGGCTCTTCGCGCCGGCAGCACGTCGTCCTCGACACCGGCCCCGCCCCGCGACGAGCCCGTCGACAGCGCGCCCGAGCCGGGCGACGACTCCGACGACGAGTCCCCCGAGTCCTGACCGTGTCGGTCCGGCCTCCTGCGCACCTGGGATCGGAGCGCGAGGACGTCGTCTGGACCTACGGGCTGCTCGGTGCCGGTGGCGCCGCGGTACTCCTGCTCGCGCCGCTCGCCGCGAGCTGGCTGGCCGACGTGCCCGTCATCCCGTTCAGCGAGCCCCTGCGGTGGGTCGGCGACTTCGACGAGCCGTGGCAGTGGGCGCTGCGCGGCGTCGTCGGACTCCTCCTCGGCCTGGCGGCCGCGGCCGTGGTGCTGGAGTCGGAGCACCACCTGGAGGTGCACGACGACCGCGTCGTGGTGCAGCACGGCAAGGACCGTCGCACGCTCGCGCGCGACCAGGTCGTCGGCATCCATCGCGACGGCAAGAAGGTCGTGATCGACGGCACCCACGGCCGCACGCTGTTCGACCACCCCGTCGAGGCCAAGCGCGCGGCCGTCCGCACCGCCTTCGTCGACCGCGGCTGGCCCTACGAGTCGGAGTAGACCCGCCCCTCAGGCGCTCGTGACCGAGCTGGAGGGGTCCACCAGGATCTTGGCGTGCAGCTCGGGGTCGCCGAGCTGGTCGAACGCCGTCGCCACCCCGTCGAGCCCGACCGTTCCGGTGTGCAGCGGGGACGGGTCGACCGTGCCGTCGGCGAGCCACACCAGCACCTGACGGAACTCGGCCGGGTCGTAGCAGAACGCGAACCGCAGCTCGTGCTCCTTGTTGATCGCCATGACGGGGCGGAAGGTGTCGGGCTCCATGCAGACACCGACCACGACGATGCGGCTCTGGAGCGGGGCGGCGGTGCTGATCTGCTCGATGATGCCCGGGACGCCGACGCACTCGAACACGACCGGGCCGGTCGGCAGGGCGCCGAGCCTCTCGGCGATCTGGAACGCGCGCCACCACGGCACCTTGGGCAGCCGGCGGAGCTTCTCCATCGTGGACATGCCGAGCTCCATGAAGCTCGGGGCGTCGGTCACGTAGCGCTTGTCGCCCGTGAACCGGTCCCAGGGCGACTCGACCGAGGGATCGACCACGGCGTCGGCCCCGCACTGCCGGGCCAGCTCCCGTCGGCCGGCGGAGAAGTCGCTGGCCACGACGTTCTTCACGCCGGACGCCTTGAGCATGAGGATCACGGCGAGGCCGATGGGCCCGCAGCCGATCACGACCGCCGTGTCCTTGCGCCCCACCCGTCCCTTGCGGACCGCGTGCCAGGCCACGGCGAGCGGCTCGGTCATCGCGGCGTGGTCGACCGGCACGCCGGCGGGGACCTCCATCGTGACGGCCTCGGAGACCAGGACGTGCTCGGCGTAGCCACCTCCGGCCTTCGGGGTCAGGCCGGTCATCTGCAGGCCGTGCTCGGTCCGCACCAGCGGGAGGGACACGACCCGGGTGCCCACGGGCCAGCGGCCGTGCGTCTTGGGGCCGTAGGAGACGACCTCACCCACGAACTCGTGCCCCATCACGACCCGGTCCTCCGGCGTCATGAAGTCGTCGTAGCCGACCTCCTTGACCGTGTCGTGGGTCAGCCGCGAGTGGTGGCGGGCGTGCAGGTCCGACCCGCAGATGCCGGCGCGCAGCACCTTGACCAGCACCTGGCCACGGCCCGGCACGAGGTCCGGCACCTCCTCGACGGTGAGCTCTTCTCGATGACACACGACAGCGCGCATGGGCGACCTCCGGTTCGAGCGCGAGCCTAGCCTCCGACGTGGCGCCGGTCACGCACTTCAGTACAGAAACGTATCTGACCGCGGTCCGGGCAGACTGGAGGACATGGATCCCGCTCTGGCACAGCTCGCGCACACCGTGCGCTTCGAGTGGGGCGCCGCGGGCGCCGCGGCCGTGGGCGACGGAGTCGACGTGGCCGTCGTCGTCGACGTGCTGCACACGACGACGGACGTGACCCACGGGCTGGACGGGGGCGCGCCCGTCTGGCCCGTCGATCCCGCGGACCCCACCGGTCGCCTCGCGCTCGACCTCGCCGCGCGCGTCACCACGGTCGTCGCCGGCTCGCTCCACAACGCGCGAGCGGTCGCCGACTGGCTGGCGCGCGAGCACGACGAGGACGAACAGACGGTTGCCGTCATCGCGGCCGGGGCCGCGTGGCCCGACGGCTCGCTACGCCCGGCCGTCGAGGACCTCTGGGGTGCCGGCGCGATCCTCGCGGCCCTCGAGGACCACGACTGGCGAGGCCTCTCCCCCGAGGCCGCCTGGGCGGCCGACTCCTACCGGCTGGTCGTTGGACGGGAGGAGTCGCACCTCGTGGCCTGCGCGGGTGGGCAGCTCTGCGTCGCGGCCGGGCAGCACGACGAGGTGCGCCGCGCTGCCGACGTCGACGGCTCCCGCACGGTGCCCCTGCTCGGGTCGCAGGGATTCGTCCCGGCGCCCTGACCGCCGGCGGGCAGGGACGATCCGGAGCGGCTCAGGACGCGGTCTGACCTGTGCGGATGCGGACCTCGCGCTCCATGCGCTTCTCGTGCCGCTCCCGTCCCTTGACCGCCTCGCGCTCGCGGCTCCTCGGCGGCGCCTTCGTCACGAGGTCGTCGAGCAGGTGGCGCGTCGCGAGGGCGATCTCGTCGATCGCCCGCTCGAAGGCCTCGGCGTTCGCCCGGGACGGACGGGTGGACCCGCTGACCTTCCGGACGAACTGCAGCGCGGCCTCGCGGACCTCGTCATCGGTCGTGGGCGGGTCGAAGTTGTGGAGGACCCGGATGTTCCGACACATGTCCTGACGGTAGGCCACCTCGGGCGTCGGGTCACGGGCCGAGGCCACCGGCGCGAACGGTGACCCGGACCTACCGTGAGGGCATGGATCATCGCACGCGCCTCATCGTCGCCGCGACCCTGCCGCCGCTCGTCATCGCGGCCGTGGGGCTCACCCATCCGCCCCGGCTCACGTTCGAGGCCGCGCACCACTGGCAGATGATGCACACCGTCCTGCTCCCGGTGTTCCCGCTGCTGGCGCTCGGGCCCTGGCTGGTGGCGCGCCGCTCGAGCCGCGTAGGCGGCGTGGTCGCCGGCGTCCTGGCGTTCACCTACGCCTGCTTCTACACGAGCCTCGACGTCATCGCCGGCATCGCAGCCGGTGCCGTCAAACACGACGGCGGCGTGGGCCTCGGCACCCTCTTCCGGGTCGCCGGCGACCTCGGCGACGTGGGCAGCTACGCGTACATCGCCGCCTCCGCCGTCGCGATCGTCGTCGCCGCGCGGGAGGTCGGGCTCGTGCGGGCGGCGCCGGGCGCGGTCCTGGTGGCGGTCGGCGCGGTCATGTTCTGGCAGGAGCACGTCTACCGGCCGTGGGGCGTCCTCGCCATGGTGCTGCTCGCTGCCGGCTGGGGCTGGCTCGCACTCACCGGGCGCTCGTCCGAGCGCCGACCGGAGGCGGCCGCGGCCTGAACGGGTCCGCCCCGCCACACGTCAGGCCGTCGCCACGAGCTGGCGCAGGGCGGTCACGACCGCTCCCGCCTCGAGCACGTCCGTCACGCCCGCCCGCATGCGCTCGGTGACGGCTGTCGCCAGGTCCTCCACGGCACGCTGCGCCTCACCGACGGTGTCGGACGACGGGGGCTCGTCCCCAGCGTCGTGGTCGCGCAGCATCCGTGCGACCGCCTCCATCGCCGTCGCCGCCGGCTCGCGCAGGCGCGGCCCGAGGGCGACCGCGGGGAGGTCGGCGTTCTCGCTGCGCACCAGGAGGCCGGCCAGGTCGTCGACGACCAGCGAGAGGCGCTCGAGGGCACGGGCGTGCTCGGCCTGGCGGTCGGCGTGCTCCTGCCAGCGACGGGCTCGCCAGTTCACCCGACGGACCTGCGCCGACTGTGCCATCAGCAGGCCCATGGCGCGGGCCTGGGGACGGATGTCGTGGTGCCGCTCCAGCCAGGCGGACCGGTCGAGCGGGTCCTCGCTGCGCAGTCCGCCGGCCAGGTCGTCGAGCTGGGCCGCCAGTGCCTCTCGCACGTCGGTGAGCTCGCGATCGCCCGGCGCGAGCGGCATGGGCGGGAGCAGCGCGTTGACCAGCACCCCGACCACGGCGCCGAGCCCCGTCAGCACGACGTAGCCGGTCACGAAGTCCGCCAGTCCGCTGCTGCCGATGATCAGGACGAACAACGCCGAGATCGGCACCCAGCCGCCCATCTCCCCCAGCCGCCACCACCCGGCCACGAGCGTCCCGAGCAGCACGACGGCCGCCAGCCCCGGCACCGTCGGGACGACCGCCCCGACGCACACCGCGAGCGCGGCGCCGAGCAGGATCGCCGCGACCCCCTGCAGCGACGCCCGCACGGAGTCGGCGACCGTCGCGGACACGGCGATGACGGCGCCCAGCGGGGCGTAGTACGGGTACTCGTCCGCCGCACCACCGAGCGGCTGCACCGCCAGCCACGCCAGGACCGCGGCGGTCGCCGCCTTCGCAGCCCGAGGGACCCGTGGCCGCCGCGCGAGAGCGTCGCGAGCACGGGCCACGAGGTCGCCCACCATGCTCAGGACCCCAGCAGCTGCGGGTCGCGCGCGATCCGGACGCACGCGGCGACGAGGCGCGTCAGGTCCGCCGCCGGGACGAGCCCCGCCAACCGGCTCGGGTCGTCCGGCAGGCCGGCCACGCGCGCGCCCTCGAGCGTCAGGTCGTCGACGTAGGGGGCCACGTCGGTCCAGACGGCCTGCACCTCGCGGAGGTAGATCGAGGCTCCGGCCGGACCGATGCCCTTGACCTCCTGGAGCAGCTCCGCGAGCCGGGAGGCGTCCGCACCGGCCTCGCCGTGCAACCGTCGAAGGTCACCGCCCCACCGGTCGAGCACGAGCACCGCGGCGTCCTCGAGCTGGGTCGAGGTCCGCTCGTCGTAGCGGCGGTAGCCACCGCGGCCGAGCGCGTCGACGCGCTGCTGCCACGTGGCGGCGCGCATGCGCTGCGGGGTCCGCCAGCCCGCCGCGGAGAGCTCCTTCGCCGAGGCCACGGCGACCCCCGAGTCGATTCGTGCCGACAGCAGCAGCGCGAGCACGAGGAGCCGCCAGAGGGGCGACGGCTTGTCGCGCAGGGTGATGCCGGCGTCCTCGGCGAACGTCCGGCCGTGCTCGCGCACGAGGGTGCGGGCGAGGTCGCGTTGCGTCGTGCTCATGACCGACTGCGTTCCCCGTGGGGCTTCGCGTACACGTCGCTGGCGGTCTACGCCTGCGAGGAACCGTCCGGGAGGCTGCGCGAGTCCACCATGTGCGCCGCGACGTCGCGCAGCTTGACGTTGGCGTCTTGCGAGTAGCGACGGAGCACCTCGAAGGCCCGGTCGGCGTCGATGCCGAAGCGCTCCATCAGGATGCCCTCGGCCTGACCGATCAGGGTGCGCGTGCTCAACGCCTCCTGCAGACCCTGCTCGGTCCGCAGGTGCAGCAGGGCGGCCGAGGCCTGGCGACCCAGCAGCCACGCGAGGTCGCGGTGGTCGGGGAGGAACTCCCGCGGCTCCTGCCCGTAGAGGTTGAGGGCGCCGATGCGGCGGTGTCGCGAGTGCAGCTCGACCGAGAGGATCGAACGCAGCCCGAGCTCGACGGCGCGGGGACCCCACTGGGGCCAGCGGTCGTCGCCCGCGAGGTCGGACGACCAGACCACCCGCCCCTCGACCGCGGCGTCGACGCACGGGCCCTCGCGCAGCTCGTGCTGGAGCGCGTCGGCCTTCTCGACCTCGCTCGCCGACGCCCCGAGGGAGCTGAGGCCGCGACCTCGATCCTCGAACATCGTGACTCCGCCGTGCTGAACCTCAAGGATCTGGACCGCGGAGTCGACCACGTGCTCGATGGTCCGCAGCTCGGACCCGGCCTCGGCGATCTCGGTCGCCAGCCGCGCCACCGTGAGCGCGTCGACGGGCTTCGTCATGGGTACCCCCTTCCCGATGTCTACCGCTGGACCAGGTTCGGCACAAGTACCGCGCGAGGGGAGCGCACGTGTCAGACACCGACGACCACCTCGTCCGCAGGTTCGTGCGCGTCCTGAGCGAGCTGGACCGACGAGCGCCCACGGCCGAGCGCCTGTGCGAGGCCGCGCGGCGGTTCCTGGGGGCCGACGGCGCCGCCATCACCCTGCGCAGCGGCGACGATCCGCGCATGGTCATCGCCGCGACGAGCGATCTTGCCAGCCGCCTCCAGGACGTGCAGGACGTGGCGGGCGAGGGTCCCAGCGTCGACGCCCAGACGACCGGCACGGTCGTCTGGGCCCGGCTCGGCGAGGACGACGCCCGGTGGCCGATGCTTCAGGAGCACGCCCGGGACCTCGGACCGGTCGGCGTCGTCGTGGCCGCACCCCTGCTGCGCGAGAGCGATCCCCTCGGCGTCCTGACGGTGCACCGCCTCAGCGGCGCGTTGCCGCAGGACCCCCGCTCGGCCGAGTTCCTCGGGCACGCCGTGGGTGCGGCGCTGCTGCAGAGCAGCGGTACCGCACCGGGGGTTCCCGACGTCGCGGCGAGCTCATGGGCCGTGCGCGCCGAGGTGCACCAGGCCGCCGGCATGGTGGTCGCCCAGGTCGGGGTGCACCCTGCGGACGCCATGGCCCTGCTCAAGGGTCAGGCATTCGTCCAGAACACCTCGTTGGGCGACGTCGCCCGCCAGCTGATCCGTCGCGACGTCAACTTCCGCGACTTCACGATCGAGGGTGACTGACCGGCCCGACCCGGCTCTCCGCGCCGGCGTCCGCGCGCACCCATCCCTCGCCCTCGCGGCGAACCAGGCCGAGCGTCGCCATCTCGTCGAGCCACCCGCCCATGGGCCACCACCCCCACCTGGCGTGGAACACCGCACCGTTGCGCAGGATGTCATCGAGATGCTCGACCGGGGGCCGGCTCACCGGGTGGTGCTGATGGAAGGCGTCGGCGCCCCCGACCCAGGCGAGGTCCACGCCAGCGGCACGTATGCGCTGGCCGAAGTCGGTGTCCTCGCCGCCGTAGCCCACGTAGGCCTCGTCGAAGCCTCCGCACCGGTCCCACGTCCCGGGCGTCATGGCGAACGACAACGACCAGAAGAGCTCGTGCGCATCGCTGCGCCTCACGTCGCCCGGCGCCGGCGCCGGGCGTTCCGGGTGCGGGTCGACCGCGGACTGCAGGCGCGCGAGGTCGTACCCGTCGGGCGGAGGCGGCGGCAGGTAGGTCACGGGCCCGCAGAGCACGGCGTCGGGCGCGACCTCGGACGCTGCCTGGTACGTGCCGACGAGGTCAGGGTCCGGCAGACAGTCGACGTCGAGGAACACCAGCAGATCAGGGCGGTGGCGCAACGCCTCCCGGGCTCCGGCGTTGCGGGCCGCGGCGAGGGGAAGGCCCTGCGCACCGACCGAGACGTCGATCCACGTGGTGTCGACGCCGCCCGGGAGCTCGACCTCGACGTCGTCGCCCATCCGCACGACGACATGCGCTGCGGGGCGGACGCGACTGGCGGCCAGCAATTCGCGCTGTCGGACCAGGTGGTCGTGACGGCTGTGGACGACCGTGACCACGACCGTGCGCTCAGCCACGACGCCCGGTCTCGAGGTCGCGCAGCACCGCGACGAGGCGGGCCGCACCCCGGCCGTCGTTCCAGGCCGCCCACGCCCCACCGTCGAGGTGCGAAGCCTTCTCGAGCACGGCCTCCAGGTCGTCGCCCGGGAGACCGCCCCGCACCACGACCGGGAGGTCGGGCCGCTGGTCCAGCGCCGCTGACATGGCGCGTTGCTCGTCGAAGGGCCGCGACTGCGGGACGACCACGGCGGGTCGACGGGCGGCGGCGACCTCGGCCAACGCGTTCTGCCCCGCGTGCGTGATCACCACGTCGGCGCGGCACAGATCGTCCCAGGGGTCGTCGACCCACACGCCACCCTCGCCCAGCACCGTCCAGGTCCACCCGGGCGTCCGCTGCTTGGCCGACTCCAGCTAGGCGCCGGAGAGCTCGGTGCCTCCGGCGCCGTGCAGCACGACGACGTGACGTCCGCCGTCGCTGCCCGATGCCGTGACCGGACGGTCGTCGAAGCGCGAGAACGCGCCGACGTGCATGAGCTGGTCCTCGTCGACCACGTCGGAGGTCAGCATCCCGCGCGCATCGGTGGGCCAGGCCGCCACGACGCGGTCGGCGATGCCGTACCCGAGGGTGTGCGGCGCGTCGCGCCGGTCACCGGGCTGGGCCACCACCACGACGGGCACCCCGTGCAGCCTCGCCAGCAGCGCGACCTCGACCGAGACGTCGACGACGAGCAGGTCCGGCTCGACGTCGATGATCCAGCGGGAGATCTCGCCCATCCGCTCGCGCAGTCCCCGGTGCCGCTCGGGGACCCAGTGCAGGGCCCCGCCGGCCGTCGGGTCGACCGCCTCGGCGCCGTCCGCGTCGTCGGGGAGGTCGATCCACGCACCGGTCCACTCGGCGGGTCGCTCGAGCGTGCTGAGCCCGACCAGGCACCCGTCGAGCTCCCGCGCGACCGACAGCGCGCGGTGCAGGTGCCCGCGACCGTGGTGGTGGACGTAGTAGCCGATCACGAGGCGACCGCCAGCGTCGACGACCGGTACAGCTGCTCGTAGCCGTCGACCATCGCGTCGATGCCCAGCTCTGCCACCGCGTGGCCACGGACCATGCGACGCTCCAGGCGCGAGGCCGTCTCGATGGCTGCGGCCAAGGAGCTGACGTCATCGGGACGGGCCAGCACGCCTGCGCCGTCGACGACGATCTCGCGGAGCCCGCCGCGCGCGAACGCCGCGACGGGCGTGCCGCACGACATCGCCTCGGCCGCGACGAGCCCGAACGGCTCGTCCCAGACCGGCGAGACCACGGCGACCGAGGCCGAACCGACGAGCGTGATGAGCTCACGTCCACCCAGGTGGCCCGCCCACGTCGCGTGCCGGTCCAGGCGCGGAGCCACCTCCGTCTCGAAGTAGACCGCATCGGACGCGGGGCCCGCGAGCACGATCTCCCGACCGGCCTGGCGTGCCGCGTCGAGGGCCAGGTGGGGCGCCTTCTCCGGGACGAGCCGGCCGGACCAGACGACGGGGCCGCCGCCCGGACCCGGACGCCAGCGATCGGTGTCGACGCCGTTGCGCACGACCGCGGCGTCGACCGCGTGCCGCCACGCGGCAGCGGTCGACCGACTGACCGCAGTGAAACGGGAGGCCCCGTCGTCGATGCGGATGGCGGACTCCAGCCAAGGCGTCGGCGGCGTGTGCAGGCTCGTCAGGACCGGCACCTGCAGGGCCCGCGCCATGGCCACGGGCAGGTGGTGCAGCGAGTTGTTGTGGACCAGGTCGAAGCGCGAGCGACTGCTCTCGGCGAGGTCGAGCATCAGGCGCAGGTAGGCGTGGTGCTCACTCATCCACCGGTCCGGCTGGGCCCCCACGTCGTGACGGGCCGTGCTGCTCGGGACGAACTCCTCGACACTGAGGTAGTCGGTCGTGAAGGCGGGGTCGGAGCCGGGAGCGGCGAAGACGCTGACGTCGTGCCCTCGCGCGTGCAGGCGTTGCGCCAGCGTGGCGGTGTGCGCCTCGAGGCCGCCGTGGAACGGCTCGCGGATGGGGAACCTCGACGAGGCGATCAGGCAGATCCTCATCGGGTC